>NZ_JBEXYN010000012.1:0-214165 GCF_040630935.1 Streptomyces sp. NPDC005722
GTCGGAAACCCCCTCAAACTCTCCGACTCACCCACCACCATCCACCGCTCACCCCTCCTCGGCGAACACAACCACGACATCTACACCGGCGAACTCGGCCTCCGAGAAGACGAGTTGCCGACGCTCAAGGCACAAGGAGTGATCTGACCATGACCGCGGACCACACGCGCCGTCCGGCCGCCACCGACAACACCCGGCGCTGCGAGCCGCCGCCGTACGGGCGGCGCCCCGAGCACGGCCCGTCGGCGCGACGGACCCCGCCGCCGTACCGGGGCCGCTGTGCCCTCGGGTCCGGCCTGCGTTGATTCACCCCGTCTATCGACCGACGGGAGGAAACGGGGGCGGCGGCGACCGCCGTGGTCCACCCCGAACCGGCCGTTCACGTGGATGATCGGATCACGTGGGGGGCCGCACCAGAAAAGGAGCGCACCGGAGTCATGTCGACGTCAACGTACGGTTCCGCACAGCCCGGCGGCGGCGCCCCGGGCGAGGAGACGGTCATCGACCGCCTGGTGGAGTCCAACCGCAAGTACGCCGCGGGGTTCACCGACCCGGGCATGGGTGCCCGGCCCGTGCTCCAGGTGGCCGTGGTGGCCTGCATGGACGCCCGGATCGACCTGCACGCCGCCCTCGGCCTGGAACTGGGCGACTGCCACACCATCCGCAACGCCGGCGGCGTGGTCACCGACGACACCATCCGGTCGCTGACCATCAGCCAGCGCGCCCTGAAGACCCGCAGCGTGATACTGATCCACCACACCGGCTGCGGTCTGCAGACCCTCACCGAGGACTTCCGGCACGAACTGGAGATGGAGGTCGGCCAGCGCCCCGCGTGGGCGGTGGAGGCCTTCCAGGACGTCGACCAGGACGTCCGGCAGTCGATGCAACGGGTGCGCACCTCCCCGTTCCTGCTCCACACCGACGACGTCCGGGGCTTTGTCTTCGACGTCACGACGGGGCTGCTGCGGGAGATCGACCCGCGGCCCTGAGCCCCCCGGGGCACCGACGCCCCGTCCAGGACCTGCGCGCGGACCGGCGGACGGCAACCTGCCGGGAGACGCGGGACGGCTGCTCCCGGCGGCTGGTCCGCGCGCACGCCGGCGGGGTGGCCGGCGAACGCACACCCGCGTTCCCGGCCGCCCCGTCCGTCGTCGTGCCCACGTCCGCTGCCTGACGGCAGATCAGCAACCGCTCCCGAGGGGGTCACCTCGTGTCGTACCGCAACGCCTTCTCCCGTGTCCTGAGCGACGTCATCGCACCCCGCGCCGAACGGACCGGCAGGGAGGGGAGGTTCCCGCGCGGCGCGGTGACCGCCCTGGGCGAGGCGGGGCTGCTCGGGCTGACCGTCTCCGCCGGCCTGGGCGGCGGTGGCCGGGGCCCGGACGAGGCCGCCGACGTCGTTGCGCGGATCGCCGCGAGCTGCCCGGTGACCGCGGCCGTGCTCCAGTCGCACTACGCGGCGGTCGCCGTGATCGAGACGTGCGGAAGCCCCTGGGTGCGCGGTGAGATAGCCGCCGGACGCCACCTGAGCAGCCTCGCCCTGGCGGACGGGGCGTCCGGCGCGGCCGGCGCCGGGACCGCGACCCGCTCGGGCGAGGTGGTCGCCCTGCGCGCCCGCAAGCACGAGGTGGTCGCGGCGGGGGAGGCCGACAGCTACGTCTGGTCGTCACTGCCGCTTTCCGCCCCGGACGGGCTGACCCTGTGGCTGGTGCCCGCGCACGCGCCCGACCTCTTCGTCCCCGCCCGGCCGGACGGTACGGGCCCGCACGGCAGCGCCACCTCGACGGTGCTCGCCGACCCCGTCCTCGTCCCCGCCGACGCGATGCTCGGGCAGGACGGCGCGGGGTACGAGGTCGTGCTGCGCGCGGTGCTGCCGTGGCTGCGCGAACTGCGGGACGCCGTGGGCGCCGCGGCCGTCCACCCGTCGGTGGCGGCCGCGGAACAGGTCCCTCCGGCAGCCGGCGGGGCGGCTCAGCTCAGTGCCGTGGCGCCCGCCGCGACCGCCTTGCGGTAGTCACCGGTGCGTTCGGTGTGCTTGCGCATGATCTCGCCGGCGCGGTCGGCGTCGCCCTTGGCGATGGCCCTGATCAGCTGGGCGTGCTCGTTCCAGGCGTCCTTGCCGCGGGGCTTGGCGATGGGGGTGTAGTACCACCGCACCTTCCGGCTCACCTGCGAGATCAGCTCGGCCAGCACGGCGTTGGCGGCGATGGACGTGATGAAGGAGTGCAGCGCGGTGTTGGCCGTGACCAGGCGTTCCACGTCGCCCGCGGCGAGCGCCCCCACCCCGTCCTGCTGCAGCTCCCAGAGGCGTTCGACGTCCTCGGGCTTGGCGTTCTCGGCGGCGAGTCGTGCCGAGTAGGTCTCCAGCACCGAGCGGACGCCGAGCAGTTGGGCGGCCTCCTCCTCGGTGGGGGAGTGGACGAAGGCGCCCTGGGCGGGACGCAGGTCGACCCAGCCGTCGGTCTGCAGGCGCTGCAGGGCTTCGCGCACCGGCTGGCGGGACACCCCGAGATGCTCCGCGAGTTCGGCCTCCACCAGGTGCTGACCGGGCGTGAGGGACCCGCTGATGATGAGTTCGACGATGGCGTCGTACACGGCCTCGCGCAGTGGGGCGGGGCGGGCGACCCGGCGGGTCGCCGCGGCCGTCAGGGCCTCGCGCATGGTTCCCCCGTTCTGCCACCGAGCCCGCGGGCCGACGGCTCTGGACTCGGGGCCGCCGGGAGGGTCGCGGGCGGCGGGACGATTCAGTATACAGGTTTTGGTATGCAACATGCCTTGTACCGCGGCATGGTGGTGCCCGGCTGCCGGTCGGCTGCCGGGAGTCGGGGAAAGTCCGGGCCGCAGGATTCTGTATGCAGAAGTTTGTATGCGGTATCGTCGCCGTGTACGGCCGGCACCGTCGGGAAGGCGAAGCGGCTCTGTGACGATCCCGCGCTGGAACTCCCTGACCTGACGAAGGCGGAGTGGTCAATGACGATCGGCGGGAGTGACATGACGGTCGAAGAGGTGGTCCGGACGGTTGTTGCTGACCACCGGGATCAGCGAGGTGCGCTGCTGCCGGTACTGCACGCCCTGCAGGCCGAGTTGGGGTGCGTACCGAAAGAGGCGATACCCGTGCTCGCCGACGAGTTCAACCTCTCCAGGGCGGACGTCCACGGAGTGGTGACCTTCTACCACGACTTCCGCCGCGAGCCGGCGGGACGCACCACGGTGCGCATCTGCCGGGCCGAGGCGTGCCAGTCCCTCGGGTCCGACGCGCTGGTGGGCTACGCGCGGGAGGCGGGGATGGCGCTGGGGGAGACGACCCCGGACGGCGCGGTCACCGTCGAGCAGGTCTTCTGCCTCGGCAACTGCGCCCTGGGGCCGGCGGTCGAGGTCGACGGCCGGTTGTACGGACGAGTGGGCACGGCCCGGTTGGGCTCCATCCTCAAGGGGACGGTGGCATGATGAAGGACTCTTCCGACTCCGCGGTGACGGTCTACGTCCCCCGCGACTCGGCGGCCAGATCGGTCGGCGCGGACGAGGTGGCGGACGCCCTGCGGCGCGCCGCGGCGGAGCGGGGGGCGCCCGTCGAGGTGGTGCGCAACGGCTCCCGCGGCATGCTGTGGCTGGAGCCGCTGGTCGAGGTGGTCACCCCGGCCGGCCGCGTCGGCTACGGTCCGGTCGCCCCCGAGGACGTCGAGGGACTGCTGGACGCGGGCCTCCTCGAGGGCGCCGAGCACCCGCTGCGCCTCGGCGTCGTCGACGAACTGCCCTGGCTGGCCCGGCAGACCCGGGTCACCTTCTCCCGCATCGGGGTGACCGACCCCCTCTCGCCCGAGGACTACCTGCGCCACGGCGGCCTGGCCGGCCTGCGCACCGCCCTCGGCATGGCCCCCGCCGACGTCGTCACCGAGGTCACCGACTCCGGACTGCGCGGCCGCGGCGGCGCCGGCTTCCCGGCCGGCATCAAGTGGAAGACCGTGATGGACTGCGTGGACGAACTCAAGTTCGTCTGCTGCAACGCCGACGAGGGCGACAGCGGCACCTTCGCCGACCGCATGGTCATGGAGGGCGACCCCTTCATGCTCATCGAGGGCATGACGATCGCCGCGCACGCCGTCGGCGCGAGCGAGGGCTACCTCTACATCCGCTCCGAGTACCCGGACGCGGTGGCCACGATGCGCGCGGCGATCGACGTCGCGCGCGAGCAGGGCTGGCTCGGCAAGGGCGTCCTCGGCTCCCCGCTCGACTTCGACCTGCACGTCCGGGTCGGCGCCGGAGCGTACATCTGCGGCGAGGAGACCTCCATGCTGGAGAGCCTGGAGGGCAAGCGCGGCACCGTCCGCGCCAAGCCGCCGATCCCCGCGATCGAGGGGCTGTTCGGCAAGCCGACGGTCGTCAACAACGTCCTCACCCTCGCCACCGTGCCGGTCATCCTCGCCGAGGGCGCCAAGGCGTACCAGGAACTCGGCGTCGAACGCTCCCGCGGCACCCAGGTGTTCCAGCTCGGCGGCAACGTCGCGCGCGGCGGCATCGTGGAGACCGCCTTCGGCATCACGCTGCGCGAACTGGTCGAGGAGTTCGGCGGCGGCACCTTCTCCGGACGCCCGGTCCGCACCGTGCAGGTCGGCGGGCCGCTCGGCGCCTACCTGCCGACGTCTATGTTCGACCTGCCGATGGAGTACGAGGCGTTCGCCCAGGCGGGCGCCATGCTGGGCCACGGCGGCGTCGTCGTCTTCGACGAGAGCGTCGACATGGCCGCTCAGGCCCGGTTCGCGATGGAGTTCTGCGCCGAGGAGTCCTGCGGCAAGTGCACGCCCTGCCGGGTGGGCTCGGTCCGCGGCGTCGAGGTGATCGACAAGATCGTGGCCGGCCAGCAGCGGGACGAGAACCTGGCCCTGCTCGAGGACCTGTGCGAGCTGATGACCGACGGCTCCCTGTGCGCGATGGGCGGGCTCACCCCGATGCCCGTGCGCAGCGCCATCGCGCACTTCCCCGACGACTTCCTCGCCCGCGACCCCGGCCGGGCGATCCCACGTACGCACGCCCATGGAAGCAGGACGGAGGGCACGGCATGACACTGCTCAAGGAACCCGACTTCGGTACTCCGGAGAGGCCCGGCGCGGCGACGGTCTCGGTGGAAGTGGACGGGATGCCGGTGACCGTGCCCGAGGGCACGTCGGTGATGCGCGCCGCCGCGCAGGCCGGCATCGACATCCCCAAGCTCTGCGCCACCGACAGCCTGGAGCCCTTCGGCTCCTGCCGGCTGTGCGTGGTGGAGATCGACGGCCGCCGCGGCACCCCCGCCTCCTGCACCACGCCGGTGGCCGAGGGCATGCAGGTGCGCACCCAGACACCGAAGGTGGAGAAGCTCCGCCAGGGCGTCATGGAGCTCTACATCTCCGACCACCCGCTGGACTGCCTCACCTGCCCGGCCAACGGCGACTGCGAACTGCAGGACATGGCCGGCGTGGTCGGGCTGCGGCAGGTCCGGTACGGCTACGAGGGCGAGAACCACCTCGACGCCCCCAAGGACACCTCCAACCCGTACTTCGACTTCGACGCGTCCAAGTGCATCGCCTGCTCCCGCTGCGTCCGCGCCTGCGGCGAGGTCCAGGGCACCTTCGCGCTGACCATCGAGGGACGCGGCTTCGACTCCAAGGTCTCGGCCGGCGCGGGCGAGAGCTTCATGGACTCCGAGTGCGTCTCCTGCGGGGCCTGCGTGCAGGCCTGCCCGACCTCCACGCTCCAGGAGAAGTCGGTGGTCGAACTCGGCATGCCGACCCGCTCGGTGGTCACCACCTGCGCGTACTGCGGCGTCGGCTGCTCGTTCAAGGCCGAGCTGCGCGGCGACGAGCTGGTGCGGATGGTGCCCTACAAGGACGGCGGCGCCAACGAGGGCCACTCCTGCGTGAAGGGCCGCTTCGCCTTCGGCTACGCCTCGCACCCCGACCGGGTGCTGAGGCCCATGGTGCGCGAGAAGATCACCGACCCGTGGCGCGAGGTCGAGTGGGACGAGGCCATCGGCACCGTCGCCCGCCGGATGCGCGAACTCCAGCAGACCTACGGCTCGGGCGCGATCGGCGCCATCACCTCCTCGCGGTGCACCAACGAAGAGGTGTACGTCGTCCAGAAGATGGTGCGCGCCGCCTTCGGCAACAACAACGTCGACACCTGCGCCCGGGTCTGCCACTCCCCGACGGGATACGGGCTCAAGCAGACCTTCGGCGAGTCAGCCGGCACCCAGGACTTCCGGTCCGTGGCCGAGGCCGACGTCATCATGGTGATCGGCGCCAACCCCACCGACGGGCACCCGGTGTTCGCCTCGCGGATGAAGCGCCGGCTGCGCGAGGGCGCCAAGCTCATCGTCGTCGACCCGCGCCGCATCGACCTGGTGCGCTCCCCGCACATCCAGGCCGAGCACCACCTCCAGCTGCGGCCCAGCACCAACGTGGCCGTCGTGAACGCCATGGCGCACGTGGTGGTCACCGAGGGACTGGCCGACCGGGCCTTCGTGGACGAGCGGTGCGAGGACTTCGACGAGTGGGCCGAGTTCATCGCCCGCCCGGAGAACAGCCCGGAGGCCACCGAGGAGCTCACCGGCGTACCGGCCGCGGAACTGCGCGCGGCGGCCCGGCTGTACGCCCAGGCCCCGAACGGCGCGATCTACTACGGCCTCGGCGTCACCGAGCACAGCCAGGGCTCCACCATGGTGATGGGCATGGCCAACCTCGCGATGGCCTGCGGCAACATCGGCCGCGACGGCGTCGGGGTCAACCCGCTGCGCGGCCAGAACAACGTGCAGGGCTCCTGCGACATGGGCTCGTTCCCGCACGAGCTGCCCGGCTACCGGCACGTCTCCGACGACGCCGTGCGCACCGTCTTCGAGAACCTCTGGGGCGGCACGATCCTCGCCGAGCCCGGGCTGCGCATCCCGAACATGTTCGACGCCGCCATCGACGGGACGTTCCGCGGCCTGTTCGTGCACGGCGAGGACATCGCCCAGTCCGACCCCAACCTCAAGCACGTCACCGCCGCGCTGGCGGCCATGGAACTGGTCGTCGTGCAGGACCTGTTCCTCAACGAGACGGCGAAGTTCGCGCACGTCTTCCTGCCCGGCGCGTCCTTCCTCGAGAAGGACGGCACCTTCACCAACGCAGAGCGCCGCATCAACCGGGTGCGCGCGGTGATGAAGCCCAAGACCGGCAAGCACGAGTGGCAGATCGTCTCCGAGATCGCCACCGCCATGGGCCACCCCATGGCGTACGACCACCCCGGTCAGATCATGGACGAGATCGCCCAGGTCACGCCGACCTTCACCGGTGTCTCCTTCCAGCTGCTCGACAAGCTGGGCAGCGTCCAGTGGCCGTGCAACGAGGAGGCCCCCGAGGGCACGCCCATCATGCACGTGGACGAGTTCGTGCGGGGCAAGGGCCGGTTCGTCGTCACCACCTTCGTGCCGACCGCCGAGCGCAGCACCCGGCGCTTCCCGCTGATCCTGACCACGGGACGCATCCTCAGCCAGTACAACGTCGGTGCGCAGACCCGCCGCACCGGCAACGTCGCCTGGCACCCGGAGGACGTGCTGGAGCTGCATCCCCACGACGCGGAGGTCCGCGGCATCGTGGACGGCGACACCGTGACCCTGGCGAGCCGGGTGGGGGAGACGACGCTGAAGGCCGAGATCTCCGACCGCATGCCGCCCGGGGTGGTCTACACCACGTTCCACCACCCGGTGACCGGGGCCAACGTGGTGACCACGGAGAACTCGGACTGGGCGACGAACTGCCCGGAGTACAAGGTGACCGCCGTCCAAGTGGGGCTCGCCCGCCCGCGGCGGGCCGAGGGCGGGGAAGAGGACCGTGGCCAGGACCGCGACCGGTTGCTGACGGTGGTGGACTGAGATGGCGGACGCAGTGCCGGCGGAGCGCCGGATGGCCAACGACATCGCGGCCAACCTCGTCCACCTGCCGGGTGACCGGGCGGCCGAGGCCGTCGCCGGGCACATCGGCAGGTTCTGGGACCCGCGCATGCGCACCCGGCTGTTCGACTTCGTCGACTCCGGAGCGGACGGCCTGGACCCCCTGGTGGTCGCGGCGGTGAAACTGCTGCGCTGACGACACGGGGTCCCGGCCGGCCCAGGCAGCCGGCCGGGGCCCCGCCTCACCGGGGGCGCCGCACGGAAGGCGTCCCCGGTGCAGCCGACGCGGCCGGACGCCCTGCGCGGCCGCCGCGGCACGCCTGCGCGTACCGTGCCGGGCGCGGCACACGGACGGGTGGGCGCTTCGCGCTGCCCTGTGCGGGGGCCGTGACCGACGGTGGCCGCCGTGGCCCCGGCCGTCGTTCCGGGGCGTCCTGTGCTAGGGTTTGGGCATTGCAGTTGTGGTACCCATATGACCTATGTGCGCCTGACGGAATTCTTCTCCCGCAGGCGCATTATTTGTTCTACCGGCTTCTCCGGATGGGCCCTCTGCCTACAGAAGGAGAATGTCATGGCACAGGGAACCGTGAAGTGGTTCAACGCCGAAAAGGGTTTCGGCTTCATCGAGCAGGACGGCGGCGGCCCCGACGTCTTCGCCCACTACTCGAACATCCAGTCCCAGGGCTTCCGTGAGCTCCTCGAGGGCCAGCGGGTCAGCTTCGACGTCACGCAGGGCCAGAAGGGCCCGCAGGCGGAGAACATCGTCCCCGCCTGACCGCCGGACGCGTACCCGCTCACCGGGGTCCGCACCGTCATGGTGCGGACCCCGGTTTGCGCTGTTCCAGGAAGGCAACAACCGCATGTCCCGCAGGCCCCAGAAATCGAATCGGCGCGTGTCGTCGTCCGGACCGGCCGCATCGGCGCCGAGGGAATTCCGGCTGCCGGAAAGCACGACGCCCGCACTTCCCGCCGTCGAGGACTTCGCGGCTCTCGACATGCCCGCGGGGCTGCTGAAGACCCTCGCCGCGCAGGGTGTGACGACCCCGTTCCCCATCCAGGCCGCGACGCTGCCCAACTCGCTCGCCGGCCGGGACCTGCTGGGGCGCGGCCGCACCGGCTCCGGCAAGACCCTCGCCTTCGGGCTGGCGCTGCTGGCCCGTACGGCAGGACTGCGCGCCGAGCCGAAGGCACCGCTGGCCCTCGTGCTGGTGCCCACGCGTGAACTCGCCCAGCAGGTGACGGACGCGCTGACGCCGTACGCGACGGCGGTGAACCTCCGCATGGCCACCGTGGTCGGCGGGCTGTCCATGGCCAAGCAGGCCGCCACGCTCCGGCGCGGTGTCGAGGTGCTCGTGGCCACCCCCGGCCGCCTCAACGACCTGGTGGAACACGGCGACTGCGTGCTCGGCAGCGTCGGCATCACGGTGCTGGACGAGGCCGACCAGATGACCGACATGGGCTTCATGCCGCAGATCACCAGGCTGATCGAGCGCGTGCGGCCCGACGGGCAGCGGATGCTGTTCTCGGCCACCCTGGACGGCAACATCGACCGCCTGGTGCAGCGGTTCCTGACCGACCCCGTGGTGCACTCCGTGGACCCGTCCGCGGGTGCGGTGACCACCATGGAGCACCACGTGCTCCACGTGCTGGACGAGACCGACAAGAAGGCCGTCACCACGCGCATCGCGGCCCGCGACGGCCGGGTGATCCTCTTCCTCGACACCAAGCGGTCCGCCGACCGGCTCGCCAAGCGGCTGCTGGCCGTCGGCGTCCGCGCGGCGGCCCTGCACGGCGGCCGCTCCCAGCCGCAGCGCAACCGCACCCTGGAGCAGTTCAAGAGCGGCCACGTGACGGCGCTGGTCGCCACGAACGTCGCGGCCCGCGGCATACACGTCGACGACCTCGACCTGGTCGTCAACGTCGATCCGCCCACCGACCACAAGGACTACCTCCACCGCGGCGGCCGCACGGCACGCGCCGGCGGTTCCGGCCGGGTGGTCACGCTGGTCCTGCCCGAGCAGAAGCGGGACGTCACGCGGCTGATGTCGGACGCCGGCATCCGGCCCCGGACGGCCCGCATCACGTCGGGGGCCGAGGAGCTGAGCACCCTCACGGGCGCGCGTGAGCCGTCCGGCATCGCCGTCACCATCGAGGTGCCCCAGCCGGCGGCCGCACCGAAGGCGTCCCGCGAGGACGGCAGGAGCGGCACCGGGAACGGCGGGCGGCCCGCCCGCCGGCGCCGCAGTGGCGGCGGGACCGGAGCGGCGCCGTCGGGTGCCGCCACCGGGACGACCGGCCGGTCCGGGGAGCGCCGGTCCGCGGCCGGGACGGCTGCGGCCGGTGGCGTCCGCCGGGCGGCTTCCCCGCGCGGCGCGTCCGGCGCTGCGGGGGCTTCCGGCGGCCGGGGATCCGACCGCCGGGGTGCAGCCGGCGCGTCCGGCGGCACCGGTTCCGGTACGGGGAGCCGCGGCTCGGGACGGCGTACGGCCTCCGGCGGCGAGGGCCGCCGCGGCGCCCGCCGCAACCCCGCGGGCTGACCGCACGAGGGACGGACACGGACGGGCGCGGGGCGCGTGCGGGCCCCCGCGCCGGTCCGCCTAACCTGGACCGCATGTCAGCGATCCGTCTCCTGGTCCTGGGCGCCGTCCGCCAGCACGGGCGGGCCCACGGCTACCAGGTGCGCAACGACCTGGAGTACTGGGGCGCGCACGAGTGGTCCAACGCCAAGCCCGGCTCGATCTACCACGCCCTGAAGCAGATGGCGAAGCAGGGACTGCTGCACGCCCACGAGGTCGCCCCGTCGACGGCCGGCGGCCCGCCCCGCACCGAGTACGAGATCACGGACGAGGGGACGAAGGAGTTCCTGCGTCTGCTGCACGAGTCGCTGGTGGCGTACGACCAGAAGATGGACATCCAGTCCGCGGCCATCGGCTTCATCGTCGACCTGCGCCGGGACGAGGCGCTGGAGCTGCTGCGCGAGCGGATCCGCAGGATCGGGGAGTGGCGGTCCGCCGTCACCGAGCACTACGTCCCCGAGGACGGCCCCGCCCAGCTCGGCCACATCGGCGAGATCATGAACCTCTGGGTGCACACGGCCGACTCCGACGCCGCGTGGACCTCGGGGCTCGTCGAGCGGATCGAGGGCGGCGCGTACACCTTCGCCGGGGAGGGCGAGCCGTTCGTGGGCGTGCTCACGGAGGGCGAGGAGAACCCGTACGCGACGGGCGAGCCGCATCCCGGCGACGCCCGCTGAAGTCATTTGACCGGTGGACTCCGCGGGCGCTACTTTGCGCCAGTAGTCAAGTTTGACTAGTCGACCACAGCAGAGGAGCCGCCGTGACAGGCACAGCGATCGCCGTCGAAGGGGCGTACAAGGGGTACCGCGGCAGACCGGCGCTGGACGGGCTCGACCTGACGGTCGCGCGCGGCACCGTGCACGGGGTGCTCGGCCCGAACGGCGCGGGCAAGACGACGCTGGTCAGGATCCTGTCCACCCTGCTGCGGCCGGACCGCGGCCGCGTCGAGGTGGCCGGGTACGACGTGGTGACCGAGGCCCCGCAGGTGCGGTTCCGCATCGGCCTGCTCGGGCAGCACGCGGCCCTCGACGAGCAGCTCGGCGGCCGCCAGAACCTGGAGATGTTCGCCCGGCTCCACCACCTCGGCGCCCGGCGGGCGCGCGAACGCGCCGAAGAACTCCTCGCGCGCTTCGGTCTCGCGGACACCGGACGCAAGGCGGTCGGCCGCTACAGCGGCGGCATGCGGCGCCGCCTCGACCTCGCCGCGTCCCTCGTCACCGAGCCCGAGGTGCTCTTCCTCGACGAGCCGACGACCGGGCTCGACCCCCGCGGCCGCGCCGAGGTGTGGGCCTCGGTCCGCTCCCTGGCCGACGGCGGCACGACGGTCCTGCTCACCACGCAGTACCTGGAGGAGGCCGACCAGCTCGCCGACCGCATCTCGGTCGTCGACCACGGCAGGGTGATCGCCGACGGGACGGCGGACGAACTCAAGGCCCGGACGGGCGGCGACCGCATCGACGTGGTCCTGCGCGACGCCGGGCAACTCGCCGCGGCCAGGGCCCTGCTGCCCGCGACCGGGGGCGAGGTGTCGGTGGACGCCGACCGGCGGCTGCTCAGCGCCCCGGTGACGGACCGCATGGCGGCGCTCACCGGGGTCGTCCGCGCCCTGGAGTCGGCCGGCATACAGGCGGAGGACATCGCCCTGCGCCGTCCGACGCTCGACGAGGTGTTCCTGCACCTCACGGGGGAGAACGCGCGGACGAAGGAGGCCGTGTGAGCGCCGCGTACACCACCCGGGGACCGGTCCGGAGCGCGTGGGGCGCGTACGTCCTCGCCGACTGCTGGACGATGACCCGGCGCGAACTCGCCCACTGGGCCCGGCAGCCGGTCCAGGTGCTGGTCGGCCTCGTCTTCCCGGTGATGCTGCTGCTGATGTTCGGCTACCTCGTGGGCGGCGGCCGCGGGGTGACGGGCGACTACCTCGGCTACCTCGTCCCCGGCATGCTCGCGCTCACCATGGCCTTCGGCTTGGAGGGCACGATGCTCGCCGTCACCCAGGACCTCAACAAGGGCGTGATCGACCGTTTCCGCGCGATGCCGATGACCAACGGCGCGGTCCTGGTGGGCCGTTCAGCCGCGGACATGCTCCAGTCGGCCGCCGGGCTGGCCGTCCTGACCGGCGTCGCGCACGCGCTCGGCTGGCGCGCGCACGGCGGTGCCGCCGGCTTCCTCGGCGCCGTCGGTCTCCTGCTGCTGTTCCGCTTCGCGATGCTGTGGATCGGCATCCACCTGGCGCTGGTGGCGGGGAAGCCGGAGTTGGTGGTGGCCGTGCAGATCCTGGTCTGGCCGGTCGGCTTCCTCTCCAACGCCTTCGCGGCCCCCGGGTCCATGCCCGGCTGGCTGGGCACCGCGGTCCAGTGGAACCCGATGTCCCACACCGCGACGGCGGTACGCGAGCTGTTCGGCGGCCCCGGTGGCGAACCCGGTCACGTCTGGGCGGCCGTGGCCTGGCCCTTGGCCCTGCTGGCGGTCTTCCTGCCGCTGGCGGTACGGAAGTTCGGGCGCCTGAGCGCGTAGCGGTTCCGGTCCCGGGGCGGCAGGCCCGCCCCGGGACGCCCGGCACCGGATTTTGCGCTCTCGTGGTCTTCCTTGCCCGTCCTTTACCCGCGCCTCGCGCGTCCGACGGTCCGGACGCATCAGGTGCCGCAGGCAACCATTCGGCGGTCAGCCGGAGTTACCTCTCCGACCAGGGACAACGCGCCCAGCAGTGGCTGGAGTCGGCCGTCCGGACGGGCGCGGAGCGGGCCCCACCGGTTGGTAATGCACTGGTCAATCTTCCCGTCATCCCCTGGACACCCCGATTCGACGGTCCATACCGTATGCAATCTCCAGTATGGAGAATCGCGCTGACCAGCTGAATGTTCCTCTCCACACCCCCTGAGCACGGCTGCTTCGCCATGCCCCGGGGTCGTACCACGTCGCACCACCGTGTCACCCGCCTGCGCGCTGTCACGTCCGGGTTGCCGCCCTGGACCTCAGTTGCCCGGACGGCGTACCACCGGGCCCGGCGATGCCGGGCCGAGCCGCAGGGATGGTCCGCTCCACCCCTCCGCATGAAGAGAAGGGCCCAGGGGGCGCACGCCAGGTTCTTTTCACGCAAGGGAAGGCACCGATGTCAGTAACACCGCACGTGGTTCCCGGGCAGTACCGGGAGGTCAGCGACGCGAACGGCCGCGTCTACCGGGTCGGGGAGACCGACCGCTCCCTCCTGGGGAGGCCCCGGGCCTGGATGGTCTGGCTCCCCTGGATCGCGATGATGGGCGTCAGCGTCTACGAGTACGGCTACAGCTCCGCGGAGGCGGTGCTGGAGCACGCCCACGGATGGACCCTGACCGAGACGTTCTGGATCGCCAGCATCTGGGCGGTCTTCCAGGCGGGCGTCGCGTTCCCCGCGGGACGGCTGCGGGAGACCGGGGTCCTGCCGGCCAGGACGGCCATGCTCGCCGGAGCGGCCTTCTCCGGACTCGGCTTCCTGGCGCTCTCGCACCTGAGCAACCCCTATGTGGTGATCGCCGGTTACTCGGTGCTGGGCGGCACGGGCGCCGGCCTGGTGTACGCGACCTGCATCAACATGGTCGGCAAGTGGTACCCCGACAACAAGGGCGCCCGCACCGGGTTCGTGAACGGCGGTTTCGCCTACGGAACCCTGCCGCTCATCTTCGTCTTCAACTACTGGTTCCACCCGTCCAACTACAAGATGGTCCTCGACCTGATCGCGCTGGGCATGGTGCTGGTCGTCGCCTTCTGCGGCATGTTCTTCCGCGACCCGCCGAAGAGCTGGTGGCCGCACGACGTCGACCCGCTGAACCGGGGCGTCAGCGAGGACGCGAAGCGGGTGGCCAAGCGACTGGCCAAGAACCCGCCCGCCAAGGGCCAGTTCACCCCGATGGAGGCGATCAGGACCGGGCAGCTGCCGCTGATGTGGTTCGCGCTGGTCTGCATCGGCGGTGTGTCGCTCTTCGGCATCAACTTCCAGGTGCCGTTCGCCAAGAGCCTGGGCTTCGGCCCGCTGGTCGCGGCCTCCTCGGCGGGTGTGCTCGCCGTGGTCAACGGCGTAGGCCGGGCCATCGTCGGGTGGCTCTCGGACTACCTGGGCCGGCGTCAGACGCTGGGCCTGGTCCTGGTGGTGGCGGGACTCGCGCAGTTCGGCGTGCTGTGGTCGGGCCAGGCGCACAACGAACCCCTGTTCCTGTTCTTCGCGTTCCTCAACGGCTTCGGCGGCGGGGCGTTCTACCCGCTGTTCGCCTCGCTCACGCCGGACTACTTCGGTGAGAACAACAACGCGCAGAACTACGGCCTGGTCTACAGCGCCAAGCTGGTCGGCGGTGTGGGCGGCGGCGGTGTGGCCGCCAGTGTGGTCGCCGCCTGGGGCTACTCCGGCGCCTACTACCTGGCCGGGGGCATCGCCTTCCTCTCCGCGCTGATCACGGTGTTCCTGCGGCAGCCCGGCGCCCCGCGCCGGAGCGGCGAAGGGAGCCCGGTGGCCGAGGTGGACAGCCGTACCCCCTCTCCCGCCGAGGCCACCACCTGACGGCTGCGGTACCGGGGCTCCGTCAGGAGCCCCCCATGGATCGTGCGCGGGCGCAAGGGCCCGGACCGGGGCGGCGGCAGTTCCGGACCGGGTGCCCGCGACACGGAGGCGGGGCCGAGCGGTGGGGTGCGCCCCCTGCTCCGCCCGGCCCCGCCCGCCCCTCCACCAGCCGCTTCTTCCCCGCACGACGTTCCTCCCGCCGACTGTTCCTCCCCCTCGACGACGGCCCGGGTGCCCCCCCTGCCCCCGGGCCGTCCGGCGTTCCCGGGGCCCGGTGGCCGGTGGCCCTCAGGCGCGCCCGGCGTCGACGGCGGCGGCGATCTGCCGGCAGTAGAAGTCGGTGGTGTTCCGGGTGTGGCGGCGCATCAGTTCCTCGGCGCGGTCCGCGTCACCCAGGGCGATGGCCTCGATGATGGTGGCGTGCTCGTTCCAGGCGTCCCGGCCGCGGGGCCGGGCGATGGGCATGTAGTACCAGCGCACCCGCCGGTCGACCTGAAGGATCAGTTCGGCGAGGACCCGGTTGCGGGACAGCTCGGTGATGAACCCGTGCAGCGCGGCGTTGGCCTCGACGATCCCGCGGGCGTCGTCCGCCGCCAGGGCGGCGATGCCGGCGTCCTGCAGGTCCCAGAGTCGGGTGACGTCCCCGTCCGTGGCGTGCAGCGCGGCGCCGTACGCGGAGTGGGTCTCCAGCACGGCGCGGACGCTGAGGAGTTGGGTGGCCTCCTCCTGCGTGGGGGAGTGGACGAAGGCGCCCTGGGCGGGGCGCAGGTCGACCCAGCCGTCGGTCTGCAGGCGCTGCAGGGCCTCGCGCACCGGCTGGCGGCTGACGCCGAGGTGGTCGGCGAGTTCGGCCTCCACCAGGTGCTGCCCCGGTCTGAGGGTGCCGTTGACGATTAGGTCGATCAGGGCCTCGTAGACGGCCTGGCGCAGTGGTGCCGGCCGGGTGACCCGGACGACGGCGGCCGCGGTACGTGTCTCGCGCATGAGCCCCCCTGTCGGCTGAGTTCTTTGCACAGTGCCAAGAATACAGATTTTGGTATGCAATTCAGGAGCAGGGTTGAACAAGGCTTTGTCGGAAATTGGCAGTCGGTGTGCGGAGACCGACCGCGCGGGCACCGGCGCAGAGCGGAAGGGGCGGGGGAAGCCGTGCTTCCCCCGCCCCGCCGCCGCGGGTGGAGTGCCCGTCAGGCGGGCGCGGGCTGCTGGTCGGTGCGCAGCCCCCGTGCCGCTGCCGAACCGGACTCCGGTGTGCCGAGCGACCGCAGGATGGCGTCCACGCTCTCCTTGGCGTCGCCGAAGAGCATGCGGCTGTTCTCGCGGAAGAACAGCGGGTTCTGCACCCCCGCGTACCCCGAGGACATGGACCGCTTGAAGACGACGACGTTCTCCGCCTCCCACACCCGCAGCACCGGCATGCCGGCGATCGGGCTCGACGGGTCCTCCTCCGCGGCCGGGTTGACGGTGTCGTTGGCCCCGATGACCAGCACCACCGTGGTGTCGCCGAAGTCGTCGTTGATCTCGTCCATCTCGAGCACGACGTCGTACGGCACCCTGGCCTCGGCGAGCAGCACGTTCATGTGCCCCGGCAGCCGGCCGGCCACCGGGTGGACGCCGAAGCGCACCTGCACCCCGCGCCGCCGCAGGGCCTGGGTCAGCTCCGCCACCGGGTGCTGGGCCTGGGCCACCGCCATGCCGTAGCCGGGGGTGATGATCACCGAGGTGGCGTTCTCCAGGAGTTCGGCCGTCTCCTCCGCGGAGGTCTCGCGGTGCTCGCCCTGCTCCTCGTCGCCGCCCGTCGCCGCCTCGACACCGAAGCCGCCGGCGATCACCGAGAGGAAGGAGCGGTTCATCGCCTTGCACATGATGTACGACAGGTAGGCGCCGGAGGAGCCGACCAGCGCGCCGGTGACGATCAGCAGGTTGTTGTTGAGCAGGAAGCCCGCCGCGGCCGCGGCCCAGCCCGAGTAGCTGTTGAGCATCGACACGACGACCGGCATGTCACCGCCGCCGATCGAGACGACCAGGTGCCAGCCGAGCGCGAGCGCCAGGACGGTGACGGCGATCATCAGGCCCAGGTTCGGGGTCACCGTGAACCACACGGTCAGGGCCACGAAGGCGGCCAGCGCCCCCAGGTTGAGGGCGTTCTTCCCGGGCAGCGTGAGCGGACGGGACTTGATGCGCGCCGACAGCTTCAGGAAGGCGACGACGGAACCGGTGAAGGTGACCGCGCCGATGAAGATGCCGATGAACACCTCGGCGTGGTGGATGGCGAGAAGGTCGCCGGCGACCCGGGTCTGCTCCGCGCCGTGTGCCTCCACCTCGTAGTAGCTGTTCCAGCCGACCAGCACGGCGGCGAGGCCCACCAGGCTGTGCAGGACGGCGATGAGTTCGGGCATCTGGGTCATCTCGACCCGGCGCGCCCGCCACAGGCCGACGGCGCCGCCGACGGCCGTGGCCGCCACGATCAGCACGACGGCGTACCCCGGGATGCTCTGCGCCGCGGCGACGACGGTGGCGACCAGCGCCAGCGCCATGCCGCCGATGCCGTACGCCACCCCGGCGCGGGAGGTGCGGTGTTGAGAGAGTCCGGCCAGGCTGAAGATGAACAGCAGCGCGGCGACGATGTCGGCGGCCTGTGCGGCCGTGGTTGCGTTCATCGATCCTCAGCCCTTCGAGAACATGGCGAGCATGCGGCGGGTGACGGCGAATCCGCCGAAGATGTTCACGGTGGTCAACATGATCGCCACGACCGACATCACGGTGACGGCCGGCCCGGCGTGGCCTATCTGCAGCAGTGCTCCGATCACCACGATCCCCGAGATGGCGTTGGTGACCGACATCAGCGGGGTGTGCAGGGCGTGGTGGACCTTTCCGATCACGTAGTAACCGATGACGACGGCCAGCGCGAACACCGTGAAGTTGCCGATGAGCTGAGCCGGGGAGAAGGCGACGAGGACGAACATCGCGATCATGCAGAGGCCGACGAGTCCGTAGCGGACGGCCGGCTTCGGGCGTGACTCCTTCGGGGCGGGCGCGGGCGCCGTCGGCGCCGGGGTCTGCCCGGCGGGTGCCGCCGACACCTGGACGGGCGGTGGCGGCCAGGTCTTCTCGCCCTCCCGCACCACCGTGACGGTCCGCTGCACGACGTCGTCGAAGTCGAGCGTCAGCCGCCCGTCCTTGCCCGGTGTCAGCAGCTTGAGCAGGTTGAAGAGGTTGGTCCCGTACAACTGGGAGGCCTGGGCGGGCAGCCGGCCCGCCAGGTCGGTGTAGCCGATGATCGTCACGTCGTTGTCGGTGACGATCGCCTTCCCGCTGACCGTGCCCTCGACGTTGCCGCCCTGCGCGGCGGCCATGTCGACGATGACGCTGCCGGGCTTCATCGACGCCACGTCGGCCGCCGTGATCAGCCGGGGGGCCGGGCGGCCGGGGATCAGCGCGGTGGTGATGACGATGTCGACGTCCGCCGCCTGCTCGCTGTAGATCTCGGCGGCACGCCGGTCGTACTCCTCGGAGGTCGCCCGGGCGTAACCGTCGCTGCTCGCCTCCTGGTCCACCTCGACGGCGAGGAACTCCCCGCCCAGGGAACGGACCTGGTCGGCGACCTCGGCCCGCGGGTCGGTGGCCCGGACCACCGCGCCGAGGCTGCCTGCTGCGCCGATCGCGGCGAGGCCCGCCACGCCCGCGCCGGCCACCAGGACCTTGGCCGGGGGCACCTTGCCCGCCGCCGTGACCTGTCCGGTGAAGAAGCGCCCGAAGACATGGGCCGCCTCGATCACCGCCCGGTACCCGGCGATGTTCGCCATCGAGCTGAGCACGTCCATCGACTGGGCCCGGGAGATGCGCGGGACGGCGTCCAGCGCCAGGACGGTGATCGGCCGTGCCGCCAGTTCCTCGACGAGGTCTGGGCTGTGGGCCGGAGCGATCAGCCCGATGAGGGTCGCTCCTTCGCGCAGCTTCTCGATCTCCTCGTGCGAGGGGGCGTTGACCTTGAGGACCACGTCCGCCTGCCAGGCGTCGCCGATCCGCGCGCCCGCGTCCACGTAGGCCTCGTCCGGGAAGCCGGAGGCGGCTCCGGCCTCCGACTCCACGACGACCTCGTAGCCGAGGCCGAGGAGCCGGCGGACGCTGTCCGGTGTGGCCGCCACCCGCGTCTCCCCGGCGGTGGACTCCGTGACGACACCGATCTGCTGAGGGGGTGAATCCGACATCGCTCTCCTTTTCCGTCGCTACCGGCCGACGCCTTCGGCTGCCCGGCCGGGCCGTCGTCCGCAGTGCGTGTTCCCCGGCCTCCTGGTACGGCCGTGCGGGCCCGGGACCGCGTGTGCGGCGAAGCGTTCCCCTGCTTCGTGCTCGATCAACCTGTCCGGGGCCTGTGTGACCCGGTTCATGGCCGGGGGAGACGCCGGAGACCTCCGCCGCGGTGCCGGCCGGGGTGCTGTCCGGTTCCGAGAGCGCGACTTCCCGTGAGGGGACTGTACATCCCCAGAGGGTACTGCATACAGTATTCACTCCCCCTTCGAATGGAGAGGAGTCGCCGTGAAAATCGCAGTCCTCGGAGCCGGTGCGATCGGCGCTTACGTGGGCGCGGCACTGCACCGTGGTGGCGCCGACGTCCACCTGATCGCCCGGGGTGAGCATCTTCAGGCGATACGCGCCCACGGAGTCCGGGTGAACAGCCCGCGCGGTGACTTCGTGGCCAAGCCCCACGCCACGGACGACCCGGAGGAGATAGGCCCCGTCGACTACGTCTTCCTGGGCCTCAAGGCACACTCCTACGCGAGCTCGGGACCGCTGATCTCCCCGCTGCTCGGCGACGACACCGCGGTGGTGGCCGGTCAGAACGGCATCCCCTGGTGGTACTTCCACAAGCTGGCCGGCCCCTACGAGGGGCGCCGGATCGAGGCGGTCGACCCCGGCGGCGCCACCAGCGAGGTCCTGGCGCCGGAGCGCGCCATCGGCTGCGTCGTCTACCCCGCGACGGTCATCGAGTCCCCCGGTGTCATCCGGCACCTGGAGGGCACCCGGTTCTCCATCGGCGAGCCGGGCGGCGGCGTCTCGGACCGGTGCACGCAACTGAGCGAGGCCATGATCGCCGGCGGCCTCAAGTGCCCGGTGGAGCCGAACCTGCGCGACGACATCTGGATCAAGCTGATGGGCAACGTCGCCTTCAACCCGATCAGCGCCCTCACCAGGGCCACCATGGTCGACATCTGCAAGCACCCGCACACCAGGCGGCTGGTCAGCCAGCTCATGGAGGAGACCCTCGACATCGCGGCCAGGGTCGGCAGCACCCCCGACATCTCGATCGAGAAGCGGCTTCGGGGCGCCGAGGGGGTGGGACACCACAAGACCTCGATGCTCCAGGACCTCGAGGCCGGCAAGCAGCTCGAACTCGACGCCATCGTCACGGCCGTCGTGGAGATGGCCGACATCTCCGGCGCGGACGCCCCCAACCTGCGGGCCGTCCACGCCGCCACCGACCTGCTGGCGCGCGGCGTCATCGCGGGGCAGGAGAACGGCGCCACCGCGCCGGACCCGGCCCCCGCCGCCTGACCCCGGCCTTCCGCGCCGCCCGACCGTCCCGCCGTCCGCCGCGCTCGACCGTTCCCCGCACCCGATCCCGATCCCGATCCTGATCCTGATCCCGTGTCCCTCCCGTCCCGCACATCCGATCCCGTACACACCCGACCCGCGGAACGCCGGCCCACCGCCGGACGACCGCGGCCGTACCCCCCGAGCCCGGTCCCGTCGCGGCGGCGACGGAACCGGGCCCCGGGCGGGGGCCCGCACCGGTTCGCGGGCACGAACGAGGGCCGCGATCCGGCTCGGTAGGCTTTGCCAGGTCACACCGCAAACAGCTCGTCCGCCGCCGGCCGCCCGGGGACGTCCGCCGCCCCGGGAGCGTCGGTCGGCCGGCACCGACGGCGTTGCGACTCCAGCGGGAAGTGCCGGCAGGGCCGCGGCCCCAGGCAGAGAGGAGTCGTTCATGCTGTTCCGTCAGCTGGAGTACTTCGTGGCGGTCGCCAGGGAGCGGCACTTCGCCCGGGCGGCGGAGTCCTGCTACGTGTCGCAGCCCGCGCTGTCGGCGGCGATAGCCAAGCTCGAACGGGAGCTGAACGTCACGCTGATCAACCGCGGCCACAACTACCAGGGCCTGACCCCCGAGGGCGAACGGCTCGTGGTGTGGGCCAAGCGGATCCTCGCCGAGCAGGAGGCCTTCAAGGCCGAGGTGGCCGCCGTCCAGTCGGGCATCACCGGCACCCTGCGGCTGGGCACCGAACCCACCGCGTCCACCACCCTGGTCCTCCCCGTCGCCGCCTTCTGCGCGGCCCACCCGCTGGCCAAGGTCCAGGTCCGCTCCCGGCTGTCGACGACCGAACTCCACCGTCAGCTGCTCGCGTTCGAACTGGACGCCGCGATAGCCCACTTCGCCCCGCACGACCGCGAGAACCTGCAGATGATGCCGCTGTACGAGGAGCGGTACATGCTCCTCGCCTCCAGCGACCAGCTGCTGCCGCACACCGACACCATGAAGTGGGCGGACGCGGCCACGATGCCGCTCGCGCTGCTGACCCCCGACATGAGGATCCGCCAGGTCATCGACGACGCCTTCGCCGAGAGCGGGGTCGTGGTGACCCCGCAGGTCGAGACCGACTCGGTGGCCGCGCTCTACGCCAGCGTGGGCGCCGGCGCGTGCGCGAGCATCGTCCCGCACACCTGGCTGCGGGCGATGCCGCCGCTCGGCAGGATGCGGGCCGTGCGCCTGGTCGAGCCGGACGCCAGGGCCAAGGTCTCCGTCGCCATCCACGCGGCCACCCCGGGCTCGGTCGCGGCGCGGGCGTTCATGAACGCCGCGGCCGGCCTGTCGCTGGACGAGTTCTTCGACCAGCCGCTGCCGGCCGAGCACCGCGTCAGATGAGCCCCGGCCACCCGGGGTCCTGTGCGTAGAGCAGGTCCACCGCCGCCCGGTCCAGCCCTCCCTTCACCGTGTGCGGGAGCGAGGCGACGACCCGGATCCGGTCCGGGACCTCGAAGGGGGCCAGGCGGCCGCGGCAGTACCGCCGCACCTCCTCGGGCCCGGGCACCTCGGACCCCGGCGCCTCCGCACCGGACAGGACCACGGCCGCGCCGACCCGCTGCCCGTACGTCGCGTCGGGCACGGCGAACACCGCGGCCTCGGCCACCCCCGGGCAACCGGCGAGGACGTCCTCGACGTGCTCGGGCGAGACCTTCTCGCCGCCGCGGATGATGAGGTTCTTCAGCCGCCCGGTCAGGAACAGGTGGCCGTCCTCGTCGAGCGAACCGAGGTCGCCGGTGCGGAACCAGCCGTCCGCGAAGCCGTGCGCGGTCTCCGCCGGGTTGCCGAGGTAGCCGCGGGTCACCGTCGGCCCGTGCACCCACACCTCGCCCTCGCCGCCGGGCGGGCACGGCTTCCCGTCCGGGTCCAGGACCCGCAGCTCGACGCCCACCGGCCGGCCGACCGAACCGTGCTTCAGCGACCCGTGCTGCGGCAGCGGCTCGCTCGTCGCCTGGTGCGCGGACTCGGTCATCCCGTACGCCGACAGCAGGGGCGCGCCCAGGGTGCGTTCCAGCGCCCGCTGGGTGGCCGTGTTGAGGGGCGCGCTGGAACTGCGCAGGAACCTCAGCGGCGGCGTCTGGGGGCCCGGGAGGTCCGTCGCGGCCCGCTCCAGCAGGATCTCGTGGATGGTGGGCACCGCGGTGAACCACGTGGCGCCGGCCGCCCGCATGTCGTCCCAGAAGGTGTGCGCCGAGAACCGTCCGTGCGCCGGCAGCAGCACGCAGCCCCCGCTCGCCAGGGTGGACAGCAGGGCGGCGAACAGCCCGTGCCCGTGGAAGAACGGCATCGCCGCGACGGTCGCGTCGCCCGGACCCAGCTCGTACGTGGCGCACACGCCGTGCACCGAGGCGGCCACCGCGCCGTGCGTCAGCGGCACCATCTTCGCCTCGGTGGTGCCCGCCGTGAACAGCACCAGGGCGTCCTGCGCGACGAGTTCACCGGCCGCGCCCCGCGCGGCGGCCGGTGCGCCCGAACCCGTACCCGGGCGTGTGTCCAGCACCGCGGTCGCCGTCCCGGCGGGGGAGAGGTCCACCCGCAGCGTCCAGGCGGGGACGGAGGGTCCCACGGCCGCCGCGGGGGCGCCGCCCGCGACCGGGCCCAGCAGGACGGCCCGCACCCCCAGCGCCTCCAGCCGGGCCGTCATCCGCGGCCCGGGCAGCGCGGGGTCCACGGGGGCGACCACCAGCCCGGCCCGCGCCCCGCCCAGCAACGCCGCCACGAACTCCACGGTGTTGGCGCTGACGAGGCCCACCGGGTCCCCGGGGCGCAGCCCCGCGGCGGTCAGGCGCGCCGCCACCCCGTCGGCCAGCTCGTCCAGGGCCCGGTAGGAGACCTCCGCGCGGTCGGCGCCCGCGATCAGCGCGGGTGCCTGCGGGCGCCCGCGCGCAGGCCGGTCCAGCAGATCGGTCAGGCCCGTCACCGCCGGCGGCCGGTAGCGGTCGGGGTCGCGCACGGATGCTGCGGCCGGAACGGCCATGGCCGCACCTCCTCGCGCCGGGAATGTCTGATGAACCGTCCTCAGCGAGACTGCGCGGGCGCCGAGCAGCCGTCCAATACGCGCTGCCGAACGGTCGATAGCGGAGGTCTATCAACCCACCTCAACGCCCCTGTGGCGTGCGTCGATAAACGCCGTTTATCGGCTGGTCGCCGATAGGTCTTGGACGCGGGGGAGCGGGCTGCGGATGGTGGGGGAAGCAGCCGCACGCATGACTTGCCCAAGGAGGACCTCGGACCATGACCGCCCCCTCACCACTGGAGACCGCGGCGAACGCCGACGCACCGGCCGAGCTCACCGACGGGTACCACCTGGTCGTCGACGCGCTCAAGATGAACGACGTCGACACCATCTACGGGGTGGTCGGCATCCCGATCACGGACCTCGCACGGCTCGCCCAGGCGCAGGGCATCCGCTACGTGGGCTTCCGCCACGAGAGCAACGCCGGACACGCGGCGGCCGCGGCCGGCTACCTCACCAAGAAGGCCGGCATCTGCCTGACGGTGTCGGCCCCGGGCTTCCTCAACGGACTCGTGGCGCTCGCGAACGCGACGACCAACTGCTTCCCGATGGTGCAGATCTCCGGCTCCAGCGAGCGCCACCTCGTCGACCTCAAGCAGGGCGACTACGAGGAGATGGACCAGCTCGCCGCCGCGCAGCCGTTCTGCAAGGCCGCCTACCGCATCAGCCGCGTCGAGGACATCGGCCGCGGCATCGCCCGCGCCCTGCGCACCGCAGTCTCCGGGCGCCCCGGCGGTGTCTACCTCGACATCCCCGCCGCGGTGCTCGGTTCCATCATGGACGCGGAGGAGGGCGCGAAGACGCTGAGCCGTCTCGTCGACCCGGCGCCGCGCCAGCTGCCCGCCCCGGAGGCGGTGGACCGCGCGATCGAGCTGCTGGCCGGCGCGCAGCGGCCGCTGATCGTCCTCGGCAAGGGCGCGGCCTACGCCCAGGCCGACGCGCAGATCCGCGAGTTCGTCGAGTCCACCGGCATCCCCTACGTGCCGATGTCCATGGCGAAGGGCCTGCTGCCCGACGACCACCCGCAGTCCGCGGCGACCGCCCGCTCGCTGGCGCTGAAGAAGGCCGACGTCGTCATGCTGATCGGCGCCCGGCTGAACTGGCTGCTGGGCCACGGCGAGGCGCCGCAGTGGAACCCGGACGCCAAGTTCGTCCAGATCGACATCGAGGCGAAGGAGATGGACAGCAACCAGCCCATCGCCGCCCCGCTCGTCGGGGACATCGAGTCGGTCGTCGAGGCCCTCATCGAGCGGTCGAAGCCGGGCCGGATCGCCGCGCCCACCGCCTGGCGCGAGGAACTGGGCGCCCGCTCGGCCCAGAACGTCGCCAAGATGGCCGAGCGCCTCAAGGCCGACCCGCACCCGATGCAGTTCATGGGCGCCCTGAAGGCCGTACGCGACGTCATCCACCAGAACCCCGAGATCTACCTCGTCAACGAGGGCGCCAACGCGCTGGACATCGCGCGCAACGTGATCGACATGCACGTACCGCGGCACCGCATCGACAGCGGCACCTGGGGCGTCATGGGCATCGGCATGGGCTACGCGATCGCCGCCGCCGTGGAGAGCGGGGCACCGGTCGTGGCCGTCGAGGGCGACAGCGCCTTCGGCTTCAGCGGGATGGAGATCGAGACGATCTGCCGCTACAAGCTGCCGGTCGTCACGGTCATCATGAACAACGGCGGCGTCTACCGCGGTGACGACGTCAACCCCTACGACGACGCCCCGTCGCCGACCACCCTCATGTCCGCGGCGCGCCACGACGTGATGTTCGAGGCGTTCGGCGGCAAGGGCTACCGCGCGACGACCCCCGCCGAGGTCACCGCCGCCCTCACCGAGGCGCTCGCCTCCGGCGGCCCCGCCCTCATCGACTGCGTGATCGACCCGTCGGCGGGCACCGAGAGCGGCCACATCGCGCACCTCAACCCCAAGGGGATCACCGTCGGCAACATCGTGCCGGCCAAGAAGTGACCGCTTCGCCCGGCGGAGCCCCGTACCCCGAAGCAGCGTTCCCCAGCACCGCACACCCGCGCACCGCGAACAGACAAGAAGGAAGCCACCATGAGTGAAAAGCCGCTCGCCGGGATCAAGGTGATCGACTTCACCGGGGTCCAGGCCGGTCCCGCGTGCACCCAGATGCTCGCCTGGTTCGGCGCCGACGTCATCAAGGTCGAGCGTCCCCAGGGCGGCGACGTCACCCGCAACCAGCTCCGTGACGACCCCGACCTCGACGCGCTGTACTTCACGATGCTCAACAGCAACAAGCGTTCGCTGGCGATCAACACCAAGACCGCCGAGGGCAAGGAGGTCATGGAGAAGCTGATCCGCGAGGCCGACGTCCTCGTGGAGAACTTCGCCCCCGGCGCCATGGACCGCATGGGCCTGGGCTGGGACCACATCCACGAGCTCAACCCGCGCCTGATCTTCGGCTCGGTCAAGGGCTTCAACGCCGAGTCGTCCTGGAACGACCTCAAGGTGTACGAGAACGTCGCCCAGGCCGCCGGCGGCGCCGCGTCCACCACCGGCTTCTGGGACGGCCCGCCGACCATCAGCGGATCCGCCCTCGGCGACAGCAACACCGGCATGCACCTGATGATCGGCCTCCTGACGGCGATCATCCACCGCAACGCGACCGGCGTGGGGCAGAAGGTCTCGGTGTCCATGCAGGACGCCGTGCTCAACCTGACCCGCGTCAAGCTCCGCGACCAGCAGCGCCTGGAGAAGGTCGGCTACCTGGAGGAGTACCCGCAGTACCCGAACGGCGAGTTCGGCGACGCGGTGCCCCGCGGCGGCAACGCCGGCGGCGGCGGCCAGCCGGGCTGGATCCTGAAGTGCAAGGGCTGGGAGACCGACCCCAACGCCTACATCTACTTCACGATCCAGGAGCAGAACTGGAAGCGCACCGCGGAGGCCATCGGCCACCCCGAGTGGGTCGAGGACCCGGAGTACACCTCCGCCAAGGCGCGTCAGTCGCACATCTTCGAGATCTTCGGCGAGATCGAGAAGTGGCTGGCCGACAAGACCAAGTACGAGGCCGTCGACATCCTGCGCAAGTGGGAGGTGCCCTGCGCGCCCGTCCTCAGCATGAAGGAGCTCGCCGAGGACCCCGACATGCGCCGCAGCGGCACCATCGTCGAGGTCGAGCAGAAGAACCGCGGCACCTACCTGACGGTCGGCAGCCCCATCAAGTTCTCCAACTTCACGCCCGAGATCAAGGGCGCCCCGCTGCTGGGCGAGCACGGCAGCGAGGTCCTGGCGGACCTCGGGTACGACGGCAACGAGATCGCGGCCCTGCGCGAGAAGCAGATCATCGTCTGACCCGGCCGCCGGCCCGGACAGTCCCACGGGTGCTCCGCGCGATCCGTGCGCGCGGGGCGCCCCGTGCCGCCGTACCAGCGGGCCCCGCGCCCGCGTACGGCGAAGCCCCCGTGTCGTCCCGGCACGGGGGCTTCTTGGTGTGGTGTCGGCCTCCAGGACCCGGGCCGGGTCTCGCGGGCCGACGTCGACGCCGGGGGATACGTGCAGTCGGGCGGATCCCCCGGCACCGTTCCCGTCACGGCGCAGCACACGGCCCCGCCGAGCCGGAGCTCGGCGGGGCCGGGAACCCGTGGGGAACGGGCCGGGTCAGACGGGCCGGATCACCCGAAGACCAGCTTGTCGTTCCAGCCGGAACCGATGACGGTCTTCACCGGTGCGTTGGTGTTGGTGGTGGACGGGTTGTAGATGGCCATGTGGCCGTCCGACGCGAACCGGGCCCAGATGTCCGGGATGCCGTCCTGGTTGATGTCCGGGATGCCGATGGCCGAGTTGACGTTGGCCTCGGTCCAGCTGGTGCCGAACGGGACGTCGCCGTTGAGTGAGTTGTTGGCCAGCATCAGGGAGTTGAGGTCGACACTGCCGGCGACGGAGCCGGGCTTGCCGTGCCGGACGTACATGTTGCCGTTGTCCAGGTTGCGCCAGAGCAGGTCGGGCGTGCCGTCCTTGTTCATGTCGGCCAGGTTGACGATGTCGCGGCGGGCCCAGGCGTCGGGGTTCATCATGGTGGCGGTCCGGAAGGTCGCCCCGCTGTAGCCGGAGAGCACCCAGAAGCTCGTGCCGCTGCGCAGGACGAGGTCGGGCAGCTTGTCGCCGGTGATGTCTCCGATGGCCTTGAGCTGGGTCCAGGTGGACGGCGCGGGCGCGTTCGACGGGAGGCGGATCTTCATCCGCTGGTCGACGTCGAAGGAGCCGTAGCCGTCGCCGGGGTAGAGCCGGAACACGCCGTCGGGGTTGACGGCGAAGAGGTCCGTGGTGCCGTCGCCCGGATAGGCGTCCTGGTAGTGCGCGATGAGTGCGGCCTTGCCGGTCGTCGCGTCGTACCAGTGACCGGCCGGGTTCAGCGTGGGCTTGCCGCCCGCGTCCATGCTGTACGAGGACGTGAGCTGGCCGTACAGCTCGCCGCCCGGCTGGCCCGGATACGTCCGCAGGACCCCGGTGTTGTCGATGACGAGCAGGTCGGCGGTGCCGTCGCCGCCCGTGTCACCCGGCGAGTCGGCGTTGTCCCTCGGCGGGACGTAGGTCGTGTAGTCCGTCCGCACGCTCGCGTTGCCGACGCTGTCGTAGGCGTAGACCTGGAGCGTGTTGGGGCCGGCGTTCGGCGGCTGGAGGTTGGGTACGGTGGCGATGCCGTCGGCGTCGGCGTTGACCGGGACCGCGCCGACCCCGCCCCACGCGTAGGTGAACCTCGCGGCCCCCGGTGATTCGAAGGTGATCGGTCCGGTCTTGCCGAACTTCACCGTCGCCCACGTGGCGCCGTCCGACGTGGCCCTGGGGAACACGTCGCTGGTGACGATGGGCTGCGACGGTCCGCTCGGGTCCACCGTGATGCGGCAGGGCTCGGTGCCCGGCGGGTAGACGGTGGACGTCGCACCCGCCGAGTCCTTGCCCATGGCGTCCCAGGAGAAGGTGGTGTTGGCGGTGATGTCCTTCAGCAGCGGATCGGTGGCCAGGATGGTGTGCGAGGCGGTGCCGCCGGTGGCGGCAATCGTCTTCTCGACACCGGCCGGGACCGTGCCGCCGGTCTTCCAGAACCGGAAGCGGACCTTGCTCATGTTGCTGTCGGGGTCCTTGGCGGTCACCGTCAGGGTGATGTTGGTCTTGCCGACCGTCACGCCCGCACCGGGGCCGGGCGTGCAGGGACCGCCGGGCTTCGAGGAACCGGCGGTGGGCTCGGAGGGGTTGCGGTTGTAGACGGCCTCGATGGTCGCCGAGGTCGCCTTGAACTTGCGCCAGGTCTGGGTGTCCGACTCGCTCGTGGCCCGCATGCCCAGGGTGACGGTCGAATCGCCCCGGTCGGTGGCGTACTGGGCGGCGTCCTTGACGTTGAAGGCCTCGTACTCGTCCGGGCAGGAGCTCGACGACCAGCCGTGCGCGAAGGACTTGCGCTGTATCTCGTCGGACCAGCTCGGCTGTGCGTTCCACGTCGTGCCGGATGAGATCGCGCCGGTGCGCCACAGCTGGAACTCGCGGGTGGTGCAGGACCAGGAGTGGTTGTTGAGGACCTTGAAGGTCGCGCTGGTGATGTCCGCGCCCTTGATGGCCTTGTTCCAGTCCATGCGCCAGAAGGAGCGTGCGGTGCCGCCGGTGTCGTCCTCGTGGCCCACGCGGGCGTCGGAGGTGCCGGAGGAGAAATTGGTGCCGTTGAAGAAGCTGGTGCTGGGGTACGGCTTGTAGGCCACCGTCCACGCGTCCCAGCCCGGGTTCAGCGGCGGGTCGACGAACAGCGGGTACGTGACGCCCTTGCGCGCCGCGAGACCGGAGGCGGCGAAGCCGAGGGCGAGCCTGGCCGTGTGGGTGTTCTCGCCGTCCAGGGTGATCGGCAGCGGTGCGGACTGCGCGCCGGGCTCGATGCCGGTCAGGCCCGACAGCTTCAGCACGTCGGCTGCGGTGGCGACGGACGTGCGGTCCGCGGTGCCCTCGGGCAGCTCGGGGTCACGGCCGCTGGAGTCCCACGCGAACGGCGTCGGGATCGTGCCGACCTCGTTGCCGCCCTTGTCCAGGACCTGGACCCGGCTGGCCCTGCGGTCCTGCCGGAACACGGCCGTGGCGGAGCGCAGGCCGTACGAGACGGTCCTGAGCGCTTCCTGCCGCGCGGCCTCAGGCGTCTTGACGATCAGGACCTGTGCCATGCCGCCCTCCTCGCGGGCGACGAGCAGCAGGTCGACGCCTGGGAGGACCTCGGAGTACAGGGCGCGCGGCCCGTCGAGGACCGGCTCGGGCAGCGCGCCCGGCCAGGTGTACGCGACGGTGTGGCCGTCGAGTTCGACCTCGGCGAGCACTGTCTCACCCGGCGTCTCGGTGCGGGCGAACGAGCGGTCGGCGCGCGTCTTCCCGGCTTCGCCGCTCGCGAAGCGGACGGGAACGGCCGGGTTCGCGGGTGAGATGCCAAGGCCCTTGGGAGCCTTGCTCGTTCGCTTCAGGGTGTTGTCGATCGGGGCCCATTCTCCTTCGGCGTTCTTCGCCCGGGTCGGTGCGGCCGTGATCCGGGTCTTGAAGTGGCCGTCGGGCAGCGCCCATGTCAGCGTGGTGGCGCTGGTCGCCGTGTCGACGCGTACCTGCTTGTGCGTGCGCCGCGCCTGGGCCATCGCGGCGGCCTCGTCGCGCGGGCCGGTGGAGGCGGGGGTGACGTCGGTGGTGCGGCCGCCGGCGACGGTCGGGGCAGTGGCGTCCTGCTGCCACGAGGGCAACAGGGCGGCGGTCAGGGCAGCCAGCATGAGGCCGAGGGTCAGGGACAGCCGCGTGCGCGTGCGCACGAATGGGCTGAGAAAGCGAGGCGGCGCGGTCACGGCGGTCTACTCCCGTGGGAACCAAGCGGATTGAGGACAGCACAGACAGCCCCGGTCGGCAGGCCGCGGGGCAGAAGGCGCGCACACGATCACACATGTGAAGCATTTACGTCCACGGGTGAAGATTTTATGAATCCGTTACCTGGGTGTGGAGCGCACTTGACCGGCTGTTGGCTGAGTCCGGTTCAGGGCTTTTCTGGGGCCGCATTGGTGGTGATCACTGGATTTTCGCCATCCTTCTGATTGGCCGTTACTGAAGCGATCTGATCCGTTACGGCCCGTGTCCCAGATCACTTCCGCGGGCCTTTGCCGCCCCGCGTCGATCTTGCGTATGCGGCGGACATGACAGAAGGTGCACACGCATGCGCCTGAGCCAGGGGTGTGCCTTTCGGTGTTTCCGCACCTCGTCCGTTGTCTGAATTGCCAGGGTGGGAGTCGACGCGTATGCGTGCTTCAGGTCGGCTGTCATGGCTGTGGCGGGGACGCCCAGCCATGACGGAGTCACAACGATGGCGCCGGCGGCGAAGCCGTACGGGGGTCGTACTCCTGTTGTCCTCGACACTGACGATGACCAGCCTGGGCAGTGAGGCGCTCGCCGTTCCCGGACCCGGCATGAACCGCGAGAAGTCGATTGCCGAGGTCGACCTCCCGGATCTGCCGGAGGCCACCGAGGTCGAGGGCGACGAACTTGCCGACAAGACCCTGACCCTCGCGCCCGAGAACCCGGTCACGTCGTACACCCCCACCGCCACCGCGCCGTGGACCTCCGGGACCCGTCCGGTCACGCTCGACGCGACCAGCGAACCCGGTACCACCAAGCCGGTCGAGGACCTGCCCGTCGCCATCGGCGTCCCCGAGGGCGGCGACGCCGCCGCCCTCGCCGGTGAATGGACCGTGGGCGTCGCCCCGCAGACGACCTCGCAGACCGCGGGCGTGTCCGGCATCATCATGAAGCTCACCCCGCCGGCAACCGTCGATCCGGCCGCCGAAGTGGCGGTCAGCATCGACACCGCGGGCTTCGCCGACCTGTACGGACCGCAGGCCGTCGAGCGCTTCGGCCTGATGCTGCTGCCCGAGTGCGTCTACTCCGACCCGAATGCGGGCGACTGCGCCGAGGGCGGCGGCGCGAGCACGATGTCCCTCTCCGACGGGGACAAGAACGTCAAGAACGGCAAGAAGAACTTCCAGCGCCTGCGCAGCACGGTGACGACCGTGGCCGCCGAGGACGCGCCGACCAAGGCCAAGACGGCGAAGTACGTCCCCACCCACAAGATACTCAGCGGCACCGTCCCGGTCTCCAGCCTCGTCGACGAGGACTCCGTCCCCTCCGGGGCGACCAAGGCCTCCTACCGGGAGGGCGTCCAGCCCGCGGTCTCCGCAGGCGGCGGCGCCGCCATCGGCGGCCTGGACACCGGCTCGTCGGCGACCGGTGACTTCACGGCCTCGCCGCTGCTGTCCTCCGGCTCCTGGTCGTCGGGCTCCTCCTCCGGCGCCTTCACCTACTCGTACGACATCCAGGTCCCGGAGACCGCAGGCGGCCTGATGCCGAAGGTCAACCTGGCGTACTCCTCGCAGTCCGTCGACGGCCGCACGTCCTCGACGAACAACCAGGCCTCCTGGATCGGCGACGGCTGGGACTACAACGCGGGGTCCATCACCCGCACGTACGCCAACTGCCGCCAGGACTCCAAGAAGGCCGGCTCCAACAACGCCACCCACCGCACCGCCGACCTGTGCTGGGGTTCGGAGAACGCCACCCTCTCCCTCGGCGGCATGACCACCGAGCTGGTCTGGGACAAGACCAAGGGCAAGTGGTTCACGGCCAACGGCGACGGCTCCACCATCCGGCTGGTCAAGGGCGAGGCCACCGGAAACGGCGCCAGGGAAGGCGAGTACTGGGTCGTCACCACCAAGGACGGCACGAAGTACCACTTCGGCAAGAACAAGCTCCCCGGCTGGTCCGACCACGGCACCGCCGCCGACGACCCGACCACCGACTCGGTGCTCACGGTCCCGGTCTACGGCAACCACGCGGACGAGGACTGCTACAAGGGCCCGACGACCACCGACTGGACGAACTCCTGGTGCACGCAGGGCTGGCGCTGGGGCCTCGACTACATCGAGGACGTCCACGGCAACGCCATGTCGCTGTGGTGGAAGAAGGACGCCCCGAACCACTACGCCCGCAACTTCAACTTCAAGGCCCCGGTCCCCTACGACCGCGACGGCTGGCTCGACCACATCGACTACGGCCAGCGCAGCAACACCATCTTCACGGCGGAGGCACCGGCCCGGGTCGGCTTCAAGGTGGAGGAGCGCTGCTACACCGTCGACGACGTCACCTGCTCCAACGACAACTTCATCTCCAAGGACCCTCGGAACTACCGGCCCTGGTTCGACACCCCGGTCGACCTGCGCTGCGATGAGGGCAAGAAGTGCTGGAACGCCGGTCCGTCCTTCTGGACCCGCAAGCGCCTCGACAAGATCACGACCTCGGCCCAGCGGCGCACCGACACCGTCGCCCGCCAGGTCGTCGACGAGTACCAGCTGAAGCAGAGCTTCGCCAGGCTGGTGACCGGCCCGAACACGGCCCTGTGGCTGGAGTCCGTCCAGCGCACCGGCTACGCCCGCAAGGGCACCACCGACGCGAGCGTGAAGCTCAACACGGTGCGGTTCGAGCCCAACGCCGAGGACATGCCGAACCGTGTCAAGGAGGTCCACCCCACGCGCCCCGGCTTCTCCCGGCTGCGCATCGGCCGTGTCGTCAACGAGTACGGCGGCGAGACCATCGTCACGTACAAGCCGATCGAGGGCGACTGCGCCACCGGCGACCTTCCCGTGCTCGACCAGCGGCCCGGCGAGGACAGGGCCACGGCCATGGCCCGGCTGCAGGCCCAGCTCAAGGTGAACGACCGGCTCTGCTTCCCGTCGTTCTGGAACCCCGACCCCGAGGTCGAGGACATCGACTGGTTCCACAAGTACGTCGTGGACACCGTCGAGGAACTGCCCAACATCGACGGCAACTTCACCACCAGGACGGAGTACCGGTACAAGAACCCGGCCTGGAAGCTCGCCGAGGCCGAGTTCACCAAGAAGTCCCAGCGCACCTATTCGCAGTTCGCGGGCGTCGAGCAGACCACGGTCCTGACGGGCCCGGTCGTCGAGGACACCCCGGACACCGCCGACCAGCGCTCCAAGTCCGTCACCCGGTTCTTCCGGGGCCTCGGCGGCAGTGTGTCCGTCAAGGACATCACCGGCGCCGAGATCGCCAAGGACGAGGAGCCGTTCGCCGGCCGGATCGCCGAGGAGATCACGTACACCGACTCCACCAAGGCCGACTCCGAATGGCTGTCCCGCTCGGTCACCAAGCCCGAGGCCACCGAACTCGGCAAGCGCGACCGCGACGACGGCCTGACCCCGCTGCGGGCCTGGCGGGTCACGGAGCCCGAGGAGATCGCGTACACCAGGTCGTCCGGCACCAACACCGAGGACCCACGCACCCTGCGCACGGTCAAGACGGCCACGACGTACGACTCCACCTACGGGCTGCCGACCCTGGTCGAGTCCCTGGGCGACACCGCCGCCAACAAGACCGGTGACGAGTCGTGCACCAAGTTGGAGTACCTGCACCGGACCGACAAGAACCTCATCGGTCTGTCCAAGCAGGTCCTGGTCTCACCGACGACCTGCGAGAACGCCGACTGGTCGGACCTGTCGACGCTCAGCGGCGGCCAGCGCACCGCGTACGACGGCACGTCCTACGGCACGGAGCCCGGTGCCACCACCCGTGGGCTGGCCACCGAGTCGTGGACGCTCAACGGCGCTGGCACCGGCTTCCAGACCACCGGCAGGACGGAGTTCGACGACGTCGGACGCGTGGTCAAGCAGACTCCGGCGGATCAGCTGACCCAGCAGACCCCGAAGTCCGCCACGATCGCCTACGAGTCCATGGGGCCGGCCACCGGCCAGGTCTTCAAGATCACCACGACCAATGTCCTCGGGCACAGCCAGATCCAGGAACTGGAGCCGGGCCGCTCGGTCACCGTCAAGACGACCGACGCCAACCTCCAGGTCAGCGAGGCCGTGTACGACCCCCTGGGCCGGCTCGCCGAGGCCTGGGCGCCGGGCCGCACCCCCAGCTCCGGCGTGGCGGACTTCCGTGCGGTCTACACGGTTCCGGCGGAGGAGACCGACCCCACCGACCCGAAGATCAAGATCCGCAAGCCTCCGTACGTCACCACGTACGCGCGTGGCTACGAGGACCGGATCGAGAAGTCCGTCACCCTCTACGACGGCCTCGGCCGTGAGCGGCAGACGCAGGAGGAGGCCGACAACGGCGCCGGCTGGCTGATCACCGACACCCTGTACAACCCCTCCGGCGAGGTCTACCAGACCAACAACGCCTACCTGACGCAGGAGGCGAAGCCCGGCGAGCTCTTCAGCCCGCTCGCCGACACGGCCGTCCCCAACATCACGCGCTACACCTACGACGGCCTCGGCCGCGTTCTGAAGGAGACGCCGTACCTCAAGTGGGTCGACCCGAACACCAAGGAGTCCTTCTCCAAGGCGTACGAGGACCGGGCCGTCCGCTACGAGTACGGCGAGGACTGGTCAAAGGTCATCCAGCCGCAGGGCGACTCGACCTACCGGGTCTGGACCGACGCGCTCGGCCGCACCGTCCGGACGGACACCATCAACCCGGAGGCTCCGGGCGGGTTCACGTCGACTGACTACGAGTACGACGCTCGCGGCCAGGTCAAGACGGCGACCGCCTCGGCGGACGAGTCGCACCCGTGGTCGTGGACGTACAACCACAGCGGCCAGGTGGAGACGGCGACCGACCCCGACTCGGGGACGACCCGTACGACGTACGACGCCTTCGGCCGGCCTCAGACGACCACGAACGACCGCGGTGTCAAGGTCTGGAACAGCTACGACGAGCTGTCGCGGCCCAAGCAGCAGCGTCTCAACGACGCCGCCGGCACCCTGCTCTCGGAGTTCACGTACGACTCCGCCACGGGCGGCAAGGGCATGCCCGCCACCGCCACCCGGTACACCGACGGCCTCGCGTACACGCAGACGGTCAACGGCTACACGCAGGACTACCAGCCGACCTCGACCACGCTGTCCCTGCCGCAGTCCATCGTCGACACCTGGGGCCTGAAGAAGGAATACAGGTACGACTACACGTACAACGACAACGGCATGCTGGACGAGTCCACCGTCCCGGCGGTGGGCAACTTCGATGCGGAGAAGCTGGTCGTCCGCTACAACAAGGACGGCAATCCGCTCTCGATCTCCGGCAAGGACTGGTACGGCTCCGAGACCGCCTACGACGCCTACGGCCAGGTGCTCCGCTCCACGCTCGGCGCCCAGCCGTACCGTGTGTGGACGCAGAACGCCTACGACGAGGGCAGCGGCGAGCTCACCGAGCAGTCGGTCTACCGCGAGAAGACGGACGACAAGAACGTCGTCGGCGACAACCTGGTGTCCAACCGGGCGTACACCTACGACCCGGCCGGCAACGTCACCTCGATCCAGGAGAAGTCCGACGGGATCGCGGAGCGCCAGTGCTTCGTCTACGACCCGATGGGCCAGCTGAAGTCGGCCTGGACCGCCAAGGACCAGGCGGCCTGCGTCAACCCGAGGAACCCCGACGGCTCGCTCAACAAGAACGCGGACGGCACGCTCCCGGTCGCCGCGGGCGCGGACGCCTCCGGCTACTGGCAGGAGTACGAGTACGACCTGCTCGGCAACCGCACCGAACTGACCGAGAACGACCTCACCGGCGACACCGCCAAGAACGCCGTCACCAGCTACGCGTACGGCAAGAACGCCGCCAAGGACCAGCCGCACACGCTGACCAAGGTGTCGAAGACGTACAAGACCCCGGCGGGTGCGCAGGTCACGGCCGAGGCCACGCGACTGTACGAGCTGACCGGTGAGACCAAGACCGTCACCTCGATCCAGAACGGCGACAAGCAGGAGCTGACCTGGACCTACGACGGTCAGGTCGACCGGATCACCGGCCAGGGCAGCGGCGGCAAGACCCCGTACGTGGGCCTGGGGCAGAAGTGCCTCGACCTCAAGGGCGGGATTCCGTCGGCCAACCAGGTGATCCAGCTCTACTCGTGCAACCTGTCGGGCGCGCAGAACTTCAAGTTCACCCCCACGCCGGGGCAGACCAACTCCAACCGGGGCACCCTCTCGACGCAGGACACCTGGTGCCTGCAGCCCACCGCGGCGTCGATCGGGGCGGCGCTCCAGATCCGCAAGTGCGACGGTTCCGCCGCGCAGGATCTGCAGCGCAACGCCGTCGGGCAGCTCATGCTGGCCGGCACCCCCAGCTTGTGCCTCGCGGTCCAGGGCGCCGTCAACGCCAACTCCACCCCGGTCGTGCTGGCGACCTGTGACGGCTCCTCCGCGGCGCAACTGTGGGAGCCGCAGAACGACACCCGTCACATCTACGGCCCCGACGGTTCCCGCTTGCTCACCATCCAGGGCAAGCAGGCCACGCTGCACCTGGGCGACGCGGAGGTCACCGTCCAGAAGGGCGGCGTCCTGGTCAAGACCGAGCGCACCTACGGCGTCCCCGGTGGTTCCGTCGTGCGCTACGCCTACGGCACCGGCGCGGACGTCCTGGTGGCCCAGACCACGGACCACCAGGGCAGCGCGTACACCGAGGTCGGTCTCTACGGCTCCATGCCGGTGCGCGTCCGCAAGCAGGACCCGTTCGGCAACGAACGCGGCACCGCCAATGCGGGCCGGCAGAGCCACAGGGGCTTCCTGGGCCAGACCCGGGACGACTCCTCCGGCTACCAGCCGCTCGGTGTCCGTCTCTACGACCCGGTGGTCGGACGCTTCCTGTCCGTCGACCCGCTGCTCGACCTGAACGACCCGCTGCAGTCCAACGGGTACGGGTACGCGCAGAACAACCCGGTCACGTACTCCGACCCGACCGGTGAGTCGATCGTCCTGACCGCTTCGGAGAAGGCCGCGGCCCTTGCCGGCGCGGGTCTGTCCGCGGCGCAGGTCGCGCAAGCACAGTCCATGCAGGGCAAGTCCCTCACCTCCGTCATCCTGGCGGTCGCGTGGGAGACGCTGAAGGACTTCATCGGCATCAACGACGCCATAGCCTGCTTCGGCGGCGACATGTGGTCCTGCGTCAGCATCGCGGTCGACGCCATCCCGTGGGCCAAGCTCGGCAAGATCCCGGCCGTGATCAAGGCGGTCAACCGCACCATCGACGCCATCAAGGCGTTCAAGGTCGCCAAGCGGGCCGCCGAGGCGGTGCTCAAGGCGGCCAAGGCAGCCGAGTCGGCCGCGCTCAGGGCCAAGAAGCTGGCCATCGAGAGAGCGAAGAAGGAAGCCGCGCAAAGGGCCAAGAAGAAGGCGGCCGAGGCAGCCAAGAGAAGAGCCGATGTAGCGGCTGCCGCGAAGCGGAAGACGGGTAACCCCGTCCAGAAGCAGTCCCAGGCCAAGGCCGCACCCAAGTCCTCCTCGCACTCCGGTGGGGGCAAGGGCGGCGGTGGCGGCGGAGGCGGCGGCAAGTCCGGCGGCTCCTCGCGCAGCCACGGAGGCAGCAGCGGCGGCTCGGGCTCCGGCAAGGCCGGGGAGGGCGGTTCCTGCCCGGTCGGCAACAGCTTCGTCCCCGGTACGAAGGTTCTGATGGCCGACGGCTCGATCATGCCGATCGAGCAGGTCAAGCCAGGTGACAAGGTCAAGGTGACCGACCCGAGGACGGGCGAGACCCGGGTCGAGACGGTCAGTGCCGCGATCAAGGGCGAGGGCCTCAAGCACCTGGTCAGGCTGACGATCGACGTCGACGGCAAGGCGGGTTCGAGGACGGCCCAGGTCACCGCGACCGACGGGCACCCCTTCTGGGTGGCGGAGCTCGGCAAGTGGGTCGACGCCACCGACCTGAAGTCCGGTCAGTGGCTGCAGACCAGCGCGGGCACGTACGTCCAGATCGCGGCGGTCAAGCGTTGGACCAGTCAGGGCGCCACGGTCCACAACCTGACCGTCTCCGATGTCCATACGTACTATGTCGTGTCAGCGAGTGTGTCTGTACTCGTTCACAACTGCGGCGTTGGAGACATCGAAGCCGGCCTGCCGGTGCGTGGTGATCACGATCCGACGGTGGGTCAGGTAGTGAGCATCGCCGAAGACGGCACGGCTACGCCGGTCGGTCACAGGATGAGAAGCGGTGGTGGAAATCTCGCTGATATGATCGACGGGTTTCTCCAGGGCGCTGCTGAAGACTATCCGCGATCCGGGCCGTTCGATGCTGCCACGCACGTGGAAACGAAGATCGCCTGGTATATGGATCTGAAGGGCGTGACATCGTTGGACATCGTGATCAACCATCGCGGCGGACCGTGTTCGGGTCCGTACTCGTGTCAAACCGCAGTTCCGCTCATTCTGCCGCAAGGCTATGAGTTGAGGGTCCACTACCGTGGTGCAGATGGCGCAATGACGATGTTCCCGCTGAGGGGACGCCGCTGAGGAATCGACGCAAGAAGGTCGGGGGCTCGTCCGCGAGGGCGGCCCCCGACTCCTTTTGCTACTGTGTGTAAATCCCTGAAGGGAGAGGGTTTTGGCAATTCTTAGCGTTCACTTCGATGGCGAGTGGCACCATGGCACGAATATGGACGAAGCTGCGCGCCTTGTTGCCAGAGTGTTTGACGGCGAAGAATTGGGGGGCGGTGTCGAGGAGACCGGTTCCGTCGGAGTGAATGTGTGGTTTTGTTTGTCGGAGCAGCCTCACACCGATACAAATCCAGTGGCGGATAATCATCTGCGGGTTGCGATCAACGCTTCGACCGGGTTTGGGGCTCTTGTGTGGGGGCTGACGATGCGAAGCCCCAGAAAGGGTGGGATATATGATTCGGTGTGGATCTCTGACAACCCGGAACCTCCGAACTTTGACCCCGTGTTGGTCTCGGATCCTGGTTATCCACTATTCCATGACCGTAGTAGTGCCCTGCCGATCCGCCTGGTGCGTGAGGCGGTAGAAGAGTTCTGCCGGGTTGGCACAGGTGATCGGCCGGAGTGCGTCGAATGGGTCGCTGGGCACTTCAACGGCCAGCGCGTCGACCGCGATTCCATTGTCGATACCGTTGATGGTTTCGATGATGACTGCCCGTTCTGACCGCACCTGCGGAGGGAAGGGACGAGGAGGCGGACTCGCCCCTCCTCCTTGACTGCAGCGGTTTTCGGGTGGGAGACATCCGCATGCGTCGCAGGATTCCATGAGGGATTGCCGCCTCTCATCTCGCCATCGCGAACGGCGTCTTGGCGATGCGCGGTCCCAGGCCGGACGGGGTGGGGCCGTCCGGTGGCACCTGCGGGCGAGCAGGCGCGGATACGGTTCGCCGCGCACCTCTTGCGCTACCGGCCCGTGCAGCGCAGCACTCGGATCGCCGGACTCGCCTTCAGGAGCACGGTCGGACCTACCCGCACTGTCTTCTCCGGGCCAGGAGTTTCGCCCTGTAGGGGTGGAGGTCAGCTGGGCGTTCTGGCGGCGGCCTTGGCGGCCGCCAGTTGCTGGTAGAGCTCCTTCTCGTGGGCGCGCCGTTCGGTGACGTCGCGGATGACCGCGCCGACGTAACCCGGGCGCCCCTCGGCGTCGTTCAGCAGCACCACGCTGAACTCGATCGACAGCTTCCGGCCGCCGGCGCCCACGGCGGGGACGGCCAGCAGGTCGTCGTCCCCGTACTTGGTGGTGCCGCTCGCCATGGACTTGTCGAAGCCGTCCCAGTGCCGCTGCCGGTGCCGTTCCGGGATGATCACGTCCAGGCTGCGGCCGTCGACCTCGGCGGCGGAGAACCCGAAGATCCGCTCGGCGCCGTGGTTCCAGTAACGGATGAGCCCTTCACGATCGATGATGACCACGCCGTCGGGTGCCTGCGCCGTCATGCCGAGCACTACCTCGGGGTCCAGATGCTCCATGTCGCCTCCGGTGTCGAGCCGTTGGACTGATCGTATGCAGGATACTGTCGCCCCTCCCTCTCCGGCATCGGGTGCAGCCTCCGAATTCACTTGTCGCGTCAAGCAAATTTGTGTTTGAATGACTCCGGATCCCGGCAAATGGGGCCTGGGGCATGCCGGTTCGGCGTGCGGCTTCCCTCGCCGGGCCGAAAGCCATGGGCCCCACATCCACGACCCGTTCGGCCACGTGTCCCAGCGTGCGACCGCGGCCGGGGGACGTGGGCGCCCGCATACGTCCGGTCTGCACCTCCTTGGAGCTCGACATGCCTGAAAAACTGACGCGTGGGTTCGCCGTCACGGACCGTGATGCCCGGTGTCCGTTCGACCCCTCCGAGCGGCTCGCGGAGATGGCGCGGCGTGAAGGGCCCACCCGGCTCCGGATGGTCGAGCGGGAGTACGGCGAGGTCGACGTGCTGATGTTCTCGCGTTATGCCGACGTCCGGGCGCTGTACAACGAGCCGCGTCTCGACCACAGCTTCATCCCCACGCCGGACGGAGCCATGGACAGCGCGCTGCCCGGTTTCTTCCCGCGCTACCACGGTGCGGACCACGCCCGTCTGCGCCGCATGGTGGCCGGCTCCTTCACGCCCAAGCGGGTCGAGCAGCTGCGGCCCAGGATCGAGGCCATCGTCTCGGAACTGCTGGACGAGGTGGAGGAAGCCGGCCCCGGCGTCGACCTGTTCGAGGCCTACGCCCTCCCGCTGCCCTCCATCGTGATCGGCGAGATACTCGGCATCCCCGGCTCCGAGCACCGGGACTTCAACCGGCTGTGCGCGGGCATCGTCGACTTCTCGCTGCCGCCGGAGGAGGCCTTCAAGAACTTCATGCGCCTGAACGACTACGTCGGCGACCTGGTGGCGCAGAACCACCGGAATCCGACCGACGGCCTGATCGGCGCCCTGGTGGCCCAGCGCCACGGTGAGGTCACCGACGAGGAGATCGTCGGCATGGTCAGCGCACTGGTTCTCGCGGGGCACGAGACGTCCGCGGCGACGATCGCGCTCAGTGCCCTGGCGCTGATGCAGCAGCCCGAGCAGCTCGCCGTCCTGCTCGACGACGCCCACTCCACGGCCGACGCCGCCGAGGAACTGCTCCGCTACATGAGCGTCTCGGGCGGCTTCCCCCGCATGTCGACCGAGGACGTCACCATCGGCGACCACGTCGTGAAGGCGGGCGAGTGGGTCCTGGCCTCACCGCTCAACGCCAACCGCGATCCGGAGGTGGTCTCCGGGGACCCGAACACCCTCGACCTGACCCGGGAACCGATCCAGATCATGACCTTCGGTTCCGGGATCCACCAGTGCCCGGGACAGCACCTGGCCCGAGCGGAACTTCAGGTGGCGTTGGCCCCCCTCTTCCGCAGGTTCCCCGGGCTGCGGCTCGCGGTTCCCGCCGAGGAGCTCTCCTTCCACCGCTTCGGCCCGAACGTCTACGCCCTGGACGCCCTGCCTGTCGCCTGGTGAGTCCTCGGTACGCATTCTCGAAGGATGATTCATGATCATTACCGTGGAAGAGGACAAGTGCGTCGCCGGCGGCCAGTGCGTCGTGGCCGCACCTGAGGTCTTCGACCAGCGGGACGACGACGGGGTCGTGGTCCTGCTTCAGGAAAGACCTCCCGCGCAGGAGTTCGAGCGGGTGCGGACGGCGGCGACGATCTGCCCCGCCGCCGCCATCCGGCTGGCGGAGCGACTGCACCCGTGACCGCCGACGTGCTGGTGATCGGCGCGTCGGTCGGCGGGCTGACGACCGTGGAGGCGCTGCGCAGCAGAGGCTTCCGCGGCACGGTCCAGGTCGTGGGGGCGGAGACCCACCTCCCCTACGACCGGCCGCCGCTCTCCAAGAAGGTCCTCTCGGGGGCCTGGGGAGAGGAACAGGTACGCCTGCGCGACCGACGGGAACTGGACCGGCTGGACGCCGAATTCCTGCTGGGCCGCCGAGCCGTGCGCCTGGACGTCGGGGCGCACACCGTCGTCCTGGAGGACGGCCGCGAGCTGGACTACGGCCGGCTCGTCATCGCGACCGGCCTGACACCGCGTGCCTTGCCGGGCACCGGCGCGCTGCGGGGTACGTGGGTCCTGCGGACCCTGGAGGACTCCGCCGGGCTGCGCGCGCAGTTGCTCGAGGCCCGCGATGCGGCGGTCATCGGGGCGGGAGTGCTGGGGTGCGAGGTCGCCGCGACTGCCCGGGAGATGGGCTTGAACGTCACCTTGGTCGACCCGAACCCGGCTCCGATGTGGCGACAGACAGGTGCGGCCGTCGGCCGGGAGCTGTCCCGGCTGCACGCCGAGCGCGGTGTACGGCTGCTGATGGACACCCGCGTCAACGGGCTGCTCGACGACCACGGACGGGTCGCCGGCGTGACTACGGAGGGCGGCGGGACGGTTCCCGCCGATGCGGTGGTGGTGACCATCGGCTCCCTTCCCGCGACCGCCTGGCTCGTCGGCAGCGGCCTCGTCCTGGACGACGGCATCGTCTGCGACGAACGCGGTCGCGCCGCGGCCGACGTCCACGCCGTCGGGGACGTGGCCCGCTGGTCGGACGGGCGGAACGGCGTCGGCACCCGCCTGGAGAACCGGGCCAATGCCGTGCAGCAGGCCGTGTTCGTCGCGGGGGACATCACCGGCGGCCAGGACGCCTACCGGTCCGTCCCGTACTTCTGGACGGACCAGTACGACGTCAGGATCCAGGTCTTCGGCACGTTGCCCGATGACGCGGAGATGCGGCTGATCGAGGGCACCGTGGAATCCCGGAAGTTCGTCATGCTGGCGGAGAAGGACGGGCGCGCCGTCGGCGTGGTCGGCTGGAACAGCGCCAAGGCGGTCATGGCGGCCAAGAACGCCCATCTGAGCTGACGTCGTGAACCGGCCGTGCGGCGGTGCGCCGGTCGTTCCGGCGGCGGCGGCGGCCGCGTCGCGCCGGGGGAGCGCCGGGTTCGCCCCGTCGTCCCCCGGCGCGACGCGCCCGCCGCCTCAGTGATCAGGCCCCGACGAAACGACGCTTGTACGCGCCGTAGACGCGCGGCAGCAGGAGACCGGGCTCCGCGTTGATCACCTCGGGAATGACGGGGATCGCGGAACCGACCATCGTCTCGGGGTGGTAGGTCCGGTCCTCCGCCGGATCCGGGCGCATCTCCATCACCAGACTGGGCTTGCCCTCGACCTTGACGCGCCACCCTGAGGTGATCGGGACGCCCGGGATGTCGTCGGACACGGCCCAGCGCACCTGCACGGTGATCCGGATCTGGTCGGGGTCGACCGGGACACCCGCGTAGGTGAGCGTGACCACGGCCACGGTGCCCTCGGCGATGAGCCCTGCCGCGATCTCGATGTCGCGGTGCGCGGGCGTGAGCTCCGTGCTCATCTCGACGGTCTTCAGTTCCATGTCCAGGGAGTGCGCCACATTGTGGGTCAACTGGACGAAGAGGTGGTCGAGTTGCTGCTTGAGGGCTGTGCCCTCGTGCCAGTCCTCCAGCTTCGCGCCGAAGTTGACCGCGGTGAAGACGATCTCCGGCCCGTCGTCGGCCACGGAGTAGGTCTCGCGGATGTGGAGGGACTCCACGTCCGCGCACAGGCCCGTGATGGTCGGGGCCAGCCGCGAGGCGATGAAGTTGGGGTTGAGGCCGGCGCCGGTGAAGGTCGAACCGCCTTCGCGGCACGCCTCCTCGAACTTCTCCGCGTAACCGGGTATCGCGGACGGCATCGAGTGCTGGCCCGTCACGGAGATGACGTTCTTGCCCGACCGGAGGAGGTCGGCGATGTCCTGGTCGTTGGCGTCCATCTCGTCCGGGCGCAGCCGGGTGCAGAAGAGGACGACGTCCGCGTCCGTGCGGAGCAGTTCCTCGCGGTCGGTGGTCGCGAGGACGCCGATCGGCTCGATGCCCGCGATGACGCCGGCGTCGACGCCGTCCTTCGCGGGACTCCAGACCTTGCAGCCGACCAGTTCGAGATCACGATGGCGAGCCACGGCGCGGATGAGGGCCTGCCCGTTGTCGCCGGCACCCCACTGGATGACCTTATACGTCAATTTTTCTCCCATGGTAGGCAGTGCTCGAACGTCCCGGGTGAAGGGGATGTCGCAGCACTGGGGAACGCCAAAGTGAGGTCAACTCCGGACTTCCCGGCGGGTCGTTGACTAGTCAAGCATATCGGGTGTCGGGCGTCCCGTGCTGGAAGCGGCAGGCGGGGCGCTTGCGAAACCGGACCGGGAAACCACGTGGCGCGGAGCGCCCGATCGCAGAAAGCGGGACTGGCCGCAGGGCCCCGTCGCGATCCCGGAGCTCCACGAGACGTTCACCGTCGACGCCTCCGCGGTCCCGGCGAACGGCACCCGGAAGCTGCGGGTCAGGGACAACACCCCGGGCAACTTCCATGTCCTCCCCGGCTACCTCGACACCTGGAACCTGGGCTTCTGACCCACCCTTTTGGGGGGCGCGGCTCCACGACACGGCCCGGCGCCGTACCGCAGGGCCGCACCCTCTCGTCCACCCGCCGGGCCTGGGATCGCTCCGGGCGCCACAGGGGCCGACTCGCTGTGTTCTAGGCTCGGCAGGGTGCATGTGCGTACCGCCCTGGAGAACTGGCTCGCGGGACTCTCCGTCGAGCGCCTGACCGTCCTGTTGGAAGAGCGCGAACTGCCGCGTGCCGCCGGCTACACGCCGCTCACCACGCTCCGGCAGCTCGCGGAGCACCTCCTCACCGACGACTCCGTGGACCGGGCCGTCGCCGCGGGGACGGGAGGCGACGCGCAGCTGCTGGCGTGCGTGGCGGCCCGGGCGCTGGAGACGTACGGGCCGGTGCCCGCGGCCGAGCAGCAGACGTACACCTGGCGCCCCGCGCCACCGCCGGTGGACCCCTACACCCGGCTCGTGCCCGAGGCGGAGGTGCTTGACTGGCTCGAACAGGGCGGCACGCCGCGCGAGTCGATCGTTCGAGCGCTGGAACGGCTGCGGGACCGGGCGCTGCTGCTCCCCGCGCCGCGCGGCCAGTTGGCGCTGCCGTCGATCCTGCACGCGTCGGCGGCCCGCATGGACGGCTACGGCAGGCCGGCCGACCTGCTGTTCACACAGGCCTACAACGCGCCGGAGATCAAACGGATCGCCGCCGCCCTCGGTATCGAGCACCGCACCCGCGCGGACGCGCAGACGGCGATCGGCGCCGTGCTCCAGGACACCGGCCGGGTCAGGGAACTGGTGGCCACTGCCCCGGCGGCGTCCCACGAGCTGCTCGAGCACATGCTGCAGGGACCGCCGCTGCTGCGTACGCACTGCTTCGTCTCCCGGTCCGGCGGCTACGGCGGGCCGGACCGCAAGTACACGTTCCGGGAGGGGGGCAGCGGCGACGAGGGCACCGACTGGCTCGCGGAACACGGCATGGTCGTGCCGGTCGGCACGGATCTGGTGGAACTGCCGTACGAGGTGGGCCACGCACTGCGCGGCGAGCAGCCCGCCCCCGCGCCGAGCCTGGACCCGGAACCGCTGACCTCCGTCGCGCCGCTGCCCCGCGACTGGGCGGACCGGGGCGCGGCGGCGGCAGGGGCCGCCGCATGGCGCGCGGAACTGGTGATGCGCGAACTCGCCGCGCATCCGGTCGCGGTGCGCAAGGCGGGGGGCATCGCGGTGCGCGACACCAGGAGGCTTGCCAAAGCGGCCGGGACGAGCGAGGAACACACCCGCTTGTGGCTCGACCTGGCGGTGAACGCGGGGCTTGCCGCTCCTCAGGCCGAGGAGGAGAAACCCGCCGCTCGCGGCCGGGGGCGCCGGCGACCCGCCGCTCCGCCGCGGCCGGCCCGGCTGCTGCCGAGCGAGCGCTACGACGCGTGGGCCGCGGCCACCCCCGCCGGGAAGCTGCTGCCGCTGGCAGCGGCCTGGGCCGTCGTCCCGCTGGTGTTCACCTACTGGCCGGACGACGACGAGACCCCGGTCGCCCTGGTCAGCCCTCAGGACCCGTACGCGGTGCCACTGCGGCACGGCGTACTGAAGGCGCTGGCCACCCTGCCGGACGGGTCAGGGCTGACCGCCGGGGACGACGGGCACGGCGAACTCCTCGAAGGGGCCGTCTGGTTCCGGCCGGCGCTGATGGCGCCCTACGACGACGAGGACCTGGAAGGGTGGCTCGAGGCCACGCTGGCCGAGGCGGAGCTGCTCGGCCTGGTGGCCCACGGCGCGCTCACCGACGTCGGCCGGGCGGTCGCCGGCCTCCTGGACGCCGGGGCCGCCCGCCACTACCCGGCCGTTCCCGGCGCGGACGCCGACCCGGCGGCCGAGGGCACCGACCGGCTGGGGGAGGGCCTGGCCGAACGCCCGGCCCTTGCCAAGGCGGTGGCCGCGCTGCGCGAAGCCCTGCGCTCGACGCTGCCCGCACCCAGCACCACGGCCCGGTTCCAGGCCGACTCCACGGCGACAGTCACCGGCACCCCGGCGCCCGAGCTGGCGGCACTGCTGTCCGCGGTCGGCGACATCGAGTCCGAGGGGCACGCCGTGGTCTGGCGCATCACGCCCGCCTCGCTGCGCCGCGCCTTCGACGCGGGATGGGACGCCGACGGGATCCTCGGGCGCCTGACCGCCGTGGCACACCAGGGAACCGGGCTGCCGCAGCCGCTGACGTACACGGTCAAGGACGTCGCCCGGAGCCACGGGCGGCTGCGCGTGGTGCGCTCGGCGTGCTGCATCCGCTCCGAGGACACGGCCCTGGTCGAGGAGGTCGCCCGGGCGCGGGGTCTGGCCGGACTGGGGCTGCGGAAGATCGCGCCGACGGTGCTGATCTCCACGGCGGCGCCGGACGAGACGCTCGCCGCCCTGCGCGCCGCCGGCTACGCCCCGGCCCTGGAGGCGGAGACCGGCACGACCGTGCTGGAACGCGTACCGGAGGAGCGGTCGCGGCCGATGGTGCCCACGCTCGACCAGGCACATCCGCAGTACGGCGAGCCGGTGCGCGGAGTCCCGTCCTCGGCACGGGAGATGGCGGCGTTGCTGACGGCGGGGCGCTGAGCCTGGGGCGGCCGCCGGTCCCGGGGTGGCGGGGCCCGCAAGGTTCACCCGTCCGGGTGGCGGCGAGAAGCCATGCAGGTCGCTGCCCGCTGTGGCCTCCCTGGTGGTCCGTTCCGTCTTGGGATTCACGAAGTGCCTGCGCGTGGAACGGTGTTGGGCCCGAGGCCACGTCTGCTCCCCAAGCTGCGGGTTGCTGAGCTTTTCGACGTCGAATGGCGGGTCCGGCTCTATAGTGTCGATCTGTTGCGACTCTTTCTGTTGTTCCGGGGGGACTCTTCCATGGCCAAGCCTCTCTACAGCGACACGACGCTTGCTGTGTCCCATCTGGTGCACGCCATTGAGTGCGGTGCCTTGGCATTGCCCGAGCTGCAGCGCCCGTACGTCTGGCCCGCCGCAAAGGCGCGCGACCTCTTCGATTCCATGTACAAGGGCTTTCCCGTCGGGAACCTGTTGTTCTGGAAGACCGGGGCAGAACCCGGCGCCCGCCGCATCGGCACCGACGCCAAGCACACAGCCGTTCCTCAGCATCTCATCGTCGATGGGCAACAGCGCTTGACCTCGCTTTACGCGGTGATCACTGCATCCCATGTGCTGGCGAACGATTTCACCCACCGTCGTATCAGGATCGCCTTCCGGCCCACCGACGCCACGTTCGCCGTCACCGACGCCGCCGTTGAGAAAGACCCGGAGTACCTGTCGGACATCAGCACCCTCTGGGAACCCGGCAATCGCAAGCGGGCCGTTCGCGGCTTCCTCGAACGGCTCTCACTCAAGCGTGACTTGGACGAGGCCGAGAAGGACAGACTGGACACCGCGCTCGACGACCTCTACAACCTCGAGAGCTATCCCTTCAAGATCGTCGAACTGGCCGAGAGTATCGAGGAGGAGGAAGTCGCCGAGATCTTCGTCCGGATCAACAGCAACGGTGTCACCCTCAACCAGGCCGACTTCATCCTCACGCTTCTCTCCGTCTACTGGGAGGAAGGCCGCTGCGCTCTGGAGGACTTCTGTCGCGAGTCCCGCAGTCCCAGCTCCGGTGGGCCGTCCCCCTTCAACTGGCACATCCAACCCGACCCGGCGCAGTTGCTGCGCGTCACCGCAGTACTCGCCCTCCGCCGCGCGGTCCTCAAACAGGTCTATGCCGTGCTGCGCGGCCGGGACGCAGACTCCGGAAGATCATCTGCCGACGTACGTGAGGAGCAGTTCGGCCGGCTCCAAGCGGCACAGAAACATGTGCTGGATCTGACCCACTGGCATGAGTTCCTGCAGTGCCTCGAGCGGGCCGGATTCCGCGGCAGCAAGATGATCAGCTCCGAGAACGCGGTGATCTACAGTTACGCGCTCTGGTTGGTCGGGCGCGTCGACTACCAAGTCTCGCTGGACAGGCTACGCGAGACCATCGCGCGATGGTTTTTCATGGCCCATACCACCAGCCGCTATTCGGGGTCCTTCGAGACACGCGTCGAACAGGATCTCGGCCGGCTGGGCAGTGTCGCGGCGGGCGACGCCGAGGCGTACCTCGCCACCCTGAACAAGGTCATCGACGACACTCTCACCCAGGATTACTGGTCCATCACCCTGCCCAATGCCCTGGACACGGCAGCAGCCAAATCGCCGGCGCTCATGGCGTACATCGCGGCCCTCAACATCCTGGACGCCGACGCCCTGCTGTCCACCGGGAAGGTCCGGGCCCGCCTTGATCCCGCGGTCATCGTGAAGAAGGGCATCGAACGCCACCATCTCTTCCCGAAGAACCACCTCAAGAACCGAGGCATTCCGGAGACCCAGCGGATCAACCAGATCGCCAACATGGCCCTGGTGGAGTGGAGCGACAACATCGCCATCTCCGACAAGGCGCCAACCGATTACTGGCACGAGCAGGTGGCGGCCAAGCGGCTGTCTGCCGACCGCATCGCTCGACAGGGGTACTGGCACGCGCTCCCAACCAACTGGGAGCGGATGGAGTACGACGACTTCCTCGCGGCCCGCCGCTCACTCATCGCGACAGTTGTGCGCGACGCCTTTGTCGAACTCGGCGACTCGGATTACCGCCCTCCGACGCCGTCCGGCCCGCCCACCCTGCCGGCGGCCCGGCAGGCAGTGCCCTGGATCCGCCTGACCGACCTCCTGGAACAGGGTCTCCTCGCGCCCGGCACGCGACTCACCCCTAAGCCGACGGGCGTCGAAGCAGAGGGAACCTTGAGCGTCGACGGCTGCATCGTTGTCGAGGGAGGGTCCTACGATTCCCCCTCACCCGCTGCTGCCGCTGTCGGCTGGAAAGTCAACGGTTGGACATTCTGGTTGGCGCACTTGCCGGCAGGGCCCGTCCTGATCGATGACCTACGGACGGAGTACCGCAGGATCGCAGCCCACTCGGAGCCCGCCGGTGAGGGCACCTCGCAGTAGCCACCTGACGGCACTGGGAGCGGCGGGGTTCCTGCGGAGTAACACACTGGCGTCACGACTGTTGCTTCCTCGCCCCCGGCCAAGCGGGCTGCCGTTGGTTGTGCCCGAGGTTCGGAGGCGGCTCATGGTGATGCGCGCCGGTCGGAGCACGGCATCAGCGAAGCCAGGTCAGCGGAGTGAGAGCAGGATCCGCAGGGCCGTGTGGATGAGCCAGCCCGCCGCGGCGCCGGCGGCGTACCCGAGCAGATCCGGCGCGTTGAAGGTGGAACCGAGCACGAGGCGGGCGATGCCGCTGCGCCGGGAGAGTTCGGCCGGGATGTCGCTGAGCTGCAGGAACTCGACAGCGCAACTGAACGCCAGCGCGCTCACGGCGGCCGTCAGGGGCGTGACCCGCGGGGCCAGCAGGACGACGAGCGCGAGGACCAGAACGGTGTACAGCGCGTCGCCGCCGTACTTGGCGACGTTCCCGTCGGCCACCGCCCTGAGCGCCAGCCCCGCGCCGACGGTGACCACCGAGGCCGCGGCCGCCGCCAGACGGATCCGTACCGGGTCGGGGGCACGTTCACGGGTTCGGGAGAGGAGGAGCACGTGGGCATTGTGCCGGACGCCCGGAGCGCGCCGCGGGCGTGGGCGGGACGGGAAGCAAGGGCCACGTCCGCTGGTCGACGGCGTACGGCGTCTCGTGGAAAACCTCTTGCGACCCCCCGGTGACCTCGTTATCGTCAATATGACGTTTACAGGAGGTCGCCGCGTGGCTCTCGCGGACTTGTTCGCCCCGCTCCAGCAGCCGCTGTTCACCCTGCTGGACACCCCCGTCAGCTGGGTGGAGGTGCTGGGCTTCGGCAGCGGTGCGCTGTGTGTGTGGCTCGTGGCCCGCCGGCACATCGCCAACTGGCCCGTCGGCATCGCCAACAACCTCTTCTTCATCCTGCTGTTCGGCGGCGCCGGGCTCTACGCGGACGCCGCGCTGCAGGTCGTCTACGTGGTGCTCGCGGTGTACGGATGGTGGTCCTGGGCGGCCGCCGGCCCCGCCGCCGGGCGGCTCGCGATCAGCCGCACCGACCGTCGCACCTGGGCGCTGCTGGCCCCGGCCACGGCCGTCGCCACCGTGCTGCTGACCGTCGTGCTCGACCGGTTCACCGACTCCACGGTGCCCTTCTGGGACGCGCTCACCACCGCGCTGTCACTGGCCGCCACCTACGGACAGTGCCGGAAGAAGATCGAGTCCTGGTACCTGTGGATCGCCGCCGACCTCGTCTACATCCCGCTGTACGCCTACAAGGGCCTCCACCTCACCTCGCTCCTCTACGCCGGCTTCCTGCTGCTGTGCCTGGCCGGCCTGCGCGGCTGGCGGGCGGAGGCGGCCTCCCGTGCGGAGGGCACGGAGACCCGGGTGGAGGTCGTGGCGTGAGCGAGTTCGACCACGGTCTCGTGCTCGGCAAGTTCTACCCGCCGCACGCCGGCCACCACCACCTCGTCCGCAGCGCCGCCGCGCGGTGCCGCCGGCTCACGGTGCTGGTCTGTGCCTCCGCCGTGGAGTCGGTCCCGCTCGAGGACCGCGTCGCCTGGATGCGCGAGGAGCACCCGGAGGCGGGCGTCGACGTCGTCGGCGCCGTGGACGACATCCACGTCGACTACACCGACCCGGCCGTCTGGGACGCCCACCTGGCCGTCTTCAAGGCCGCCGTACCGGATCCCGTCGACGCCGTCTTCACCTCCGAGCCGTACGGGGACGAACTCGCCCGCCGCTTCGGCGCGGTGCCGGTGACGGTCGACCTGCACCGCACGGCACACCCGGTCTCCGGCACCGCCGTCCGCGCGGACCCCGTCGCCTGCTGGCCCCACCTGGCCGCGCCGGTACGGGCGGGCCTGGCCCGCCGGGTGGTGGTCGTCGGCGCCGAGTCCACCGGCACCACCACCATGGCCCGCGCCCTCGCGGAGCACTACCGGGCGCGCGGAGGCGTCTGGGAGGAGACGCGGTGGGTGCCCGAGTACGGGCGCACCCTCAGCGAGGAGAAGTACGCCCGGCTGCTGGCGACCCGTCCGGACGCCACGTTCGACGAAGTGGAGTGGGACTCGGACGAGTTCGAGCTCATCGCCGAACGCCAGGCCGCGGACGAGGACGCGGCCGCACGCACCGGGTCGCCCGTCCTGTTCTGCGACACCGACGCCATGGCCACGACGATCTGGCACGAGCGCTACATGGGCGGCCCCGCCCCACGCGTCGAGGCCGTCGCCGCCCGGGGCCGGCAGCACCTGTGGCTGCTCACCGACGACGCCGGCGTGCCCTTCGAAGACGACGGGCTGCGCGACGGAGAGCACCTGCGTTCCTGGATGACGGGCCGCTTCCGCACCGAACTCACCCGCCGCGGCCTGCCGTACGAGGTGCTCACCGGACCGCACGAGCAGCGGCTGAAGACGGCCGTGGCGGCCGTCGACGCCCTGCTCGCCCGCGGCTGGGGGTTCACCGCGCCACTGCCGGAACGGGGCGGGTTCAGGCTGCCGCGGTGACGCGGTCCGGGGCCCGCGGAGGCGGCGCCGCGCGGCCCTGCCGCGATCCACCGCGGAACACCCACACCGAGCGCCCTCGTGCCCCTGACCTGGGCCTGTGCACGACCGGACGGCATTGTCAGTGATCGCGGATATGTTCAATGACGTCCCGCCGATCCGGCGCGGAATACCCCCTGCTGCACAGGAGATGGCGCGTTGTCAGATTGGGAGAGGTCGAGCACGGCCCGGGTGACGGCACCCGCGCGGCCGCGCAAGCTCGCCAAGGTTCCGTTCGTCGAACTCGCCGACGGACGCTTGCAGGGCGTGGTGTCCAGCGGCTCGGACATCGAGCGCGTCTACGTCTCGTCGGTCGCCGCCGGCAGCTACGCCTACACCTGCAGCACCAACAACAACCGCCCCTGCGGCGGCGCACGGGGCGGCTTCTGCAACCACATAAGGGCCCTGATCGTCGAGGCCGTGCTGCAGTACGGCGCCGAGCGCGTCGCCCGCTACGTCAAGGTGGAGAGCGCGTCCGGCGAGTCGGACGCGCAGAGCGTCACGGCCGCCATGACGAGCGCGCGCCCGTCACCGGGCGACAAGCAGGCGGCGGCGCCGGTCTTCAGCCGGTTCCTGCGCCACCTCGCCTACCTGGAACTCGCCCCCACCACGGCCCCCCTGCCCGAGATGCAGTGGTTCCCGCCGACCAGGGCGGTGGCGTGATGCGCATCGACCTGCTCACGGAGGACGTCCCCGGCCTCGAAGAGGCCCTCGCGGCCGTCGACGCCTTCGACGCGACGCTCGTCGGCGGACTCCTGCGCCCGCAGCCCGCCCAGGCGGCCGGCCTGACGGAACTCGTCCACGCCGTCGCGGGGACCCCGCTGGCCGCGAGGGTCGCCGAGGCGGCCGAGAAGGCGGCCGCCGGCGCCGCGAGCGAGGACCACCTGGTGGTCCTGGCCGCCGCCCGTACCGCGCTGCTCGGCTCCGTCCACGACGCGCTGACGTCCCGGATCCAGGAGGCCACCGGCCGGACCCGCGGTGACGGTACCGTCCCGGAGCCCGAGGACGCACAGGCCCCGAACGTGCTGGCCGCCGCCCGGTCCTGGCTGTCCGACCTGGCCCGCGCCGGCTGGCAGGGCATCGACCACGACCTGGTGTCGGGTGCGGCGCAGATCGTCTCCGCGATGCTGCCCGAGCCGGGACTGCGCCGGCTGGCCACGCTCCTCGACGGCTTCGCCGCCGAACTCGCCGCCTCCTGCCCGGGCGCCACCATGGAAGGGTTCCCGGTACGCCGCTGGGCCGACCTGTGGTCGCGCGGGATGCTGCTGACGCTGCCCGGCGCGATCGGTGCTTCCGGCACCGGGACGGCGACCGGCCGCCTCCTGCCCCTCGGCGTCGACGTGCAGGAGCACGCCACCGCCGTACAGGCCCAGGTCCACGCCGTACTCGAACCCGCGGACGGCGGGGCGGCCCACCTGGTGCGCGCGAGCGTGTCGGTGCCGAAGCCGGACACCGTCGTCGGCGCCGGACTGTGGCAACTGCTCCGCCCGCACATGTCCCTGCTCGCGGCCGTCAGCGAAGGCCGCTCCATGGACCTCGCCGGCATGCCGGTCACCGCCGAGGGCGATCTGCTCTGGAACGACGCGCACGCCCAGGCGGGCGAGCCCGCCGACGCCTTCGTCACCGCCCGCGTCGCGCTGCCCACCGCCGCCGACCCGGTCGTCGCCCCGCTGGACCGCCACCCGGCGCGCATCGCCGTACCCGTCTTCCTGGAGGGCTACGCCGCCGCCATCGCCGACGACACGGTGACGTTCACCGTCGCCGGTCAGACCCTCGCCGTCGGCACCGACCGCGTGCCGGCCGCCGGACCACTCACCCCGGAGGCCGTCACGGCGTCGGGCGCCTGCATCGCGCTGCTCCGCTGGGACGACGGCGCGTACCGGGTCCAGCCGCTGGCGGTCGAGACGACCGTGCGGAAGAAGGCCGTCACCGTCCACGCCGGGGCGTGGGCGGGCGGGACGACCGACAAGAACGGCGTCAAGGCCGAGAAGGCCGCCACCGACGCCGTGCAGGTCCTGCGGGAACGCGCGGGAAGGCTGCTGCGCAAATGACCGAGACCACCGAGGGAACCACCGCGAAGACCGACGTCACGGACGGGTCTCCCGTGGCCGACCCCCACGACAACCGCCGTCAGGTCCTGTACTGGCGCCTGCTCGCCCGGCTCTTCGACCACGAGGAGCAGGCCGGCCTGGAATCGGCGAGCCTCGCCGTCGTCGAGGACATCGGCCTGCCGCCCGCCCTGCTGGACCCGCAGACCTCCGTCGACTCCATCGTGCAGCGCCACCCGGAGCTGGCAGCCGAGTTCGACGGCCTGATGGCACCCGAGCCCGATGCCGAGGACGGCGCACGCGACCGGGCCGCCGAAGTCCGCCGTGCCGCGCTCGTCTCGAAGGTGCTGCTCAACGTCTTCGCCTCCGGCTCCGGCACCGTCACCGCCGGGCAGCTGGCACGCTGGCAGGCCGACGCGGGCTGGCTGGAACGCGCGCTCGGCTGCCGGCCCGGTGAGCTGCGCGGCGGCCGCGCCGGGGGACGCATGGCTGGACCAGGCGTCAGCCCCACCGGCACCGGCGGCGGGGGCACCACCCCCGACCTCAGCCGTCTGATCCCGGCGATCGGCCCCGAACTCGGCGCGATCGAGGCAGACCTCGTCAAGCGCATGCACCTGCGCGAGGTGCTGGCCGACCCCAAGCTCGCCGCGCAGCTCACCCCGAGCATGTCGCTGATCGAGCAACTGCTGCGGGACAAGAACAACCTCTCGGGCGTCGCCCTCGCCAACGCCAAGTCCCTGATCCGCCGCTTCGTCGACGAGGTCGGCGAAGTGCTGCGCACCCAGGTCGAGAAGGCCACGGTCGGCGCGATCGACCGCTCCGTCCCGCCCAAGCGGGTGTTCCGCAACCTCGACCTCGACCGCACGATCTGGAAGAACCTCACCAACTGGAGCCCGGAGGAGCAGCGGCTCTACGTCGACCGCCTCTACTACCGGCACACCGCGCGCAAGACGACGCCCCAGCGGCTGATCGTCGTCGTCGACCAGTCCGGCTCGATGGTCGACTCCATGGTGAACTGCACCATCCTCGCCTCGATCTTCGCGGGCCTGCCGAAGGTGGACGTCCACCTGATCGCGTACGACACGCAGGCACTCGACCTCACGCCCTGGGTCCACGACCCCTTCGAGACACTGCTGCGCACCAAGCTCGGCGGCGGCACCGACGGCACGGTCGCCATGGCGCTCGCGCAGCCGAAGGTCGCCGAGCCCCGCAACACCGTCGTGGTGTGGATCTCCGACTTCTACGAGTGGCGCACCGAGCCGCTGTTCGAGAGCATGGCCGCCCTCCACCGCTCGGGCGTCAAGTTCATCCCCGTCGGCTCGGTGACGAGCTCCGGCCGCGGCAGCGTCAACCCGTGGTTCCGCGAGCGCTTCAAGGACCTCGGCACACCGGTGATCTCCGGCCACATACGCAAGCTCGTCAACGAGCTGAAGACGTTCCTGGCCTGAGCGCCGCCGGGCACTCAAAGACACCGCAAGGCAACCCAGGTAACCCGAACAACCCACCACGCCCGAAAGGCCCCTCATGTCCGACCTGTTGCGCGCCCCCGCCGAGACCAAGTACGCCGAGGAACTCGACTGGCTGGAGTCGGTCGACGACAACCCCAAGCCGTTCTCCTGGCGGCTGTCGCCCAAGATGGTCCGGCTGTTCGTCCTGGGCTCCGAGCCCTCCGACGGCCTGGACCGCGAGATCGCGCAGAAGTGGTTCGGCGACCGCAGCTTCGTCGAGCGCTCCATCGTCACCCTCGCCTCCGACCGCGGCCTGCTCCTCATCGGCGACCCCGGCACCGGCAAGAGCTGGCTCGCCGAGCTGCTGTCCGCCGCGATCTCCCGCAACTCCACCCTCGTCGTCCAGGGCACGGCCGGCACCACCGAGGACCACATCAAGTACTCCTGGAACGTGTCCATGGTCATCGCCAAGGGCCAGTCGCGGGAGTCGATGATCCCCTCGCCGATCATGACCGCCATGGAGACCGGCGCCATCGGCCGCTTCGAGGAGCTCACCCGCTCCACCAGCGACGTCCAGGACGCCCTGATCTCCATCCTCTCCGAGAAGTACATCTCGGTTCCCGAACTCGACGGCGACAGCGACAACATCGTCTTCGCCAAGCCCGGCTTCTCGATCATCGCCACCGCCAACAGCCGCGACCGCGGGGTCAACGACCTCTCCTCCGCGCTCAAGCGCCGCTTCAACTTCGTCCGCATCCCCGTCGTGACGAACAAGAAGAGCGAGGCGGAGATCGTCCGCTTCCGCACCGAGGAGCTGCTGCGCCGCCACCAGATAGAGCTGGACGTGCCGCCCACCCTCCTGGACGTGCTGCTGCAGAGCTTCGCCGACCTGCGCGCCTCGGCCGCCGCGGCCGGCAGCGACGACGAGAAGCTGGAGTCCGCCCTGTCCACCGCCGAGCAGATCGGCGTCCTGGAGGACTCCATCCTGCACAGCAACTTCTTCGGCGAGCGCGCCCTGACCGCCCGCACCCTGGCCTCCTCGCTCGTCGGCTCGCTGGCCCGGCGCGAGCCCGAGGACCTGGCGATCCTCAACAAGTACCTGCACGGCGTCGTAGAGCCGCGCAGCAAGGACGAGGGCGGCGCCTGGCCGGAGTTCCTGGAGGGCGGCCGCGACGCGATCGCCACCCTGTCATGAGCGCCACCCAGGGCCCCCACGAGGGCACTTTCGAGGCGCTGCGCACCCAGCTCCGCGAAGCGGCCACGACGTTCGCCGACGGCCCCGACGCCCTGGAGGGCATCCTCCTGGGCATGGTCGACGACGTCGACCGCGCGGTGCGCGAGCCGCTGGAGGTCTTCCCGGTCTGCCACCACTCGCCGGCCTCGGCGGTCGCCATGGCGCGCCGCCTGCGCGAGAAGCAGCCCAAGGTCGTGTACCTGGAGCTGTGCGAGGACATGACGCCGCTGCTCACCGAGCTGCGCAACTGCCGGCTCCCGGTCGCGGTCCAGGCGTACGCGAGCGAGGTCGACGGCTTCCCCGCCGACTGGGCCCCACTGTCGGTGGTCGCGCCGATCACCGAGGCCTCGGCGGAGTACCAGGCGATCGCCTACGCGCTGGACACCCCGGGCGTGGAACTCGTCCTGGTCGACCGCTCCTCCGACCACGTCTTCCAGTGGGACGCCCGCGCCGAGCGGCCCGACACGACGGAGGACCCGGAGGCGCCGCCCGCCGAGGAGGAGGCCGCGCTGCACGGCGACGCGGTCGGGGTGGAGATCGGCGACCTGCGGCCGCGCTTCGCCGAGCTGGAGGAGCACCTGCTGCGCCACGGCCGCGTGCGGCACTGGTCGGAGTGGTGGCACCAGTACGTCGAGCTGCCGCTCGGCGACGCCGACCACGACACGTACCGCCAGGTCATGTTCCTCATCGGCAGCCTCTTCCGGCGCCTCGCCCCGGGCGACCCGCACCGGGTGCGCGTGGACGAGGACCGCGAGCGCCACATGTGGACCCGGATGCGCGAGCACCTGGCGTCCACCGGCACCGACCCGGCGGACTGCGTCTACGTCTGCGGCGCCTTCCACGCGGCGAGCCGCGTCGCGGAGTTCGGCGTGGACGGCACCGACTCCTTCGAGATCAGCCCGCGCAGCGGCACCAAGTGGCTGCACGGCCTGATCCCGTCCAGCCATGCGGCGATCGAGGCGCAGTTCGGCCTGGCGGCGGGCTCGGTGTCGATCGCGGCGACGCAGTGGACGAAGAACCTCAAGCGCACACGCGTCAAGCCGTACCGCCTGACGGGTCAGGCGGGCGCGAAGAAGACGACTCCCGCCAAGACCCCGCCCCCCGCACCACAGGCACCGGCGGCCGACCAGCTGACCGGCTTCCTCCAGCGCCCACCCGTACTGGACCACCTGGACGAGGCCGAACTGCTCGGCTGGTCGGTGGACATCGTGCGCGCCGCCCGCCGCAACGGCTACCTCGCCTCGACCGCCGACGCCATCGCCGTGTTCGAGACGTCGATCCTGCTGGCGGGGATGCGGGACCGGGCCAGGCCCACGCCGTACGACTTCCAGGACGCGGCCGTCACGTGCATCGAGAAGGACGCGGTGCCCGGCCGGCGCGACGTGCGCCGACTCGTCGAGATCATGATGGGCGGCGACCGGATCGGCCAGGTCGGCTACGACGCCCTGCCGCCCCTGGCCCGCGACGTGCACGACCGGCTCGCCCCCCTGAACCTCAAGCTCCAGCAGCGCGGGGTGCAGCGCGCCCTGCTCGACATCGCCGCCCACCCGGAACTCGGCCCGTGCTCCGACGTCCTGTGGATGCTGCGCCGGCTGATGCCGGACGGCACCGCCCGGCCGATCATGGGCGAGCGGAAGCTCGGCGAGCGCCCGATCCAGGAGTCCTGGGACCTGGCCATCGGCACGCACCAGCGCGCGCTGATCGAGCTCGGCTACGAGGGCGTCAGCATCGAGCAGGTCCTCGAACAGCGCCTGCGCCGCCGCGCCTACGACCCGAAGGCCACCGCGGCGACCGTCCTGGAAGCCGTCGAGGACGCGACGCTGTACCTGAACAGCCGCCGCCTCGCCGACGAACTCGGCACGCGCGCCCTGGAGGTGCTGTCGGCCGAACGCACGGTGGACGGCGCCCCGGAGGTGCTGCGCCGAGTACGCCGGCTCCTCGCCTACTACCGCACGAGCGAACCGACGCTGCCGTCGTGGATCGAGTCCTTCACCAAGACCGGCTACGCGCACTACTGCACCCTGCTGCCGACGGCGTTCACCGACGAGGACGCCACGGTCCGCCAGGTGGCGGCGATGCTGGGCTTCCTGTTCAGCATGGAGACCCTGGCGCTGTCGCTGGGCTGCGACCGCACGCAACTGGAACTGGCGGTGGCGCAGTCCCACCCGCAGGACCCGTCGAAGACAGCACTGCTGTGGGCCGCCCAGGTCCACCTGGGCACCCAGACCCGCGCGGAGCTTCGGACGCGGTGCGACGAGCTCCTGGCCAACCCGATGGTGGTCCCGGCCTACCCCCGCTACCTCAGCGGCCTGCTGCACGCCCTGGAACCGGTCCCGGGCCTGGCGGACATCGTGGTGGAAGCCGTCTCCAAGGCCTTCGGCCGCCTGCCGGACCAGGTCCTTCTCCCCTGGCTCCCCACCCTGATCACAAGCCTCCGCGCGAGCGGCACGGAACTAGCCCCCCTCCTGATCCGCGAGGCCGGCCGCATGTTCCCAGCCCGCCTCCCGGCCCTCGACGCATGGATCCCCCCGTGGAAGGCGGAGCCGGCGCAGCCGGTCCTGGCAGCACGCAAGCAATCCGTCCGGAGCGCCACCCTCCTCACCGCCCACCCGGCAACGACCGACGCACTGGCCCACCTCCTGGGCTGCAACGCCCCCTGGACCAGGGTGGACCCGGAGCCGACGGGCGCTGTCCTGCTCGACCGCTACCCGGCCACGTCTGCGGCCCTGGAGGCGCTTCTGGCCAGGGTGTGACTTCGGGCGGGGACACCAGCCTGTCGGACGGGCGCAGTTCCCGTCGCCGGGCGACACCTACCTGCTCCGGCGGGGTGGCGGTCCTGCTGCCGACTCCCCCTCAGGCGGCGGGCGGGACCTGGGTGGTGGCTCGGGCGCGCGCCCGCAGGGCGTAGCAGGAGACGAGGACCATGGCGGCCGTGGCGGGCAGCGCGACCAGTACTCCGGCGAGACCACTGCTGATCACGAAGCCGGCGAGAGTGCCGATGAAGAAGATCACCGGGATCCAGCGCGGCACGGCGCGGCCGCGCCGCAGGGCGACGGCGATCAGCGCGGTGGTAGCAGGAAGCGACCGGCGGGAGCGACGCTCCTGCGTGAGGCGATGGCGACGCGGAGGATGCCCGGTACGTGAACGCCTCCGGCTCGCGCGTCCCCGGCCGCCGCAAGCCTGCGCAGCGGGCGAGTCCGCTGCGCCGGCTCGTGCACAGGAGCCTGTGTCCATGGTTGCGATTCGGCACAGGCGCGCCACGGGGACGGGAAGCGGTGATCGCTTCCCGCCCCGAACCGCCGCGCGCTCAGTAGGAGAACTGGCGGATCTGGCCGTCGTAGGCCCCGTACGTCCAGCCCGTGCGGGTCGCCGGGTCCAGCTGGACGGAGTTCATCACACCGCCGTGGACCAGGGGACCGCCGTGCCCCGTGATCTGGAAACCGGACAGCGTCCGCACCACCTCCCCGGTCGTCACGTCGATGACGAGCAGCTGACCGGTGGCGTTGTTGTCGGCGACGACGGCCGTGCCGGAGCCTGCGTAGCTCGTGCCCTCCGGCGCCGTGAACGCCGCCACCGCGAGCCCGTTTGCGCCGTCCACCGCCATCCCCGTGGCGGGGCCGCGCCGTACCGTCACCGGGTCATCCGTCTCGCCGGTCGCCACGTCGAGCGAGCCGAGGACGCTGGTCGGGACGATCTTGGTGCTGATCGCGGTGGCCGACAGGTTGTAGAGCGTGCCCGCGCCGTCGGAGCCGAAGCCGTTGCTGCAACCGGACATGGTCCCCACGGGGCTGACGCTGCGGGTCTGCAAGTCCACGCGCGGGATCTGCACGCCGCCCAGGCAGAGGGCGATGAGGGCGCCCTTCGCCAGGTAGACGTCCCCGGTGGAGGTGTCGATGTCCAGGAGGCTGTACGAGCCCTTGGCGACGTTCGGCAGATCGGCAGTGATGGGGTCCTCGGTGGTGCCGTTCGCGAGGTCGACGGGCAGCACCAGGTCGGTGTTGTCGGAGACCGCCCGGAGCAGCAGCGCGCCGCGGGAGCGGGCGGCGTCGACGCGTCCGACGACGAACCGGTAGTCGGCCGCCGCGAGCGTGGTCCGCCCGACGAGGGTGCCGGTGGCGGTGTTCCAGGTCTCCACCTGCACATCGCCGCCGGGCTCCGCCTGGTGCACCGCAAGGGCGCGGTGCGTGGCGGGGGCCACGCCGAGGACCTCGTACTCCGATCCGTCGCCGCTGTCCGAGGCGATGACCGGGCCGTAGACGCCGGTCCTGGTGGAGTAGTGGCGGATCTCGGTGGCACCGGAGACGGTCCGCAGTGCGGCGACCGAGTCGTCGCCCGCGGCGGCGAAGGACAGCACCGTGCTTCCGGCCGGGGCGACGCCGTCGTCGACCTCGAGGGTCGAGACGGGAGACGCCTGGCCGATGACCCGGTGCTTGCTGTCGAGGGCCATGACGCGCACGCCGTAGACAGTGGAGGAGGACAGGCCCAGCCGCAGGGCGTCGAGGTCGATGCTGCCCTTGTTGGCGGGCAGGACACGGTGGGCTGTGGAGGGCGCGTCGACGCCGTTGTCGTCGAGGGCCGTGCCGTTGGCGTTGGTGAAGGTGTTCAGCGAGTTGTGGAGCGTCGGGGCGGGCGCGGCGAACTCCACCTGCGCGTACTTCGCCCCCGGCACGTCGCGCACGTCGTACCGGACGGCGAAGCCGGCCTTGGCACGGGTGACCTGGGTGCTGTGCGCGGGGATGCCGTCCTGCCCGGTGACCAGCGGTGCCTGCGGGCGCTGCTCGGCGGTTCCGCCGTCGACGCGGACCGGCGCGAACTCCCCGTAGGTTGTCAGGCTGGGGTTGGCCCCGAAGCCGGACTGGGCGATGCCGATGCCGTAGAGGCCACCCCCGGCGCCGAACGCGTCGGCGGGGATGGTGACCGTGCCGGAAGTGGCCGTCAGGGCCTGGTGCCACGCGGCGCTGAACAGCGGCGCGAGGGCGGGGTTCCAGTGGCCGACGGTGGACACGACGAGCTGCGGGTCGTTGAGCTTGGCGACGCCGGACAGGTCGTAGGTGACGGTGACCGCGTGGCCGGCCTTCACCACCGCGGGGCCCTTGGGCGCGGTGCTCTCCACGTAACGGCCGTCGCTGGGGCCGACGGTGAGGGTGCGGCGCACGGTGGCCTGGGTCCGGCCGCCGATCTGTACGCGGTAGGTGGCGGTGATCGTGCGGTCGGAGTCGGAGACCACGGGGAGTCCGGCGGCGTTCAGCAGTTCCGTCGGCGTCACCCGGATCGCCGGGGTCGCGGAGCGCCAGGTCCGCGCGCCCACGGTGAGCGTGTACGTGGGGCTGGCGCCCTTGGGGAGGCCGGTGACGTCACCGGCGAAGGTGACCGGGCCCACCAGGCCCATGCCGTTGCCGCCGGAGGCCATGTCGCCGAGGTCGATGCGGCCCGGGTCGGTCGTCTCCAGGAACTGCCCGCCCAGGCCCGCGTTGGTGACCCGGTGGGCGACCGACAGCCGTACGGCCGCGGTGGCGCCGCCGCGGTGCCCGAGGACGTCCTCGACGGCGGCGGTGACGTCGATCTGCCGGCCGACGTTGAGCTCGCGGTCGATCTGCGCCGGGGTGGCGACCTCACGGCCGGTCCGCTTGAGGACGTCCCGTACCTGCGCGGGCGTCAGGTGGTGTCCGGCGAGCCCGGCGGCCTGGAGCACGACGGCGGCGGCCGCCGCGATCTCGGGTGCGGACGCAGACGTGCCGCCGTTGAGGACGGGGGTGACGGACTGTGCGTCGCCCCGCTCGGTGTGGGTGAAGGCGACGATGTTGTCGCTGGGCGCCGAGAGGTCGATGCGGGTGCCGAAGCCGGAGGAGAAGGTGCCGAAGCCGCTGATGCGGGTCTCGGCGGTGGTGGCGGGCCCGGTCCGGGACGCGAGGGTGTCGTCCAGGGTGGTGCCGCCGGCGGCTATCGCGCCGCTGTCGGGGACGTGTGACGGGGTGGTGGAGTAGACCACGTCGTTGATGTCGGTGGCCGACTTGTCGTTCTTCGCGGTGTCGGTGGGCGTGCTGCCGCCGTCGGGGCCGACGGCGGCCGGGGTGTAGAGGCGGGTTCCGTCGTTGGAGGAGATCACCACCACGACGTGGTCCTTCTGGACGATCGAGGCGACGACGGACCGGATGTACGGGTCGTCCTCGAGGTAGCGCCCCGGGAAGCCCTGGGCGTCGGTGCCGAAGCCGAGGCTGGCGGTGATGACGTCCGGCTTGGGGGACTGGTGGGCGGCGGCCAGGAGCGCGGTCGCGATCTGGTCCATCGTCGGCTGCTGCGGGACGACGAGGCGGTAGTCGGCGCCGGGGGCGACACCGAGCAGGTCGGTGTAGTCGCTTCCGGTCCGGTCGGGGCGCTGCCGGTCGTGGGCGAGGGGCGCCATGACGCTGAAGTCGAGGAGGACTTCGCCGAGGCCGGGATCCTGGTCCTTGGTGGACGCCGAGCCGCTGAGGCTGCCGTCGGGGGCGGCGACGTAGGCGGGGATCAGTGGCATGGAGGGGAGATCGAGGTAGCGCTGACCGTCCTGGAGCACGGTGGTGGGGCCGTGGCCCTGGACGTAAGCGTCACCGGCGTCGGCCATCGCCTGGTCGGTCAAATCGCCGATGGAGACGTTGGTGATGGTGCGGCCGGCGCCGGGCTGCTGCCCGTAGCGGCCCTGGAGGATGTCGAACGCGCCGACCGCGTTGACGCCGCCGGCGTTGAGGAAGGCCTGGGCGGAGTTGGTGAGGGCGAAGTTGGTGGGGATGGGGGAGGCGCCGGGCGGCGCTGACGCTGGTGTGTGCTTCGCGGACGCCCTTGCGGGGGTGGGCAGTTGCCGCCCTCCGGTGTTCATGGTGTTCACGTAGCGGTTGGGCTCGGCACCGGCGATCCCCGGCGTGCCCTGGAGGGCGCGGGCGACGGCGGCGGAGTCGCGGTTCCCGGTCCGTACGACGTAGGTGCGCGACAGGTCGGCGGCGTCGTCGCCCAGGCGCGTGCGGGCCGATGTGGTCATCGACTCGGTGGTGGAGGCCGACAGAGAGGGGAAGAGCGGCTGGAGCGCGGTGGCCCCGACCGCGTTCAGCTTCTTGTTCACGGCGGCGCTGCTGGTGCCGGGCGCGTGGGCCTGGGCCCTGTTGCCCGGCAGCTCGCGGCCGGTCACGGCGGTCTGCGGGGAGAAGGTCACCAGCACCTGGCCCGGGACTACGCCGGCGCGCTGGGCGGGCAGCGCCTTCTGCGGTGACGCGTCACCGAGGGGCGTACGGCCTGCGAGGGACGGGGCGGAGCCTTCGCTCGCGGAAACGGGAGCGGCAGAGGCCGGGAGCGCGGCGGTGAGGGCCAGGAACACGACGGACGTGACGGACACGGCACCGAGCCGTCGTCTGCCGTGCGGATGGGCACGCGACATGGAACACCTTTTCAGCGGGGCGAGGGTGTGCGGGGCGACACACCGTGGCGCGCTGACGCCCACCTCAACGCAGGGCAGCGCGCTCGTTGCTGGAAGATGTCAAGTGCGGCGGACCAGACGCAAGGTGGGAAAGGTGGCCTACCTCCGCCAGGTGGCCGGTTGGTGCCACGGAGGTGTGGGAGAAGGCATGGAATTTACCGTACTGGGGTTCACGGCGGACGCAGAGCGCGTGTACACGGCGCTGGTGGGGATGCCGCGGTGCACGGCGGCGGAGGTCGCCGAGGCGTGCGGCCTGGCCGCGCCCGCGGCGGGGAAGCTGCTGTCAGGCCTGGTCAGGGACGGCCTGGCGGTGCGCAGCGCCGGGCGGCCGCCGAGGTTCTCGGCCGCGGCCCCCGATGTCGCGGTCGGCGCGCTGATCAACGAACGGGAGCAACAGCTCGGCGAAGCGCGGGCGCTGGTGCAGCGGCTGATCGAGACGCACCGGGAGGCGGCCAGGATCAGCCACCCGGACATGGCCGCCGAACTGCTGACGGACCGCGACGACATCAGCAAGGCCGTGCACCGGCTGACGACCGGAGCGCGCCGCGAGGTGTGCGCCTTCGACCGCCCTCCGTACGTCGACCGGCCCGGCAGCAACCTCGATGGCCAGCTGGAGCGGCAGCGGACGGGGGTGGTCCACCGGGTGATCTACGACCGCGAGGCGGTGTCTTGGCCGGGCAGGCTCCTGGACGACATCATGCCGAGCATGCGAGCGGGGGAGCAGGCCCGGATGCGGCCGGAGCTGCCGTTGAAGCTGGTGATCAGCGACGGCCGTGCCGCGATCATCCCGTTCAGTTTGGCGCCGGGCGGCCAGTCCGCGGCGTATCTGATCCACCCGTCGCCGATGCTGGTGGCGCTGCAGTCGCTCTTCGAGGCGCAGTGGGAGCGGGCGATCCCGCTGGGGGAGGCGGCCGGGCCGATTTCGGCGGAACCGGGGCAGCCGGGGCAACCGGGCGCCGAGACCCTGGCCCTGGTCAGCCTGCTGGCCTCCGGGCTCACGGACGCGGCGATTGCCCGCACCCAGGGCTGGAGCGCCCGGACCACGCAGCGGCGCATCCACCGCCTGATGACCGAACTCGGCGCGTCCACCCGCTTCCAGACGGGGCTGGAGGCAGCCCGGCGGGGGTGGCTCTGAGCGGCAGGCGAAACTCCCTTGCCCCTCCCGCACGCCCGGCATCATCGGCAGTGTGACGTTTAGGAGGTCGCCGCGTGGTTCTCGCGGACATGGTCACCCGGCTCCAGCAGCCCCTGTTCACCCTGCTCGACACCGCCGTCAGCTGGGTGTAGGTGCTGGGCTTCGGCAGCGGAGCGCTCTGCGTATGGCTCGTGGCCCGCCGGCACATCGCCAACTGGCTGATCGGCATCGCGAACAACCTTCTCTTCATCCTGCTCTGCGCCGGCGCCGGACTGTACGCGGACGCCACCCTCCAGGTCGTCTACGTGGCGCTGGCGGTGTACGGCTGGTGGGCTTGGGTCGCCGGGGCGTCAGGGAACTTCACCATCAGCCGCACGGACGCGCATACATGGCGGATTCTGGCCGCCGCGACGGTGGCCGCCACCGGGCTCCTGACCGTGCTGCTCGACCAGGCCACCGACTCGACGGTGCCGTTCTGGGACGCGCTGACGACGGTGCTGTCGCTGGCCGCGACGTACGGCCAGTGCCGGAAGAAGATCGAGTCCTGGTACCTCTGGATGGCCGCCGACGTCGTCTACATCCCCCTGTACGCCTACAAGGGCCTCTACCTCACGTCGCTGCTCTACGCGGGCTTCCTGCTGCTGTGCGCGGTGGGGCTGCGGGCCTGGCTCAGCGAGGCCGGGGCGGTCCGGTAGGAGGCCCTGGCATGAGCGAGTTCGACCACGGGCTGGTGCTGGGCAAGTTCTCTCCGCCGCACGCGGGCCACCACCACCTGGTGGGCAGCGCGGCCGCGCGATGCCGCCGGCTGACGGTGCTGGTGTGCGCCTCCGCCGTGGAGTCGATCCCGCTGGCAGACCGGGTGGCGTGGATGCGCAAGGTGCACCCCGAGTCGGGCATCGACGTCGTGGGCGCGGTCGACGACATACCCGTCGACATCACGGACCCGGCGGTGTGGGACGCCCACATGGCCATCTTCCGCGCGGCCGCCGCTTCGGCGCGACGCCGGTCACGGTGGACATCGCCCGCAAGGCCCGCCCGGTCTCGGGCACGGCGGTCCGCAGGGACCCGGAGCGCTGTTGGCGCCACTTGGCCGCCCCGGTGCGGGCGGGACTGGCCCGCAGGGTGGTCGTGGTGGGCGCGGAGTCGACGGGCACGACGACGATGGCCCGGGCGCTGGCGGAGCACTACCAGGCAAGGGGCGGGGTGTGGTCGGGGACGCAGTGGGTGCCGGAGTACGGTAGGGCGTACAGCGAGGAGAAGTACGCAAGTCTCCTGGCCGCCAGCCCGAACGCGCTGTTCGCCGACGTCACCTGGACTTCGCCCGACTTCGAGCTGATCGCGGAACGCCAGCTCGCGGACGAGAACGCGGCAGCGGGAGCCGGCTCCCCGGTCCTGTTCTGCGACACGGACCCCCTGGCCACGACGATCTGGCACGAACGCTACATGGGCACCCGCAACCCCCAGGTCGAATCCATCGCGGCCCGCGCCAACCATCACCTGTGGCTCCTCACGGACGACGAGGGCGTCCCTTTCGAGGACGGCGGCCTGCGCGACGGCGAACACGTGCGCACATGGATGACGGACCGCTTCCGCGAGGAACTGACGGGCCGCAACCTCCCCCACATCCTCCTGACGGGCCCGCACGCCGACCGCCTCCGCACGGCAGTAACGGCCGTCGACACGCTCCTCACGACCGGCTGGCACTTCACCGCCTCCCTCCCATAGCGCGGAGGACTCGCCTCTCCGCAATGACCGGCAACGGGTTCCGGCGGATGAGGAACCAGTCAACGAGGCTGACTGCCGCTCTGTTCTGGCCTCCGCACAGACCATCGGAAGAAATCGGCGGGTTCCGGGCGGTCCGGCCGGATCCGAAAGCTGTGCACACGGCTTCGGAGGTCCCGTGTGTCCCACACGTGCTCGCAGGTCACGTAGCCATGGGTCCACTATCGCAGCGCACGCGTCCACGAATAGGCCGTGGGCCGCAGATTCGGCTCGGAATCGTGCGTGCTTGCCCTGCCGCGGTCGGGCAACCCGGGCGAGCCGCCTCCCGCTCAAGTAGGCCGCGCCGGCCGATCGTCAGCCGGTGTAGTAGTCCGCGGCGATGAGGCTCCTCCTCGCGGAGTCCCTGGCGGAGATCGAAGGATAGGCGTCGGCATGTGCCGCCGCGGTGATCATCTGGCACGCGGCCGTGATCGTGACCATGACGTTGGTGGCGAAGGGGCATTGTGGACCGGACGGCCGGGACAGCATGGCGACTTGGGACCCCGAGGGCGTAGGGCGAAACGGCAACACCATGGTGCGCTTGGAGAGCACAGCGGACGGATCGTCCGGCCGCTGCCGAACCGTCGATGCCGGTGCGTGGCAGTGGTGTCGGTGAATGACTTGACTGTGGCCAACCCCGTTGATGGAATGGCATGTTCACCGCGTGACGGGCGGTGACGCAGCGTTCGGTCCGAGACGGAAAGACACAGCGTGGCACTCGACAGTCTGAAACTCAGCGACGCCCTTGAGGACGTCGCTTCCGGCGCCTTACAGCTCCCCGACTTCCAACGTGAGTGGAAGTGGGACGACGAGCGCATCAGGGCACTCATCGCGACGGTGACACTCGACTATCCGCTCGGGGTGGTGATGGCGCTGCAGACCAATGGCACCTCACTGTTCCGCACCCGGACGCTCAAGGGCGCCGAGGATGCGGAGGGCCGAGTGCCCGACCTCCTGCTCCTCGACGGCCAGCAACGTTTGACCTCCCTCTTCCAGGCCCTGCACCGGGATCGCCCGGTGGAGACGGTGGATGCTCGCGGCAAGGAGTTGAGGCGCTGGTACTACGTCGACATCGCCAAGGCCATCGGGCCACCGGCCGAACGCGACGAGGCCATCGTGTCCGTGCCTGAGGACAAGATCCTCAAGACCGGCTTCAACCGCAGGGACCCCATCGACCTGAGCACCGTCGAAGGTGAGTGCGCGGCCGGTTACTTCCCCCTCCACTTCGTGTTCGACACCGAGCGAGTGAATGCCTGGCACCAGGAGTACGTTAAGGCCGACGTCACGAACTGGGGGTTCTGGGGACAGTTCCAGATGCACGTTCTCAACCGCATGCAGTCGTTCCAGGTCCCGATGATCAAGCTCGCGGCCTCCACGACCATGGACGCGGTCTGTGCCGTGTTCGAGCGGGTGAACACCGGTGGCGTGCCGCTCAACGTCTTCGAACTGCTGACGGCCACCTACGCGGGCAATCAGGAGTACGTGACCGAGCACGGCGACTACTACAAGCTCCCCGACGCCTGGCTGGACATCAAGAAGGGCCTGACGTCGTCATACCCCGTGTTCGGACGCATGGAGGCCGGCGTCGAGGACGGGCTCAGCAGCAGTGATTTCCTCCAGGCGGTGGCGCTCGTCCGAACCTGGGAGCGCAAGCGCCAGGAGCCACGGGCTGCGGTCTCCTGCAAGCGGCGTGACCTGCTGGAACTGCCGCTCGCCGACTTCAGCCTGCTCGCCCCACGCGTGGCGGAGGCCTTCGAGTGGGTGGGGGCTTTCCTGGAACGGCAGTGCATCGTACGCGCCCCCGATCTGCCGTATCGGACCCAGCTGGTGCCGCTGGCCGCCGTACGGACGATTCTCGGCGAGGAAACCGAGACGGTAGCGGCCGACGAACTACTCACTCAGTGGTTCTGGTGCGGTGTGCTCGGCGAAATGTACGGCGGTTCGACGGAAAGCCGCTTTACCCGCGACGTGGAGCAACTCGTCGAACGACTCCAGGGCAACACGGAACTGGTCCCCGACACCATCGCTGAGGCGCTCTTCCTGGACGACCGGTTGGACACCCTCAGCACGCGCAACAGCGCTGCGTACAAGGGGGTTTACGCGCTTCTGGTCAAGCAGGGGGCAGTGGACTGGTACTTCACCGAAGCCCCCCTGAACGCCGCTCGCCTGGCCGAGTACAGCGTGGAGGTACGCCAGATCTTCCCGAAGGCGTGGATCGACAAGAACCACCCGGCCTACAGCAACCGGGCGAACTCGATCATCAACAAGACACCCCTGTCGCTGCGGGCCAGCAAAAGCATGACAGGGTCGCCCGCCGGCTACCTCAAGACGCTCGCGCTCGAGTCGGGAATGCGCCCCGAGTGGTTCGACGACGTCATTGGCACCCACCTCATCGACCCCGCCGCACTGCGCGCCGCCGATTTCGAGCAGTTCTACGAGAACCGATCCAAGCAGCTGCTCGAGCTGGTCATGTCCGCCATGGGCAAGCGCACCGTCTTCCGCGACCTAAAGGTCGGGTGAAGCGGCCGTGCTTCGGAACCCCTCTGACGACGAACTGCTCGCGTTCAAAGGCCGCCGCATACCTCTCGTCGAGCTCCTGACCTGCTTCAACACCCGATTCCGCAACGACCAGGCGATCCTGCTCATCGAGCAGCGGTTGAAGGAAGTCGGTCTCGCGACCCTGCCGTACTTCGCCACCTGCGGCAGCCAGTCCGAGATCCACATCGTTGCCCAGGGGTCCGCGGTGACGGGCGAGGGAGACGGCGCGGGCGAGGAGCAGGAGGACGAGGCTGGGCTGCTGCCCGGTGCACTGCCTCAGCAGCCCTTTCGTATCGGTGACCTTCCAAGTGCTCACGCCGGGGTCGACTCGGTCACCTCTGCCTCGGATTTCACCGAGGCGACCTACATCATGCACACGAAGAACTACTCCCAGGTCCCAGTGCTGGAGGACCAGTACACGGTGACGGGTGTTGTTACCTGGCGCTCGGTGGCCAAGATGTATGCCACAGGGGCGACCGTGGCGTTGGTCAACGCGATTGTGGAGGACCCCCCGGTCGCGCACGCCCACGACGACTTCTTCGCCATGCTCCCCAATGTCTGCGAGCACGGATATGTGCTGGTCAGAGCCCACAACGGCCGCATCAGCGGCATCGTCACGGCCACGGACATCACCCAGCGCTTCGACATCACGGCGTGGCCGTTCTTCGTCGTGGGCGAGATCGAGATCCGGTTGCGCAAGTGCCTCGGTGCAAAGTTGAGCGAGGACGCGATCCGCAAGGTGCAGCGGAACGACAACAAGACAGGGAAGATCGCGGACCTCACATTCGGCCAGTACGTGATACTCCTCGATGGCGACCAGCGGAACAAGAACGGACAGCGCCTGGAGCAGAAGTGCGCTGAGGCGGACCAGAACTGGCAGGCTCTCGGCTGGTCCGGAGTGAACCAGGTCCAGTTCGTGCACCAGCTCAACCGGGTGCGCAACATCCGGAACCAGATCGCGCACTTCGACGCGGAGCCGCTGTCGCCACAGCGGAGTGAGGAACTGCGTCAGTTCGTGGGACTGCTGCGCCAGCTCACCTGACGAACGCTGGTGAGCCGGTCCTGGGTGTCACCTCCAGGACCGGCTCACGGTCCTCTGCTCAGCGCAGTTCAGACTGGTCCCGCAGCAGTCCGGTGTGCAGCCGTAGGGTTCGCCCGTCCGGCAGTGTTTCCAGTACCTGGACACCGTTGTGGTTGAGCAACTGCGTTAGCACGGCCGCGAAGCCGTCGGCGGTTCGGTTGGCGGGCAACCCGACACGCTGTGCCATGTGCACCCGATCGATCCGGACGCTGTAGTCGGGATCCCGGGCGAGCCGGTGTCGACTGAGGGCCTTCACCACGGGTGTGATCCGCTCGGGGTCTCCGCTCGCCAGCGCCTCGCCGACAGCACTGAAGCGTGCTTCAAGCCCTGCCGTCAATACTGGACTTGTCCCTGCAGCCCGTTCCGCCCCGAACTGGCGGGAAAGGGCGCCCGCCCGGTTGGGAACGAACCCGGTCAGCCGCCTGGCCTCCGCCGCCGTTTCGTCACTGTCCGACCGTCCCGTCAGTAGCAGGGCGGAGGCGAACTCCTCGAGCAGGACCGTCCGAAGGTCGCCGTGAGGGCGTCCAGATGCTCACCCTGGGCAGGCGGCTCCTCTCCGCTTTGTATCAGTTGCTGCTGCTCAGCCGGCAAAATCCCCGACTCGGAATCGTAGCGGCCGGGGCACGGAAGGTGCTGCCTCATGGCGGTGATCAACCTTCCGGCACGCAGGCCCGGGTACCTCTTGAGCAGAGCCGGATGCGCTTGCTGGGCCAAGTCCTCGACAGATAGCCATCGTTAGTATGAAAATCTGATCCCCATGGGGCATGAGTATGGTGGCCGCCTGATCTTCGGGACTGGCGCAATAACGGACAAAAGGGATGTTACGAACCCTGCCGGGGGAGTTGATGCCTCTGTGCAGTGGCTACTGCAGCCCAGGGGTGGGCGGCGGCTTCGCGGGCCTGAGAACTTCGACCGCTCGATACGGAAGGGCATCCGGCTTAAGGAGTACGAGCACGTCCTGGGCGAGCATGCGGAGCAACTCAAGAAAATCTTCCCCGACGGAGTGGCCCGGCTGTGGGGAGCGACGCCCGTCAAGAAGGATTCCCATCCCAAGGGCACCGCGCTGCGCGGGCAGCAGGTCAACGACGAGGTGCTGTTCTACGCCGACAAGTCGTTCATCGCCAAAGCTCGCGTGCTCGGGCTGCTCCGAAATCCGGAGTTGGCCAGGGCGATCTGGGGGGAGGCCGAAGACGGGCGAACCTGGGAACACATCATGGCGCTCGGAGACGTCTTCGAGTTCAGGATCCCGGCGGCCCCGATCCTGAGCGCATTGAAACTGCACAAGGAGGTGCGCTACCTCACGCTGGTGCGGGCTGCTGAGCGGCGGCGTCAGCTGGGGCTGCTGAGTGAACTGCTGAGCGGGCAGGAGCCGGTTGGAGGTTCAGCTTCAGGCGGTGAGCGGGCTGCACCCCCGACGAAGATGGGACGCGAGGAGCTCTTGCGTGCCCTCGGCACCTTGGACGCCGGCATCCCGGCGGCAGGCTACACACGCTGCGGATCACTCACGCTGTTGTGGGCCATTGGCCGCCTGGCCTCGGGGCAGAGTCGACTTGTGCCCTCGGACGTCTTCAGTCATGAGGTCGGGCCGCTCCTGCTTGATTTCGGAGATCGCGACGCCGGGGTGACGCCTGAAGTTGCATTCCGGAACATGCAAAGGAGTCGAGTGTGGGAGATCGAAGGCATAACGGATGAAGGCGTCGGTCCAGCGTCGGCGGCGGGCGTCGCCAAGCCCGGAGCCGCAGCTGGACTGACGTCCGAGGTGGCGAAACTCCTGCAGCAGCCGCTCACCCGTGCCGAAGCGATCGGCCTGCTGTGCACCTCTTACCTTCCTGACGTTGACCAACAAGCGCTGCTGACACGCGTAGGTCTCGCTGGCTACGCGAGCGCCAGTGGAGCGGTGGGTTCCGATGTTGGGGACGAAGGCAGCGGTGATGAGTCGTCTGGAGGCGGGCGACGACGTCGTGTGAGCTCAACACGTCCCGAGCGGGATCCACGTCTGGTTGAGAAGATCAAGTTGCTGTACCAGCATAAATGCCAGGTCTGTGGTCTTCGGCTGGAGACCCGTTTCAGCCACTACAGCGAGGCGGCGCACATTCAAGGGCTTGGAGCCCCGCACGACGGATCGGACAAAATGTCCAACTTGTTGTGCCTTTGCCCCAACCATCATGTTCAGTTCGACAGGCTCTTTCTCTTCATCGATGAGGACTGGAACGTGCGACGAAGCCGCGATGGGGAATTGATCGGCACTCTGATGCGCCATCCCGAGCATGTCATCGATGAAGAGTGCATCGGGTATCACAGAGCGTTGTGCGGTCGCGTCCGCTACAGTCTCGGCGCGGATTGACTCCCTGAGTCGGAGGTGTGACTCCCGAGGCATGGCCGCGGCGGTCCGTATATCCTCTTGCGCGCTCTTTCCAGATCATCGCTCTCTCTCGCCGTATTGCACAGAAGAAGGCCGGCGTCTATCAAGCCGCTTGGTGATCCTGGGAGACCTGCGTGCTTTGGTGGCCCACACCGGCCACGCTGCGGACTTCGACCGGATGGCAATTCCCCGTTCCTGACCGCCTCTTTTGGGGCCCGCCGTCACTTCCCGCCGGGGGAGTGACGGCGGGCCGCCGGGGTTTTACGACAGGTGCAGGTAGTCGATGTTGAAGCCGCCCGTCTCGCAGAAGAGCCTGACCACTTGGTCGCCCGCGGCCAGGGTGACCGGGACGTGCACGGACTGGTAGGTGGACCAGCCGCCCGTGTTCGGGACGGACACCGTGGCCAGTGTCGTGCCGTCCGCGTCGCGGAAGGTCAGTGCGTTCGGGACGGGAGCGCCCGTGCCGGTGGCCACGCGGAGCTCCAGGTCGTACGTGCTGGCCTTCGGCACGTTGACGCCGTAGTCCAGCCAGTTGCCGGCGGCGGTCCAGCCGACGTTCGCGCCGCCGCTCGCCGCGGGGTTGGCCTCGATGAAGTTGGCCCCGCCCGCCGTCCAGCCGTGCTGGGCCGCGTACGACTCCGCCTCCACCCGCACCCCGACTGGCGCACTGTGCGGGCGCACCGTCACGTGCAGGGTCACCTGTGCGTGCGCGGCGCCGTCCGTGACGGTCACCGTCACGTCGTTCTCGCCGGCCGCGGTCGGCTTGAGGGTCACCACTCCCGTGGCGGGGTCGAGGGTGACGCCGTCCGGGAGGTCGGTCGCGTAGAAGGCGAGGCGGTCGCTGTCGCGGTCGGTTGCCTTGAGCGGCACCTGCACCGTGTCGTACTGGTCGGCCACCACGTTGGGCACGGCGGCCACCACGGGTGCCCGGTTGTGCCTGTCCCGGGGGATGCGCTGCTTCCACTGGTACGTGGCGTAGGAGTTCGCCGGGACCTTCACCGCGAACGACTTGCCGGCGAGTACGACCCGCACCGTGGCGTCCGTGCTGTTGCTGTTGCCCAGGACGGCGACGAAGCGGTCCGTGCCGTGCCGGTACACGACGTTGCTCACGCCGTTCGCCGTGGTGCTCGACTCCAGCCGTACGTCGCCGGGCGTCAGGTACTTGGCGAACTGCCCCATGGCGTACAGCTCGTCGCGGACGGTGAAGTCCCTGGTCGCCGTGTTCACCTTGACCAGGCGGTCGGGCCACTTGGTGGTCGCGCCGATCTCGTCCCAGTCGACGTTGTTGTCCCGGGCGGGCGTCCAGTGGAGCGTGCCGCCGTCCTGGTCGGTGGCCTGCGCCCACAGGACGTAGGAGCTCGCGTCGAGGCGGAAGTAGTTCAGGATGGTCGCCGCGGACAGGTCGCTGGTCTCCGTCATGTGGACCGGCTTGCCCGTCTGCTCGAACGCGTCGCGCATCACCTTCGGGTCGCCCCAGTAGGGGTGGAAGGCCACGGCGTCCGTGGCGTTGAGGACCTGCTTGCCGGTCACGGAGCCGTCGGGGGCGTCGTCGAAGATGCGGTGGTAGTTCTTGGTCGCCGTGCTGTTCGGGTCGCGCCAGTCCCAGAAGTTGAAGTCGTGGACGTACAGCCCGGTGGTCAGACCAGACCGGTGCAGGGCCTTCTTGATCGCGAGGGCGAGCTTCTGCTGCTGGGCGACATCGATGTCCATCGCCGGGTAGACCACGTCCATGCCGGGCTCGTTCAGCAGGGTCAGGGCGTCGACGCGGATGCCGTGCCGTGCGTACGCCTGGACGAACTTGACGTAGTAGCGGGCGAAGACGTCGATGCAGTCGTCCCGGAGCTTGCCGACCTGGTAATAGTCCGTCGTGCTGCCCGGCTTGAGCGCGACCTCGCCCGTGAAGCGGTTGTTCGTCTTCATCCACGCCGGGGCGCTCCACGCGGACGCGAAGAACGTCGCCTTCGGGTTGTAGCGCTGGATCAGCTTGATCGTGTCGACGATGTGCAGGTCGATGTCCCGCTGGATGGAGAAGTGCTTCAGCCCGAAGTCGTCGGTGACGCCGGCGGGCAGGTCGTCCTCCGACCAGAACGGCAGGTGCTCGATGAGGTCGGGACTGCCGATCGTGAGGCGGAACCGGTTCAGGCCCGCCCCCGTCTTCGGGTCGACGAGCAGCCGGACGGCCTCCTCGCGCTTCGCGGGGGTGAGCTTCCACAGATTGGACACGCTCGTCTCGTCCAGGGAGAACCCGATGCCCGAGTACTTCTGACGCGGGCTGCTCGGGTCGACGACGACGGTCGCGTCGGTGGGGGCGGCCGGGCTCACGGCCTGTAACGGCTGCCACGCGTGGCCGGCCCCCGTGGAATAGGTGCCCGCCACCGACGAGCCGTGGTGGTGCGGTACGGCGGCCGGGGCCGCGGACTCCGTGCCGGCGAGAACGACCAAGGTGAGAGCTGCGGCTGCCCCCATGAGGGAACGTCTCACGATGTCCTTCCTTTCTGGTGGGATGCGCGGGTCGTGCTAGGTCCCGATCCCTCGGACGGATCCGCCCCCTCTCCCTCCTCGGGATGCGAGCAGATCGAAACAGCCTTGTCCGCGTTCTGTCAAGACATGAAAAAAGGCGTGAAGAAAGGCGTGAAGAAAGTCCCGCCGCGCCTCCTCGGCGGGATGTCGAGGTCCGTAGGCCGTCCCGGCCCGGCCGCTGAACACATCCCTCATGCCTCCAACTAGCTCTACTGCAAGCCCCGTTGAGATCGTTAAGATCGCCGGACGCCGCCCCGGAGCCAAGGAGGACCGCCATGACCGAACGCCCTGTGCGCATCGTGGAAGTGCCGTTGGGCGACGGCAGCGACGACGTGATCCGCGTCCAAGTGCGCGACCTGGACGATGGTCCTGTACGGGTCGGTCGCGGCGGCCGCGCGGTGGCGCGCGCCGAACGGTCCCTCGGGCAGATGCTGGACATCGTCCGGCCCGTGGCGGAGGGCTTCGTGGGACGGTTCCGCGGGATGGCGCACGCCCCGGACGAGGTGACCCTCGAATTCGGCGTCTCCCTGTCCGCCGAGGCGGATGTCGTGATCGCCAGCACCGCCACGGCGGCCAACTTCTCGGTCACGCTGACCTGGAACCGGGGTGACCGACCAGACGCCAACGGGCATACTCCGTAACGGAGTTGACCTAAAGAGGGTCACGGGGGACCGGAGGTTGCGGTGACGGCCGAGGTGACGGCGACGGGCGCCGCGTCCCGCAGCCCCGAGGAGGCGCTCGCGGCCGCCGTGGTCCGCGTCAAACGCCCCGACGGGGAACCCGTGGGCGGCGGTTTCCTCGTCGCACCCGACCTCGTGCTGACCTGCGCGCACGTGGTCAGCGACGCTCTCGGCCGGCCCCGCGAGGACGACGTGACACCCGGCACCGAACTCCACGTCGACCTGCCCTTCGCATCGGGCGCCGGCACCGCCGAGCTCGAGCACTGGGTGCCCGTACGCCCCGACCAGACCGGCGACATCGCGGTCCTGCGGCTGCGCGCCCCGATACCCGGCGCCCACCCCGTCCACATGGCCGACACAGATCGCGTCTGGGGACACGACGTACGCGTGCCCGGGTTCCCCTGGCGCTCCCCGGGCGGCGTCTGGCACTACGGACGGCTGCGCGGCGCCACCGCCGAAGGCTGGCTCCAGCTCTCGCAGGCCGACCCGCACGGCGTGCCCGTCGAGGAAGGGTTCAGCGGCAGTCCGGTCTGGGACGAACAACTGCGCGCCGTCGCGGGGATGGTCGTCGTGGTCCAGCCCGGCGGGGTGCAGCAGAGCTTCCTGATACCCACCCGCACCCTCGTCGGCGAACTGCCCGACCTGGCGCCCGTGGTGCGCCCCGCCACCCCCTACCGCGGCCTGTCGACCTTCCAGGAGGCCGACTCGGACGTCCACTTCGGCCGCCGGAGCGACATCGCCAAGGTCACCGCGCTCCTCACCGGGCCCGACCCGTGCGTCACCCTCGTCGGCCCCTCCGGCTGCGGCAAGTCCTCCCTGGCACGCGCGGGCGTGGTCCCGCGGATGCGGGAGCGGGGCCACGCCGTCGTCGTGGTCCGCGCCGGTGAGGACTCCTCCCTGCGAGCGGCGCTCGCCTCCGAACTCGTGACCGTCGTCCATCCCGCCCTGATCGGCGCCGCCAGAGCGCGGGAGGTCCGGGCGGTGGAGGACCTCCTCGCGGACCGCGCACTCATCGACGTCCTGCGCACCACCAGCGGGAAAGCGGAGCAACGGCTGCTCGTCGTGCTCGACCAGGGCGAGGAACTCCTCGCGGAACCGGACGAAGCGGTCGGGGAGGCCGTGCGGCTGCTGTTCCCCGAGCGCCGGTCCGACGGCCTGCGGGTGCTGATCACGCTCAGGTCCGACTTCATGGACGCCGCCCTCAGCCATCCGCGCCTCGGCCCGGCACTCGGCAGCGGCAGCGTGTATCCGCTCGCCCCCATGTCCCGCGACCAGCTGGCGCAGGTGATCCTCGGCCCCCTCGAGCTGACACCGTCCGTCACCTACGACGACGGGCTCGTGGAGCGCATGCTGGAGGACGCGGGGGACGGCCCCGGCGCGCTGCCGCTGCTGGGGTTCGTCATGGCACAGCTGTGGGATGGACAGGCTGGCGGCCGGCTCAGGTTCGACACCTACCGCGAAGTGGGAGGTGTGCGAGGCGCCTTGGGGAAGTACGCCGAGACCGCCTGGCGCAGCTGCGTCCGCGAGGCGGACGAGGCCGAGGCCATGCGGCTGCTCACCGATCTCGTCCGCTTCCTGCCGGGCGGCGACGCCCCGATACGCAACGCCCTGAGGCAGGAGGACGCGGGCGAGGAGCGCTGGCGGATCGCGACCGCGCTCGCCCAGCGGCGCCTCCTCGTCCTGCGCGGCGGAGGCGGTGAGGCGGTCACCGCCGAACTCGCCCACGAGGCGCTGATCGGCGCCTGGAAGAGGCTCGAGGAACGGGTGCGCGAAGAACGCAGGTTCCTGGCCTGGCGGGCGGAGCTGCGGCACGACGTGGAGCGCGCACAGCTGCTGGAGGACGAGCCGCTGGCGGAGGCGGAGCAGTGGGTGGCGCAGCGCGGTCCCGCACTGACCGACGCGGAACGCCGGTTCATCGAGCGCTCCGTTGATCGACGTTCGGCACGGGAGGAACTCGCGCGGCGGCGACAACGGCAGAAGCGCTGGTTCATCGGCGGGCTCGCTCTTCTGACGGTGCTCGCGCTGGTCGCCTCCGGGCTCTTCCTTCGGCGCAACGCACAGCTCGACGGACAGCTTCGGCGGTCGGCGTCCGAGCAACTGGCCGTGAAGGCCGAGCAGCTCGACGACGTGTCGGTGGCGACGTCTGCCCTGTTCTCGGCGGCGGCGTACCGGACGGCTCAGGATCCGGCGGCGCGCACCGCGCTGATCAGGCAGTATCTACGGCTCCGCCACGTGGAGCGCGTGGTGTGGGACGACCACGCCCCGGTCCGCGACGTCGCGATGAGCGAGGACGGCCGGCGGATCAACGTGGGCATGACCTCCGGTGACGCCGTCGGCCTGACGCTCGGCACGGACGAGGTACGCGATCGGGGCCTGCCGACGGGATCGAAGATCGTCGCGCTCTCGCCCGACGGGCGGATCTCCGCGCGGGCGTCCGTCAGCGGGAAGGTGTCCCTGGGAATCGGACCGGACGCAGGCGACGAGTGGCGCACGGTCGTCCTGCGGGACGGCGACGCCGTACGGGCCAACGCCCGCGCCGCCACCGATCTCCGCTTCGACGCCACAGGGGGCACGGTGCTCGCCGCCCAGCCCGGCGAAGGCGTCCTCGTCTGGGAGTCCGAGAGCGGCCGGCGTGTGGGCAAGACACTGCGCCCGCCGAAGGGCTGGCAGACCGACCAGGCGTGGTTCGGCCCGGAGGGGACCGTGATCGGCCGGATCACCCAGGAAGGTGCGGCCGAAGGAGCCCAGGGCCGCCTGGTCCGGTGGAACCTCGGCACCGGCCGCCTGGACGCGGAGACCTGGGGAACGGACCTGACCGGCACCGTCACGGTCAGCGGCGACGGCCGGACGCTCGTGCGGTGCACCCCCGACGGGATCCTGCAGTCCTGGGACCTCACCGGTACGCCGAAGGTCCGCCACCAGTACAGCACGCGACAACTGGGCCTCGTCTGCCCGCTGTACACGCCGCGCCTGGACCGGACCGGCCGCTTCTTCCTCAACCCGGTGCAGCGTTACAGCGCCACTCTCGGCAGGTTCCGCTTCCTCGTCCTCGACCTGGCGCAAGGGCGCCCCGCGACCCTCGACCTGCCCGCGCCCGCGCAAGAGGACGATTCCTTCACCGGCAGCTCCCAGCCGCTCGCCGTGGCGCTCACCGGACCGCCCGGCAAGCTCAGGGCCGCGGTCGGTATCGGGGCGACGGTGATGGTGGCGCGAGTTCCGGTGCCGTCCGCGTTCGACAGCGCGATGCTCACCGCCCGGATCAGGACCGTGGACGCCGACCACGACCGCGTCGTCAGCGTCGACGCCGACGGAAACGGGCTGCGCCTTTGGGACCTGCGGACGCACCGCGCGCTGGCGGCGGTGCGGCCGTCCCGTCCGCTGGCCGCCCTGTACGGCACGTTCAGCCCCGACGGCACACGAGTCCTCACGCCGGCGGCCGACGGCCGCACGGTCCTGGTCTGGGAGGTCCGCGGGAACACACTGAAAGAACAGGACCCGATCGATCTGCCGCGACCGCCCGGCATCGACCCCACGAGCCCGGACCCGCGCTCCGGGCGCACACCGGCTTGGATCACCCTGACCTTCGACGACCCGGACCATGTGGTGATCTCGGCCCTTTCGTACGTCGTGCGCTGGGACCTGGCGCGCGGCCGGGCGGTGGGCACGCCCTACCGGCCCAGGGCCCAGGAGCCGGTCGAGGTGTCCATCGCGGCCGCCGGCACCTGGGCGGTGGCCCGCCCGGGACACGGGCAGGCGGCGGTGCGCACACCCTCCGGGGACATCGACATCGTGATCTGGGACTTCGAGGAGGGCCGCGAGATCGAGTCGATCGACATCGAGGAGGCGGCCGTCGTCAAGCAGGTGGCCTTCGACCCGACCGGACGGCTCCTGGCGGTGCTGACCTACGACGGCGCCGTACGGGTGTGGGACATGGACCGGAAAGGCAAGCAGAAGTGGCGCGAGCCGCTGACGTACCGGGGTGTCCAATGGCTCGGTGCCTTCTCCTCGGAGTCCACCCTGAGCACCCAGAGCACGCTGAACGAGTACACGACCTGGGACCTGGGCAGCGGCACCGAGCGCTACCACTTCACACCCGGGTACGGCGCGACCGCCGACCTCACCGAGGACGGCGCGTCCATGGGCCTGGTCGACGGCTCCGACGGCTTCGTCCTCGCACTCGATCCCGAGCGCTGGTTGGAGAAGCTGTGCGCGGTGGCGGGACGCGGCCTCACGGCGGGGGAGAAGGCCCTGACCCCGGCGGGCAGCCGGACGGACGCCGTCTGCGACTGAGCGGGTAGGCGCGAGGGTGCCGTCGGAGGACCGGCGACCTCCTTGTTACGCCACCCCCGTCCGCAGGTCGGCACGTCGACGGCCACCCGGCGTTGCGTGACGGCGCCCCGCTCGCGGGCCCGGGCAATGAGACCGCCGCCACCAGGACCGCGGCGGCCATCGGTGCGCGGGAACTCGCCCATGAGGCCCGAGCACCGCCCGGAAACAGTCGTTGACTCAATGGCCGTCGCGAATCGGCACCCCTGGCGCGAAGTGCGCGACAGCCTCCGTGAGGCGCCGCTTGTCGAGCCGCCAGCCGCTGACCGCACGCGACGTCAGAAGCACCTCGACCGGTACGGGCACCAGCGCTCCGCCCAGAGCCCGGGCGGTGGAACCCTGACCGGGTCCGGGCAGCGGCGGTGCGCCCTCCCGGCGGGAGACGCCCACCCACGGGATCGAGGCGTTCGGCACGCGCTGCCGCCACAGGACCACCTGCGTGATGTCCTCCCACGGGATGTGGACGGTGGTGGACCGGTAGCGGAGGGGGGATCCGCCGAGAAGTACGCCCGTTCCGTCGACGCGGAACGCCACTTTGCGCGTCAGTGCGCCCGCGGCCATTACGAGACCTCCTCCCGCGAACAGGACCGTGCCGGCGATGCGCAGGACCAGGGGAGTGCCGGTCCCGGGCATCAGCAGCACCGCGCTGAACAGCACCGCCACGGCCAGGACCCCCGAGGTTCGGCGGTCGAATCCGTGGCGTGCTTCGTAGACGGCGTTCTCACTGTCACTCATGACCGGATCATGGCAAGCGATTGGTCCTTCGGCCAGGGTTCCGACCCCGTCCCGAGGACCGGACTGCCGCCGCCCTTCGAGCGGCAACGGCGGCAGGGCCCACGCATACCGACGCTCGACAGGGGCAGGCTGGTCCCGAGCTGATCAATCCCGGTCAACGTGCGCACTCCCGAACGTCCCTCGGCCACAATGACCTGCGATGACCCATTCGCCGCCGCCCCAGCCACACCCAACCCCCGCCTACGGCCCCTTCGCGCACCTCGGCACCCCCACCGCCGCCCTCTACCGGGAGATCATGCGGGTGTTCCTGCAGGCCAAGGAGCGGTACGCGGTCCACCTCCGCCCCGAGGACGTGCACGCGGCGCTGCCCGTCGGCGTGCGGCCCGCCGAGGCGGAGACCGTGGCGAAGGCGCTGGACAGTCTGAGCCAGTCGGCGTGGGGCAATCTGCGCGCCGACCCGGACACCGCCCGCGTCACCGCGGTCGAGGACTTCTACCGCAAGCGGTACGTGTACCAGCTCACCCAGGCCGGCGAAGCCGCGGAGGAGGTCCTGGCCGCGTACGACCAGGCGCTCGGGCGGCGCGGCTCACTGCAGGCCGTGGCCCTGCACGACATCGTCACCCAGCTGCGGGCCCTGCTCGTGCTCGCCGCCGAGGAGACCCCCGACCCCGCCAAGACGCACCTCGCCCTTGACGGGCTCGCCAGCCGATTCGCTGCGCTCGCCGACAACGCCCGCGCCTTCATGGGCTCGCTGCAGCGCACCATCGACCTGCACGACGTCTCGCAGGAGGCGTTCCTCGCCTACAAGGACCAGCTCATCCAGTACCTGGAGCGGTTCATCCAGGACCTGATCACGCTCGGCGGCCGCATCGCCCAGCTCATCCTCGAACTCGAGGACCGCATCGACACCCTCCTGGTCACCGCCGCCGCCCGCGAGGCCGCCGACGCCTCCCCGGACGCCGCCGAGAGCGCCCAGCACGAGGCGTACGAGCGCTGGCGGGCGCGGTGGAGCGGACTCGGCGCGTGGTTCATCAGCCGCGACGGACGCGACTCGCAGGCCCGGCTGCTGCGCGGGCGGGCACTCGGGGCGATTCCCCAACTGCTGGCCGTCGTCCGCGCGCTGAACGAACGGCGCGCCGGACGCTCCGACCGCTCCGCGGACTTCCGCGCCCTCGCCCGCTGGTTCGCGCAGGCCCCCGACGACGACGCCCGGCACCGGCTGTGGCGCTCCGCCTTCGGCCTCTATCCCGCCCGCCATCTCACCGTCGACGCCGACACCCTCGCCGCCCGCACCGCCCGCCCGCTGCCCGCCGCCACCCCCTGGGCCGAGGCCGAGCCCCTGCGGATCAGCCCCCAGCTGCGCCGTACCGGCAGCTACGAGCGGCGCGGCAAGCCCCGCAAGGTCGAGGACCGTTCCCAGGCCCGGCGCCGCCTCGCGGAGATCGCGGCCAAGCAGACCGCCGAGACCGCCGCGGCCCGCGCCCGGCTCACCACCGACGGCACCACCCGGCTCTCCGCGCTCGGCGAACTCGACCCCCTCGCCTTCGGCCTCTTCCTCCAACTGCTCGGCGACGCCCTCGCCACCTGGCGGCCCGGCATGACCCACACCACCGCGACCAGCAACGACGGTTCGATGGAGATCCGCCTCAGCGCCCTCGGCGACGGCACGACCGCCGAGATCCGCACCCCCGGCGGGGTCTTCCGCGGCCCCGACCACCTGATCCACATCGTCGACCTCACCCAGGAGGCGCCGTGAGCACCCCTCTCGCCGAGGTCCTGGACGGGCAGCGCGCCGCCGAACTCCGCAAGGCCGCCCGCGCCCTGCTCGCCCACCCGCTGCTCCTCGCCCACGGACCGCACGCCGACGCCTTCCGGCTGGTCCGGCAGCACGCGTCCGAACTGCGGGACTGGTTCGAGCGCAACACGGGCTGGGCCCTCGTCGTCGACGCGGAGGCCGCCCGGCTGCGCAAAGCCCCCGGTGCCCTCACCGACCCCACCCACCCCGCACGTGAGGCCAGCCGCGCCGGCGCCCCCTTCACCCGCCGCCGCTACGTCCTGCTGTGCCTGGCGCTCGCGGCGCTGGAGCGCGGCGAGAAGCAGATCGCGCTCGGCCGCCTCGCCGAACAGGTCGTCCTGGACGCCGCCGACCCCCAACTGGTGTCCGCTGGAATCGAGTTCACCCTCGACCGGCGCGACGAACGCCTCGACCTCGCCGCCGTCGTCCGGCTGCTGCTCGCCCTCGGCGTGCTGCGCCGGGTCGCGGGCGACGAGGACGCGTACGTCAGCGGAGCGGGCGACGCGCTCTACGACGTCGAGCGGCGCGTGCTGGCCGGGCTGCTCGCCGCCCGGCACGGCCCGTCCCTGATCCAGGAGCACGGCTTCGAGCAGCGGCTCGCCGCGCTGACCGCCGAGACCGCGCTCGACAGCGACGAACTGCGCTTCCGCGCCCTGCGCCGCTCCCTCACCCGCCGCCTGCTGGACGACCCCGTCCTCTACTACGACACCCTCACCGACACCGAACTCGCCTACCTCACCCGCCAGCGCGGCTTCCTCACCGCCCGCATCACCGAACTCACCGGCCTCGTCCCCGAAGTCCGGGCCGAAGGCATCGCCATGATCGACCCCGACGACGACCTCACCGACGTCCGCATGCCCGAACAGGGCACACACGGCCACGTCACCCTCCTCCTCGCCGAACACCTCGCCGCCCGGCAGGGGCCGGTCACCACCGAGGAGCTGAAGCGAAAAGTGCGCGAACTCGCCGACGAGCACGGCGGGTTCTGGGCCAGGACCGCCCGTGAGCCGGGCGCAGAAGGCGAACTCGTCGAGCAGGCCGTCACCAAACTCACCGCCCTCTCCCTCGCCGTCCGCACCCCGGACGGGGTCGCGCCCCGCCCTCGCGCGCTATGCCGTCGGCGAGACCGTCGTGCTCGAACCCGGAAAGACGGCCCGGCCAAGGACCGCCCAGCCCAGAACCACCCAGCCCAGCACCACCCAGCCAAGGACCATGCAGCGATGACCGCCGCTCTCCCCGCCCCCCGCCATCCGTCGCCGGCCGCCGTCGGCGCCGGGCCCGGTCTACCCCGCCCCGGCCGGTCCCGCTGGCAGCCGCTGCGCACGGGACTGGTGGACCTCTTCGTCTACGACACCGAGGAGTTCCACTTCAAGGACGGCCGCCTGCTGCTGCGCGGCAACAACGGCACCGGCAAGTCCAAGGTCCTCGCCCTCACCCTGCCCTTCCTCCTCGACGGCGACCTGTCCGCGCGCCGTGTCGAACCCGACGCCGACCCCGGCAAGCGCATGGAGTGGAACCTGCTGCTCGGCGGCGAGCACCCGCACCCCGAGCGCCTGGGCTACACCTGGATCGAGTTCGGACGGCGCGACGAGACCACCGGCGAGGAGCACTTCCGCACCCTCGCCTGCGGCCTCAAGGCCGTTTCCGGGCGCGGCATCGTCCGCCACTGGTTCGTCGTCACCGACCAGCGCGCCGGACAGGGGCTCGCCTTCCTCGACGCCACCGGAACCCCCCTGTCCCGCGACCGGATCGCCGAGGCCGTCACCGGCCACGGCATGGTCTACGACCAGGCTGGCGCCTACCGCAGGGCCGTGGACGAGGCCCTGTTCGGCCTCGGCGAACAGCGCTACGCCGCCTTGGTCGACCTCCTCATCCAACTCCGCCAGCCCCAGCTGTCCAAGCGTCCCAACGAAGCCGCCCTGTCCAAGGCGCTGACCGAGGCCCTGCCGCCCATGGACCAGGCCGTCATCGCCGACGTCGCGGAGGCGTTCCGCTCCCTGGACGAGGAGAAGGAGGAGCTGCGCTCCGCCGCCGAGGCCGAGAAGGCGGCCTCCGCCTTCCTCGACCACTACCGCCGCTACGCCCGCATCGCCTCCCGCCGCCGGGCCCGCCTGCCGCGCACCGAGCACGCGCGGTACGAATCCCTGCAACGAGAACTGTCCGAAGCACGGACCGACAGGACCAGGGCGGACGAGGAGCGCGCCGAGGCCGAGGGGCGCCTTGCCGCACTGGAAGAGGCCGAGGCCCGGCTCAAGGCCCAGGACGCGGCCCTGCGCGAGGGCCCGGAGATGCGCAGCGCCCGCGAACTGGAACAGGCCGCCCGGCACGCACGGAACACCGCCGACGCCCGCGACCGCGCCGAGGGCGACCGGCTGCAGGCCGAGCAGGTGCTCGCGCGGGCGCGGGCCCGCCTGACCGCCGCCGAGAACCGGCTCGACGCGGCCGGTAACCAGGCCGCGCACGCGCTCGCCGGAGTACGTGACGTTGCCGCGGACGCCCGGGTGGAACTGCCCGAGGACCGGGAACCGGCCCGCGAAGCCGTCGCGGCGGCGGCGGACCGCAGGCGCCGGACCCTCGACCACGTGCAGGAACTCGCCGACGCGGCGGACCGTGCCGCGGCCGACCGCCTGGCCGCCTCCCGCCGTCTCGACGAGGCCGAGTCCGACCTCGCCCACACCGAGGAGGACCACGCCCTCGCTCACGGCGCCGTCCAGGCAGCGGGCCGGGACCTGCTCGGAGCCGTACGCGAGCGAGCCGCCGGATGGGCGGAACTGGCGTACCCCGATCCCGTCGGCCTGCTGGACGAGCTCCAGGAGTGGACGGAGCATCTGAACGGGCCGTACCCGGCCCGGGAAGCGGCGGTCCTGGCCCACCGCGGGCGCTCCGGAGAACTGGCCGCCCGGTCCGCCGAAGTGACGCAGCGGCGGAGCGAGTTGAGCGGCAGGCGCCGTACCGCCGAAGCGGAACTCGGCGTCCTGGAGTCCGGCGGCCGCCGTGGCCCGCGGCCTCCGTACACCCGCTCCCCGGGTGTACGCGACGGGGCGCCCGGCGCACCCCTGTGGCGGCTGGTGGACTTCCGTGAAACGGTCCCCGGGCACGACCGCGCCGGCATCGAGGCGGCACTGGAAGCATCCGGGTTGCTGGACGCCTGGGTACGCCCGGACGGCACAGCCCTGGGCACGGACGGTCACGACGTCCTGCTCGACCCACCGCGCGGCCCCGTCCCCACCGGCGCCCTTGCCGAAGTGCTCCTACCGGCCGTCGACGGAGGCGACGCGGCAGCCGCCGCCGTGGGGGAGGAGACGGTGGCCCGGCTGCTCGCCGCCATCGGCTACGGGCCCCACGACACCGCCCCGCACACCGACACCTGGGTCCACGCCGACGGCCGCTTCCGGACCGGCGCCCTCACCGGCCGCTGGGCCAAGCCCGCCGCCGAATACATCGGCGAGGGAGCCCGCGAAGAGGCCCGGCGTGCCCGGATCGCCGTACTACGAGCAGAACTCGCCGGTCTCGCCGGTGAGGAGGCGGCGGCCGCCGCCGAGGCGCAGACCGTGGCGGCCCGCCGCGGCACGCTCGACGCCGAGCTCGCCGCCGTACCCGACGACGCGCCGCTGCGGCAGGCCCACGCCCGGCTGGAATCCGCCGCCCAGCAGACCGGCAGGGCCACACGACGCAGGAACGAGCGGGCCACCGACCTCACCGAGGCGACGGAGCGGGCAGAACAGGCCATCACCGAACTCGCCCGGACCACCGCCGATCTCGGCCTGCCCACCGACCGCCCCGGAATCGCCGCCGTACGCCAGGCCCTGTCCGCACTCGACGTCGCCCTGGCAGCCCTCTGGCCCGCACTGCGCGAACGCACCGAGGCCGCCCGCACCGTCGAACAGGAACGCGGCGACGCCGCCCAGGCGGCCGAGCGCGCCGCAGAACTCGCCCTGCGCGCCGAGGAGGCCGGACACGACGCCGCAGCGGCCGACGAACGCCACACCACCCTGCGCTCCACCGTCGGGGCGGCCGTCGCCGAGCTGGAACGCCGCCTCGCCGAGACCGCCGCCGCCCTCGCCGCGAACGCCGCGGGCCGCAAGAGCACCCAGCAGGCCCACACCGAGGCGGTCGAACGCGGGGGCAAGGCAGGAGGACGCATCGAGCAACTGGACCGGGACATCGCCGAGTCCGTCGCCGCCCGCGCCACCGCGATCGCCGCCCTCCAGCGGTTCACCGGCACCGGACTGCTCACCGTCGCGCTGCCCGGCACCGACGCGCCCCCGAACGACGCCGGGCCCTGGAGCGCCACCGCCGCCATCGCACTCGCCCGCGCCGTCGAGGCGGAACTCGCCGCCACCGACGACTCCGAGGCCGCCTGGGAGCGCGTGCAGAAGCGACTCGGAGAAGAGCTGAAGACCCTCCAGGACGCCCTGTCCCGGCACGGACACTCCGCCGCCGCCCGCATGGTCGAGGACGGCATGGTCGTGGACATCGTCTACCAGGGCCGTGCCCGCGCCGTCCCCGAACTTGCCGACGCCCTCTCCGTCGAGGTCGGTGAACTGACCCGCATCCTGTCCTCCCACGAACGCGAGATCCTGGAGACCCACCTCATCACCGAGGTCGCCGGCACCCTCCAGGAACTGATCGGCGCGGCCGAGCGCCAGGTCGCCGCCATGAACGACGAACTGGAGCAGCGGCCCACTTCCACCGGCATGAAACTGCGCCTGGTCTGGCGGCCCTCCCGTAAAGCCCCCGCCGGACTCGCCCAGGCCCGCGCCCGACTGCGCCAGTCGGCCGACGCCTGGACACCCGAGGACCGGGCCGCCGTCGGCGAGTTCCTCGAAGCGCAGATCACCGCACGGCAGAGCGAGGACGCCTCCGGCAGCTGGCTGGAACACCTGACCGCCGCCCTGGACTACCGCACCTGGCACGAGTTCGGCATCGAACGCCACCAGCAGGGCCGATGGGTCCCCGCCACCGGCCCCGCCTCCGGCGGCGAGCGCGTCCTCGCCGTCTGCGTCCCCCTGTTCGCCGCGGCCTCCTCCCACTACGCCACCGCCGGCAACCCGTACGCCCCGCGCCTGGTCACCCTCGACGAGGCGTTCGCCGGCGTCGACGACGACTCCCGCGCCAAGTGCCTGGGCCTGCTCCACGCCTTCGACCTGGACGTCGTGATGACCAGCGAACGCGAATGGGCCTGCTACCCGCAGGTGCCCGGCATCGCCATCGCCCAGCTCTCGCGCATCGACGAGGTCGCCGCGGTGCTCGTCACCCGCTGGGAGTGGGACGGCATGACGAGGGCGCGGACGGTGGACCCGGCGCGGCCGGACATGGAACATGCCTCTGGAGAGCAGGAGTTCGAAGAGCAGAAGGGCCTGTGAACGTGCAGCCGGAAGCAGGCCGCACGACACCGCCTCCCCAGCGGCGCCCCAGCGACGCCCTGCAGGCGGAACCGGCGCGCGTGGACACCGTCCGCCTCAAGCGCCTGCTCGGCGGCCCCGACCTCACCTGGCTCGTCGAACGGGCCCGCCGCCGGCTGGAACGCGAGGAACCGCTCACCGGCAGCGTGTCCCTCAGCGCACCCAGCGAGAGCCAGCGTCGGGCGGCCGAGAGCCTGCTGGGCCGGGCGCCCGGCGGCGGCCGCTCATTGACGATCCGGCTGGACTCCGTTGACGCCGTGCTGCGCCGCTCCGGCATCAGCCCGGACGGCCTCGCCGCCGCGGTCACGGCCCTCACCGGACCTGTGGTCCCCCTGCGCGATACGCGCGCCGACGAGGACCGCGCGTGGCAGGCGGCGTACGCGCGGCTGGACCAGCTGCCCGGGCTCGCCGCCTGGGCGACGCGAGTGCGCGCAGACGGTCTCGTACGGCGCCTCGCCCGCACACCCGAGACGGCCGGCGACCTGCTGGCGGCCACCGTCAGGGTCCTGAGCGAACTCCCCGCGGACCCCGAGGTCTCGCTGCCCGCCTTCGCCGCCCGGGTCCTCGGCTCCGCGCACGCCCTCGACGACGGAACACCGCTGGCCACCCTCACCCTGTCCGGAATCCGCGCGCTGACCGGATTCCCCGACGGCTACGGGACCGAGTGGCGACGCGAGGCATGGGCCTCGGCAGGACTGCTGCGCGACGAGTTGTCCTCCACGGTCCTCACCCTCGGCCTGCGCGGCACCCCCGCTCTGGACTGGCTCACCGCGAACGGCGAACCGGCCGTACTCACCCTCCGCCAACTCACCGCGGGTGCACCGCTGCTGACACCGGGGGAGGCGGTGCATGTCTGCGAGAACCCCGCGATCGTGGCGGCCGCCGCCGACGCGTACGGTGCGCACTGCCCACCCCTGGTGTGCCTCCAGGGCCAGCCGTCCGCCGCCGCCCTCACGCTTCTGCGGCGGCTGGCGGACCAGGGTGCGAGCCTGCGCTACCACGGTGACTTCGACTGGGGCGGACTGCGCATCGCCGCCGCCTTGCTCGCCCGTGTCCCCTGGACTCCCTGGCGCTACACGGCCGTCGACTACCGTGCCGCGGCCCGCGACAGCGCGGTCCCCCTGGCCGGCGTTCCCGCGGCCTCCCCGTGGGATCCGTCACTCGCCGAAGCCCTGGCCGAGCACGGCGTCCGCGTGGAGGAGGAGGCGGTGCTGGACACCCTGCTCGCCGACCTGGCGCCAGAGTCGTCCGGACGGCCCCACGCGCGATGATCCCGGTGGAGGAGCGCGGCGGCCGCTGGGCAAAGGCGCCCGGAACGAAGGAAACGTTCGCCCCGCATCCGGCATGTCCCCGGGCCGGCGTGTGCGGCGTATCGAAACGGCATGTCCTGAACGCGGCGGAGGGCTTCCCTACTTCGTCACCAGATGGACCATCGCGCCGACACCGACCGCGACAATCACGCCGCGGAGCACAGCGGGCTTCAGCTTGAGTCCGATCTTGGCGCCGACCTGCCCACCGAGGGTCGAGCCGACCGCGAGGAGGGCGACAACAGACCAGTTGATCGGCGCCCCGAAGGCGTAAATCGTGCCGGCGACGACGTTCACCAGGGCGGAGAGGACGTTTCTCACGCCGTTGAGCCGCTGCAGAGGTTCGGACAGCATCATGCCCATCACCCCCATCATCAACACGCCCTGCGCGGCGGTGAAATACCCGCCGTAGACACCGATCAGAAAGGTGAAGAACAGCAGCAGCGGGGTGATGCCGGGATGGTCCGCTTCCTTGACACCATCGGCTGCGCGGCGTTCCGCGATCCACCCGGAGACCTTGGGCTGGACGGCCACCAGTGCTACGGCGAGGCCGACGAGCAGCGGCAGGAACGACTCGAACGCGTTCGGCGGCAGTGACAGCAGCAGGACCGTGCCGCATATCGCGCCGAAGAACGAGGCGACCGAGAGCCGGGCCAGCTGCGGCCCGAACCCCCTCAGCTCGTGGCGATATCCCATCGCGCCGCTGACGGAACCCGGCGCCACCCCGATCGCGTTCGAGGTGGTCGCGGTCAGCGGCGGGTAGCCGAGCGCCACCAGTACCGGGAAGGTCACGAGGGTGCCCGAACCGACCACCGAATTGATGGCGCCGGCCCAGATTCCGGCGATCAAGATGATCACCGCATGCCACCATGTCATGGCCGCGAAGCCGGCATGGGGGCCACCGCATCGGTGCCGACCGGACGCGAGGAGACCCGCACCTGTGCGGCAGCGGGATGCCGTCCGCCGGGCAGGGTTCGCGAGTTGTGTTCGTCCGTCCGCACCGGACACTCGGGATCGCATTGCGCATGGGTGACCACGACTGCGAGCTTGACAGCGTCACATCGATGCGTCCAATGCGGTTTTGCGGGCTGACGATGCGCCCGCGCATAATGGCTTCGTGACCGACCCCCGTCCCGCGAAGCCCGATGTGGCGGACGTCTTCGCCTCACCGCTGGTTCAATTCCTCGCGATCGCCCGTCACGAAAACCTCACACATGCCGCAGCGGAGCTGGGGGTTGCCCAGTCCAGCCTCAGCCGTGCGCTGGTCCGATGGGAACGCGGGCTCGGGCTCCCCCTGATCACCCGCGTCGGGCGGCATGTCCGATTGACCCGCCACGGCCGAGCCCTCCAGCAAGCGCTGCTGCGATGCTCGGAGGGTCTCGATCGGGCCAGTGCGGATCTTTCCGAGAACCTGGATGGCAACGGAGGTGCTGTAGCTCTCGGATTCCTCAACAGTCTGGGATCTCGTCTGGTCCCTGAGATCTTGCGCGCTTACCGCGGCAGCCACCCTGAAGTGAAGATCACCCTGCATCAAGGAGGATCCGAGTTTCTGCACGACGCACTGCGCGAAGGCGATATCGATCTGTGCCTGACCTCGCCGGCACCGGATTCCTCGGAGTTCGCCGCCGCCAAGCTGCTCACTGAGCAGCTTGTGCTCGTCGTTCCCCCGGCGCACCCTCTGGCCACGCGCAGCCGGGTGGCGCTTGCCGACGTCGCTTCGGAAAACTTCCTTGCCCTGCCCCGCGGATACGGTTTGCGGGCCACTACCGAACAGCTCTGCGCTCTTGCCGGGTTCACTCCGCACATCGTGTTCGAGAGCACCGACACCGCCACCCTACGCGGCCTGACCGCGGCCGGATTCGGCGTCTGCATCCTGGCCACCGCGCCGGACGCGAGCGGCTCGATCGAGATTCCGATCAGTAGCCCGCCGGCGTCCCGTCCCATTCTTCTGGCGTGGTCGATCACGCGCACGGAGAGCAGGGCAACCGCTTCCCTGCGGCAATACATTCTGGATCGCCTGCGTTGAGGAATCGCCCATCATCACTGACTGCGGTTCGCCAGGGGCGGGCGACGGCGCCTACTTCTTGGCGTGTGCGGCATACGGCCGGGCCGGGCACGGACGTGACGGCTGCGCAGTGCTTCGGTGCAGTCGGGTGGCGTCCGATTTGTGCAACTTCGTCAAGATGGAGACGGTTCGCGTAATCGTCAGTCCGCAGGAGGGGGGGGCGAGGGCGTCCCGCCAGGGTGACCCGGAGGGCGGGTCGGTGCCGCTGACCTCGCTTCGCGTGATCACGATCCTGGGCATGGTGACGGTCCAGGTCGCCCTGGTCTGCGTATGGCGGCTGGTGACGATGGTGCGACGCGGTACCGTGTTCTCCCATGCCGCCTTCCGGTACGTGGACGCCGTGATCGGCGCGATCGTGGCGGCTGCCCTGGTGCTGCGGATGCTGCTCGCCCAGGCCGTCGCGCGCGACGTCGAAGCGGCGCAGATGCAGGCCGAGCTGGGCGAGGTGATCTGATGCCGATCGCTGTCGACATCGACGTGATGCCGGCCAGGCGGAAGATGCCCGTGGGCGAACTTGCGGACCGCGTCGGGATCACGCCCGCCAACCTTGCCGTACTCAAGAACGGCCGCGCCAAGGCGGTGCGCTTCGCGACGCTCGCCGCGCTCTGCGAGGTGCTCGAGTGCCAGCCGGGCGACCTGCTGCGCTGGGAGACCGAGGACGCCGTGGTCGGATGACGTGCCCCGGGGCGGACGTGAGAACGCCCGGCACCCACCGGCCCGAGACACGGCACGTGGACCGCATGGACGTGCATCGCCAATCACCTGCGGCGCCACCACCCGCTGCCGGCGGCATCATGCACAGGGCCGGACCCGCCGGCGCCCCGCACGCGGATGGGACCAAGGACACCCGGCGCCGGTGGTTCGCCTCTCAGGCCGAACGTGGAGAATGGCCGGGCCGCTCCGGCCCGTCGTCCCGAGGCCGAAGCGGGGACAGCGTTCGCGGTAGACGAGAGGCCCGGCGACATGGGTGCACCACCATTGCTCGAACTCAGCGGCGTCAGCCGGGTCTACGGCAAGCGCACCGCGCTGGCCACGATGAACCTGCGACTGCGGTCCGGGAAGTGCGTGGCGCTCCTCGGCCACAACGGCTCGGGCAAGTCGACCCTGCTGCGCATAGCGGCCGGCCGGGACCGGCCGAGCACCGGCACGGTGACGTTCGACGGCAAGCCGATGAACGAGAACGACCCCGCGGTCCGGGCCCGGGTGGCCGTGGTCGGCGACACCGCGGCCTGTTACCCCGACCTCACCGTGCGCGAGCACCTGCAGCTGGTGGCGGTGGCCCACGGGGTGGAGGACGCCGGCGACTGGATCAGCCACGTCCTGGCCGAGCGGATGCTGACCGACCACGCCGACGCGCTGCCCGGGGCACTGTCCTCCGGGCAGCTCCAGTCCCTCCTGCTGGCCTCCGCGATGGTCCGGCCGCGCGACCTGCTGCTGCTCGACGAGCCGGAACAGCGACTCGACCCGGGCGCGCGGCGGCGGCTGGCGGACCTGATCAAGAAGGAGACCGCGGACGGCGTCGGTGTGCTGCTGGTCACTCACCACGGGGAGCTGGCCCGGGAGGTCGCCGACCGGGTGCTGGTCCTCAGCGACGGCAAGGTGGTGGCCGACGGCCGCCCGGACGAGGTGCTCGCCACCGGGGCCGACGGGCTGACCTGGCTGGCCGAGAGCCCGGGCGGTGCCCGGTGACCACCCTCGCGGAGGAGACCGAGGGGGCCGGCGAGCACGCGGCGGCCTGGTCCCACGAGGACGACGACTGGACGCGCGAGACGCTGCGGCTGGTCCGTGACCTGCGCACCCCGCACCGCCGCAAGAGGGCCGGACAGATCGGCTACGTCGTGTACTGCGTCGCGCTGCTCCTCGCGGTGTGGGGAGGGCTGCCGAGCCTGGGGCTGTTCCTCGAGAAGTCGATGGGCGCCGACTACTCCGGCCACGGACCGGCGATCCTGGCCGCGCTGCCGGCCGGGTCCTGCGCGCTGGGGCTCGGATGGCTGCTGATCGCCGCCTGGGACGCCCAGTGGCGCGGCCCGGTCGTGCCGCCGCGCGAGACCGTGGACTGGCTGCTGGCCCAGCCGGTGGACGCCGCCCGCGTGCTGCGGCCGTGGTTCTGGGGGGCGGCCGCGATCGCCGGTGGGGCCGGGCTGCTGGTCTCGGTGATCGGCATGGTCGCGCTGGGCCTGACGGTCGGGGTGGGGCTGCCCGCCGCGTTCGGCTGGTGCCTGCTGGGCGGCGTCGGCCTGCCCCTGCTTGCGACCGCGCTGGCCACCGCCGTGGAGGGCAGCGAGCGGGTGGCCCGCTGGGCCCGGCTGGCCACTCCGTACGTCGGCATGGCCGTCCTGGCGCTGACGGCGCAGACCGTGCTGGCGGTCAATGGTCACCGGCTGCCGGGACTGGAACGGGTGGAGCTGTGGTCCGGGCCCTGGGGCTGGGCCGGGCTGGCCGCGCTGGCCCCCACGCCGGCCGCGCTGCCGGGTGGCTGGGCCGCGGGCGGCCTGCTGGCGGTGGTGGTGGCCGGCGCGCTGGTCGCGGCACACCGCTCCGCCGGGTCGCTGGCGCTGTCCGCGGTACGACGCCGTTCGCGCACCGCGACCGGGGTGATGGCCGCGCTGCGCACGGTGGAGTTCCGTACGGCGCGGCAGGCGGTCGCCGGGGTCACCGGCGCGAGCGGGTCGGCACGCTGGCGGCTGCCGGCGCCCCGCCGGGCGCAGCTGGCGGTGCCGTGGCGGGACACGCTCGCGCTGCTGCGGACTCCGGGCCGGCTGGGCCGGGCCGTGGTGCTGGGGGTCCTGGCGGTGCTGGGCGCGGTGCTGGCGGCCTCGGCGCACGGCGGGACGGGCGTGGCCGCGGCGCTCGCGTCACTGGTCTTCGGCTACTGGTCGCTGACCCAGCTGATGGAGTCGGCCCGGGTGGAGACCGACGACACCAGGCGCGCTTCGTGGGCGCCGTACCCGTACCGGGACCTGATGCTGCGGCACACGGCGGTGCCCGTCGTGCTGGGGCTGGTGGGCGCGCTGGTCGCGGCGGGGGTGCTGGCCGGGGAGGGCGCGGGGGCCCGCGCGTTGCTGGCGCCGGCCCTGGTGCCGCCGCTGGTGGGCGCTTCCCTGGTCAACGCCTGCCGGGGTGCGACCAAGCACCATCTGCTGATGTCGTCGGCCCAGTCGCCCACAGGCAGCATGGGCCCGGTGCTGTTCCTGGGCTGGTACGGCGCCGGGACGCTGGCGGCGGTGGTCACACTGGTCGTCCCGTTCCTGACCGCGCTGCATTCCGGCTCGGCCGCTTCGATCGTCACCGCTGTCGTGGCGAGCGCCATGGTGACGGGGATCATGGTGCGCTGGGCGGTCACACGGATCGGGAACCTGACCGCTCCCCTGGCGGACTGACGGAGGTGCCGGTGGCCCGCGCCGCCGGCACCCCCTCGTGTCACGCCCGTTATGCCCGCTGTGACGATGCGCCGGGGCCGGCCCCCGCGGAGCGCTCACTTCCGGTGCGGCAGGCTCCAGTGGTACGGCGCGATCAGCCGGCGGACGCTGTCCGGGCCCCAGGACCCGGGCGCGTACGGTTCGACCGGCGGCGGGTCCTCCAGCAGGGGCGTCGACGCCTCCCACAGGCGCTCGATGCCGTCCGAGCGCGTGAACAGCGACTGGTCGCCCAGCATCGCGTCCAGCAGCAGGCGCTCGTAGCCCTCCAGCGCGTGCAGGGAGTTGAAGGACTCCGCGTAGCTGAAGACCATCTCCGCCCGGCTCAGACGCATGGCCGGGCCCGGGTCCTTCACCAGGAACGAGGCCGTGATCCGGCCAGGGTCGTCGAAGTCGATCACCAGCGCGTTGCTGCGGGCCCCGGCGTGGCCGCGCGCGGCCAGCGGGAACATGCGCAGGGCCGGCTCCCGGAAGCCGAGCGTCACGACGTGCCGCGCCTCGGCCAGCGACTTGCCCGAGCGCAGGTAGAACGGCACCCCCGCCCAGCGCCAGTTGTCGATGCCCACGCGCAGGGCGACGAACGTCTCGGTGTCCGACCCCGGGTCCACGCCCGGCTCGGACCGGTACCCCTCGTACTGCCCGCGGACGACATGGGCCGGGTCCACGTGCTGCAGCGACTCGAAGACCTTCTCCTTCTCGTCCCGCAGGGACTGCGCCTGCAGCGCCGTGGGCGGTTCCATGGCGATGAATCCCAGCAGCTGGAAGAGGTGCGTGACGATCATGTCCCGGAACGTGCCGGTGCCCTCGAAGAACTGGGCGCGGCCCTCGATGCTGATGCTCTCCGGCACGTCGATCTGCACGTGGCTGATGTGGTCGCGGTTCCAGACCGGCTCGAAGAGGCCGTTGGCGAAGCGGAGGGCGAGGATGTTGTCGACCGACTCCTTGCCGAGGAAGTGGTCGATGCGGAAGACCCGGGACTCGTCGAAGACGGCGTGGATCGACGCGTTGAGCGCGCGGGCGGAGGCGAGGTCGGTGCCGAAGGGCTTCTCCACGATCACCCGGGCGTTCTCGGCCAGGCCGCTCGCCCCGAGCGTCTCCACCACGGAGGTGAAGGCGCTCGGTGGCACCGCCAGGTGGAACAGGCGCCGCGGGCTGCCCCCGATGGCCTGCTCGGCCTCCTGCACGGCAGCGATCAGCGGCCCGGCGGCGCCGGGGTCGCACGCGCCGAACGACAGCGCGGCCTCGAACTCCTCCCACGCCCGGCCCTGGGGCTTCGACCGGCCGAACTCGGCGACCGCGTCCCGTGCGTGCTTGCGGAACTCCTCGTCGCTCAGCGTGCTCTGGGCCGGTGCCGAGCCGACGATCCGGTAGCGGGCCGGCAGCAGTCCCGCCTTGGCGAGGTGGAACAGCCCGGGCAGCAGTTTGCGGCGGGCGAGGTCGCCGGTCGCGCCGAACAGGACGACCACGTGGTCCTCGGGGACCGGGCCGTGAGCGGGCGAGGTGGAGGAGGGGGAGTGGGACATGGCGGCCTCACCCGGTCTTCTCGGCGTGGCCGCCGAACTCGCCACGCATCGCGGACAGCACCTTGTCGCCGAACTCGCCGAGGCCGCGTGAGGCGTACCGCTCGGCGAGCGAGGCGCTGATGACGGGCGCGGGCACGCTCTCGTCGATCGCCGCCTGGACCGTCCAGCGGCCCTCCCCGGAGTCCGAGACCCGGCCGGTGAACTGGTCCAACTGCGGTGAGCGGGCGAGCGCGTCGGCGACGAGGTCGACCAGCCAGGAGCCGATCACGGAGCCGCGCCGCCACACCTCGGCGACCTCGGCCACGTCGATCTCGTACTGGTACGCCTCGGGTTCGCGCAGCGGCGCGGTCTCGGCGTCGACCGTCCTGCGGCCGAGCCCCGCGTCCGCGTGCCGGATGATGCTGAGGCCCTCGGCGATGGCGGCCATCATCCCGTACTCCACCCCGTTGTGGACCATCTTCACGAAGTGGCCGGCGCCGCTGGGACCGCAGTGCAGGTAGCCCTCCGGCGCCGTGCCGTCGGTCCGGGTCCTGCCGGGCGTGGGCTCGGCGTTCCCGCGGCCGGGGGCGATGGTGCGGAAGACGGGGTCCAGCCGCGCCACCGGCTCGTCCTCGCCGCCGATCATCAGGCAGTAGCCGCGGTCCAGCCCCCAGACGCCGCCGGACGTCCCGCAGTCGACGTAGTGGATCCCCCGGCCGGCGAGCTGCCGGGCGCGGGCCATGTCGTCGCGGTAGTAGGAGTTGCCGCCGTCGATGACGGTGTCGTCGGCCTCCAGCAGGGCGGTCAGTTCGTCGAGCGTCGACTGCACGACCCCCGCGGGGACCATCAGCCACACGTTCCGCGGGGGTGCCAGCTTCGCCACGAAGTCCTCGAGGGAGGCTGCGGCCGTGGCCCCCTCCTTCTCCAGCTCCAGCATGGCGTCGCGGTTGAGGTCGTGGACGACGCAGGGATGGCCGTCGCGCATCAGCCGGCGCACGAGGTTGGCGCCCATGCGGCCGAGGCCGATCATGCCGAGCTGCACGGGTGAGTCGGTGGCCATCGTCGGTTCCCCGTTCCTCGGCGGCCTCCAGCGGGCCGAAGTCCTGTCCGCCCACGCCTCAGGGCGGTCCTTGGAAATCTACCCATTCGTGGCATTCGGGGCGATGGCGGGACGACGTGCCGTCGGCCCGGGTGCGACGGGCGAAGCCGGTCGTGACCTGCGGTGACCTCGCCTGCCGGAGGCGCCGGCGGGTTGCGCCGTACCGGTGACGTTCCTGTCGGGCCGCCCGGGGGCGGGCGGGGCGGTGTCCTCGCGGCCGCCCCGCCCGGTGGGCGCGCGTCAGTGCGCGACGGCGCAGTTCCGCCAGGCCGTGGCCAAGGCGCGGGGGATCTGCGGGATGGCGCGGCAACCGCCCTCGCTCGGGGGGAAGCCGTCGGTGGCGACGTAACTCCAGTCGCCCCCGGAGGCGGCGCGGAAGTACTTCATCGCGCTGCCCTCGTCCTGCAGGCCCACCAGCTCGCCCTCGGTCGCGCCCCGGGTGGGCTGGAACTGCGTGGCCGCGTAGCGGACGGTGCCGCACTGGCCGTAGAAGAACCGCTGCGGCTCCGGCTCGATGTGCGCGAAGCGCGGGAAGCCCCGCTGGTACGCCCGCGTCACCGCGGCCTTGACCTCCCCGCCGGCGGCCAGGTTGCGGCAGCCGGGGACGGAGGCGGGCGCCTTCCGCGCGCCGGCGGTGGAAGGGGACGAGGACGTCGGGGTGGCCGACGGGACGGAACGGGAGGGCGACGTTGAGGGGGAGCCGCTCGCCGACGCACTCGCGGATGCGTTCGCCGACGTGCTCGCGGACGCCTCCGCCGGGGCCGACGTGCTCGGCGCGGGCGAAGTGGCCGTACGGGCAGCGGAGTCGGAGCCGGAGGAACCGGTGCACCCCGTCAGCAACAGGACCCCGCCCAGCAGTGCAGCAGCCATGGGGACACCTTTGAATCCGGACAACGTGACGCTCCTCGCTGGTTGACGAACCTCGTGCGTACGGCCTCGGCCGACGGAGGCGCAGATCGCTCGCCTCTCACTACTACGCCGCGGCACCGCCGGGTTGCACAGGAGGCCGGATCGACGGTTGCGATTTCGCATACGCGCACACGGTGCGGGGATGTGCGGGGATCGGGTGAGCGGCCCCGCGGGGCCAAGGGGACGTGTTCCGGTGGATGTTCGCGTCTGCGGCAAAGGCGTCACCCGCGCTGCGAAACCGCGAAGCCCCCTGTCCGACGCCGGAGGCGGCCGGGCAGAGGGCTTCGCATGTGTGCCGCCGCTAATGCAGGGCGCCGTCCCAGTCTCGGTGGGGGCACCGGTGAAGCTCGAATGGAAGATGCGGAACAAGATGGGGGAGGGTGTGGAGCTGCACATCGTCATCAATGCCGGCTATGTGTGTCCAAAGGTGGCAAACCGTAACGCGAAGGGCTGCAAGCAGGCGGTTCCTGCCATCCTCTGGGAGGACCAGATGATCTGGGTACACGTTCCGGGATTGCTCGATCCATTACCGCTGGAAGGTGTGGTGAAAAGAGGTGGGGACGGGTGATTGTCCTTGGTGAGTTCAATGCGGGCGAAATCTATGCGCGTACCGAGCGGGAAGTGGATGACCTGATCGACCACGTCATGAACGATCTTCTGCAGGGAGGCGTAACCTCGGACGGCTTCGAGGTCATACCCGAGAGGGCTGTGATCAGCATCGTCGAGGGACGATACCCCGAAGAGACAGATGAGAGATGGTCCGGCAACTTTCTGTATGTCTCAGTGAACATCAAGCATGGTTACGGTGCACTGAAATGGTGGACCCGTAGGGTTCCTGAGGGGGCGCCTGAGGACGACGTAACCCGTTTCGTATGGACGTCAGGAAACCCCAACCCGCCCTCATTCGAACCCGGGTTGATCGCGGACCCCGGTGATCCACGTTATTACCCACGGGAAGCAGCGATCCCAGTGGCGCAAGTCCGCGCAGCTCTGGAGGAATTCTGCCGATCCCGAACGGGTGGACGGCCAGAATGTGTGCCGTGGCTGCTGCTTGACCAGTCCGTGTAAGGGACGGGTCCCCTCGCACTTCGCGCCCTGGTTGCCCCCGGCACGGCCGGGGGCAACCAGGAGGCCCGGTACGGGCCCGCCAGGGTCACGCGTCCAGGCGCACCGGCATCAGGAGCGAGAACGTGCCGTCGGAGTCGTCCGGGCGGCGGATCGCCAGGGGGGCCGTGGGGGCGCCGAACTCCAGGACCAGCCGGTCCGGGGCCCCGGCGGCGAGGGCCTGGAGCAGGTACTCGCGGTTGACGGCGACGTCGTCCGGGCCCTCGTCGCCGTCCCCGCACACGCCCACCGTGCCGTCGGCCGCCACCGTGAGCACGCTGATCTCCGGGGACTTCCCGTCCTGCTCCCGCACTTCGCCGGCGCGGACCGGACCGGTCTCCAGCACGGTACGCAGCGCCGGGACCTCGACGGGGACACGGCGCCCCTCCGGCAGGCGCACGATGCGGCGGTAGTCGGGGAAGTCGTGGTCGAGGCAGCGACCGGCCGCCTGACGGTCCCCGGCCGCCAGGGTCACGCGGTCGCCCTCGACCGTGAACTCCACCGGCGCGTCACCGCCGGCCAGCAGTGCCCGCATGGCGTCGGCGAGCGGCGACGGCACGAGGACCTGCCTGCGGGGACCGCCGTGACCGGTGACGCCGGTCCGCGCGACCGCCATCCGGTACCGGTCGGTGGCGACGACCTGGAGCGTCCCGTCCTCGACGTCGAACAGGACACCGCCCAGCACGGGCAGTTCGGGATCGGTCCCGGCGGCGAAGCGGACCGCGTCCAGCGCGGCGGCCAGGGCGGACGCGGGGACGGTCAGGCGGACGGCGCCTTCGGCGACGGGAGTGGACATGGGGTTCTCCTTGCGGTCGAGTAGGGCCCGGATCGCGGAGAACTCGGCGCGGGCGTCGGACAGCCCCCGTTCCAGGCGGCGCAGTTGCGCCTCGAGCAGCTTCCGGACGAGTCCGGTGTCCTCGCCGGACCAGCCGGCCAGCACCAGGCGGACGTCCGCGAGCGGCATGCCGGTCCTGCGCAGCCGGGCCAGCAGCCTGGCCTCCTCGAGTTGTTCGGGGCCGTACCAGCGGTAGCCGCTCGACGGGTCCACCCGGGTCGGGACCAGCACCCCTGCGGTGTCGTAGAACCGCAGTGCGCTCACTCCCAGTCCACTGTCCCGGGCCAGCTCACCGATGCTGCGCATGTCGTTCTCCACACCCGGGACTCTGCCCCCTCCACCAGGTCGAGGGTCAAACGCCTTCCGGCCGGCCACTCCGACGGCGGGCCCGACCACGGCCGCCGGTCGGTGGGTTGAACGGCGTGTGACGTCCGGCACCGGGGAGGGGCCGCGGTCTTCACCCGCCCGTCACGCGTCCGCCAGCGGGCCCGACCACGATCGTGACCGTTCCTGTAGCCGTCCCGGGAGGACCGTCATGCTGCGCCGGACCCTGTCCGCACTCGCCGTCGTCGTCGCGCTCACCGCCGGTACCGCCGGTACCGCCTCCGCCACGGTCGGGACCCCGGCCGCCGAGGGCCGCGGCGCCCGCGTGCTGGACGTGATGACGTTCAACATCCACCACGCCCAGGGCACCGACGACGTGCTCGACGTCCCGCGGATCGCGGACGTCGTCCGCCGCAGCGGCGCCGACGTGGTCGGCCTGCAGGAGGTCGACAACCACTACTCCGCGCGCAGCGACTGGGCCGACCAGGCCGCCGACCTCGCCGGACTGCTCGGCTACCACGTCGTCTTCGGCGCCAACATCGACAACGCGCCCCCGGCCGGCAGCGACCACCGGATCCAGTACGGCACCGCGATCCTCTCCCGCTACCCGATCACCGCGTCGGAGAACACCTGGCTCCACAAGTCGCCCGGCCAGGAGCAGCGCGGGCTGCTGCACGCCACCTTGAACGTGCGCGGCAAGTCCGTCCAGTTCTACTGCACGCACCTGGCGGCCGGCTCGCAGACCGACCGCCTCCAGCAGACCCCGCAGATCGTCGACCTGATCGGCGACAAGGAGCCGGCCGTCCTCGTCGGCGACTTCAACGCCCTGCCGGCCGCCCCCGAGTCCCAGCCGCTGCAGTCCCGCTACACCGACGCGTGGGCCCGTTCCGCGCACGGCCGCGGCGACGGTGCGACGTACCCCGCCGAGGCCCCGACCGAGCGCATCGACGCCATCTACACCACCCGCGACGTCAAGCCGCTGGTGACCCGCGTGGTGCAGGCCGACCCCACGGCCTCCGACCACCTGCCGCTGGTCAGCAAGGTCCTGGTCACCCCCTGATCAGGAGCCGGGGCCCAGCCGCTGCACCACCGAGCGGAGCTGGTCGGGGTCGAGCTCGTACACCGTCTCGCCCGCCCGCGGGTCGCGCGCGTGCAGCACGTGGAAGAGCGGGGCGTACGGGCCGCCGAGGTCGACGAGGGTCGACGAGGCGCCGCGTACCGCCCGCTCGGTGCCTTGCGGGCCGGTGAGGTCGATGCGGCTGAGGACCCCCGGGGTCACCCACACCGGGACCGGGCCGAGGTGGCCGAAGAGCTGCAGGTGGAAGTGGCCGCACAGGACGAGCCGCACGTCCGTGCCGCGCAGCGCGTCCGCCAGTGCGGCCCCGTCCTGCAGCCCGAGGGCCTTCTAGGTCGCCACGTCGAGGGTGACGGGCGGGTGGTGGAGGACCACCACCGTTCCGTGCGGGGCGGGTTCGGCCAGCACTTGGCGGAGCCAGTCGAGCTGACGCGGGCCGACCCGGCCGTACACCTTGCCGGGGACGAGCGAGTCGAGGGTGACGAAGCGGTGGCCGCCGATCACGCTGACGGCCGCCCGCTCGCCCTCCGGGGAGTCGACGACGGCGGTCGCGAGGTCGCCGCCGTCGGCTCCCAGGTGGCCGCTGCCCAGCACCTTGGCGAACGCGCCGCGCTCGTCGTGGTTGCCGGTGCAGAACACCACGGGGGCCCGCCGGGCCGCGGCGAACTCCCGCACCATGTCGCGGGCGGCGGTGTACGCCTCCGCGGAGCCGTCGTCGGCGACGTCACCGCTGACGACGACGGCGCCGACGTCCGGGACGGAGCCGAGGGCGGCGAGCATCCGGCGCAGGGACTCCCGCGCGTCGATCCCGCGCGAGTTGGGCCCCTCGACGGGGCCGATGTGGATGTCGGACAGGTGGAGGATCCGCATCCCGACCACGGTACGCATCGCCTGACGCAACGTCACCGGGGCCGGGAGGCGGACTCAGCGGTGCCGGCGTGCGGTCACTTCAGCCGTTCGAGACAGAGCGTGAAGTCCCGGCCGGAACCGCCCTGGGTGTAGCGGCTGTACTGCTCCTCGCAGGTTCCGTCCGTCCCGGACTGCCTGTCGGCCACCTTGAACTGGGCCTTGGCGTCGCCGCAGTCCACGATCTCGAACTCCGGGTCCCCGACGGAGATCACGCCCGTGGCCGCCGCGTTCCCCGCGTGCAGGCAGTCGCCGGCGTCGGCGGTCGCGGCGCCCCCGAACCAGGTGGTGTAGCCGCCGTAGGCCACGACCCCGATCACCACCACGCTGAGGATTCCCTTGAGTACGCCCTTGACGCTCCGGGGGCGCCGGGGCGCGGGCGGGGGGACCTGCGGGCCGGGCACGCTGTACGGGTTGCCGCCCTGGGCTCCGTACGGGGCGGGCGGCTGCGCTTGCGAGTACGGGTTGCTGCCGGGCGGCGGCGGAGTGGTCATCTCGGTTCCCCCTGGGGTGCGTCGACGCAAGGTGATGTGGCCGGTGGAAGCTACCACCGGGACCCGCGCGCGGGGCCGGGTAGCCGGAATCCGTGGCCTTGACGTGACCCTGTGCGCCGGCCGCGTCACCGCGACGAGCACGGGACCGGGTAACGCCTCCACGCCGAACTCGGCGCACGGCTGCCGCCCGACTACCAGGTGATCGTCGACGCGTACGCCCCGGTCCGGATCAACTGCCACCTGTACCTGAGCCACCGGCGACCGAGTCCTGGAACCTGGTCCAGTGGATTCGGGAGACCGTCAAGGCGTGGTCGGCGGTGCCCTGGGACGCGCTCGATCTCGACCCGGACGAGGACCCCCGCCGGCTCTTCGGGCTCGAGGAGCTGAGCTTCGGCACCCGCAAGGGCCTGTGGCCGATCGCGGACACCGACCGGGGGGAGACGGTCCTCCTTTCCGCGGCCGCCGATGACACCCGGATCGTGGTGAGCTGCCACGACACCTGGGCGGAACACCGCATGAGCTTCGCCGAATGGCTGCACCGCTACCTGATCGGCGAGGACATGACCGGTCCCAACAGCGCGGCCTTCCACCCGCCCGTCCGGCTGCAACACCTCCCCATGTCCGCCGGCGAACGGACCCGCCCCTGGTACGGCCCGGACCGCGGTATGTGAGGCGCCGGCACCCACCGGCCGGGCCGCCCCCCGGCGCGTCCCGCCCGGCGCGCGGTCAGGCGAGGACGCCGATGCCGTCCCCCAGGAGCTTCAGGCCGAGGACGAGGAACAGGACGGCCATGATGGCCGCGTTGTGCCGGGCGGCCAGGTCCCGCCAGTTGGCGAGGATGCCCTTGGCCCGTTCGCCCATGCACAGGTACACGGCGAGCGGGGCGAGGACTCCGAGCGACGCGATGACCACGAAGACGGCCAGCGCCCCGATCTGCTGCGGCACGGGGATGCCCGACGAACTGATGGAGGCGCCGGCGGCGATGGTCAGCGGGGCGTTCTTGGCGTTCGCGGCCGAGAGCAGCAGCCCGAGGCCCAGCACCTTCGGCGGGGTGAAGCGGTCGATCGCCGCCATCCACGAGGGCAGCCGCGCCTGTGCGGGATCGCGTGGACGTCCCCGCCACTGCCGGGCGGCGAAGAGGACGAGCAGCACACCCAGCGCCAGCTTGAGCGCCCCGACCCATGTGGCCGGCTGGTGGGACGCCGACGCCCCGCCCGGGCCGCCCACCGCCAGCATGATCGCACCGAGGACGGACAGGCCCAGGAGCCAGCCGACGGCGAACAGCGTGCCGTTCAGCCGTCCCTGCGGGGTGGCCAGGATGAGGATGATCGCCACGATGGGGAGCGGGCTGACCGCGACACCGGCGGCCAGGCCGAGCACGTCGCCGACGGCGTGTCCCAAGGCGTCCTCCTCGAAGGCGGAGAGTTCCCGTGCCCGTGCCCGTGCCCGTGCCCGTGCGCGCCGCGACGACAGGGTGGTGGTGCGCGCCGGCCGGGCTCACGGGTCGATCGTGGGACGGCGGTGACGCGGCGGCTCGGTGACCGTGCCGTACGGGTGACCGGCGGGCGCGATGCCGGCTCACCGTGGGGGAGGGCCCGGCGCCCCGGGCGATGCGCCGGGCCCTTCGCGGTCTACCACCAGATGACGACGTATCCGGGGCCGCCGGGCAGGCCGTCTCGATCGTTGGGGGGAGCGTGAGGGGCGCCGTTGCCGCCGATGCCCGCGGCCGGTGGTGCCGGGATGATGCCGTCCACGGCCGGACGACCCCCCAGGCCCCCGATGCTGCCCCCGCCGGCCCCGCCGACGGCACCTTGCCGGACCGTGCCCTGGCCGGTGCAGGAGCCGGTGCCGCCGGTGCCGCCGGCATTGCTCGTGGAAGCCAGGCCGCCCAGTGCCGTCACGACGCCGCCCAGACCGTTGTCCACCGTGCTGGGCGTGCCTGGCTGGCCGATCGTGGTCTCGGTTCCGCCTGCTCCTCCTGTGCCGACGTCCACCGTGACCGGTGTGCCCACCTGGACGGGGAGGACGCACCAGACGAAGCCCCCGCCGCCGCCGCCCGGTCCGGCGTTGATGTCACTTCCCGAACCTCCTCCGCCGGCACCCCATGCCTGGACGAAGACCGAGGTGACCCCGGCGGGCGGCACGAATTGACCGTCGCTGAGGAAGTCCACCAGGCCGTGGGCCGGGGTGGTTCCGGGCGGCCCCTGCGGTCCGACGGGTCCCTGAGGGCCTGCGGGACCGACGGGTCCCTGCTCCCCGGTCTCGCCCTGGGGGCCCGCCGGACCGGCGGGACCGACGGGGCCCTGCGCTCCCGGCGCTCCCGGTGGTCCGGGTGGCCCAGGAGGTCCGGGCAGGCCCGGCGGCCCGGGAATCCCGGGGCGCCCCGGGTGCCCGTGGTACCCCGGGCGGCTGGGGCAGTACCCGGGGAGGTAGGGGAGCAGCAGGCACGGGTCGGCGAGGGCGGTTCCCGCGCCGGGCTTCACGACGCCGGCGGCGCCGGCGTCGGTACTCCCCGCATGCGCGGCACCTGTCAGAGCACCGAACGCCAGGGCCACGCCCGCTGCCATCGCCCACACCGTCCGAGATGCAGCCATTCCGGACAACACGTCACCTCCAGGAAAGGGTCCGCTACGGGCGGCAGCTGCCGGCGACGGCAGAGAGAAGCCGTGATGGACAGCGGCGAGCCCTCAGCAAGAATCACCCTGTGTGACGTGACGCGCACATCCGCAGGCCGACCGGGTGATCCGGCGCGTGGAGCCGATCAGCTGCCGGAGCGTCAGGCGACGGCCCGTCACGGAGCCGGAACGGTGCGGCGCGTGACCCAGAAGCGACGGAGGGCCCAGGCGGCGCCGAGTACGGCGCCCGCCCAGACGATGATCTCGGCGGTGAGGATGCCCGGTGTCACGGTGAGGTGCGGCCGGGGTGGCAGGACGACCATTTGCGTCGCGGCGCCCACGGGAACCACCAGGGCCGCGAGCAGGCCGACCAGTCCGGGCCTCCTGATGGCCGCCCCGATCACTCCCAGGGCGGGCCCGAGGAAGACGCAGACCGCCAGCCAGACGACGATCGCCGACATCCCATCGGTGCCGGCGGCCGACTCCGTCACGAAGTAGCCCACCGTGGCCGAGAACAGCGCCGACATCGCGGCCGCCACACCGCGGCCCCATGTCGCACCGAGCCAGCCCGCCGCCACTCCGAGCGCCGCCCAGCACCAGCCCGCGTCCGTCAGAAGGCCCAGCACCTTGGCGGCTTTGGCCAGGCCCGTGCCGTGCAGCGGCATCCCCCACCGCGTGTAGGGCGACGAGATGATGTTCGCGAACGCGGTCGCCGCCCCGAACAGCAGGCCCAGCAGCAGGCTCCCCGCTGTGATCTTCATTCGGCGAGGCTAGCGGGCGTCTTGCCCCGCTCGCTCTCAATGCCGCGGATTCATGGGCTTGTTGAGGTGGGGGCGAGCGTGCCGCCGGAGGCCGGCCGGAAGGCCCCGTGGAGCGCAAAGCGCCCGCCTCCACCGCTGGGACGGGCGCTTCGGGTGGGCCGGGCCCGGGCCGACCGGGCCGACGGCCACCGCGCAGCACGGCCGATCACCGTGCTGACGCGCAGACTGCCCTGTCATGCAGCCTGCACCACGGAGACCGGACAGCCCGCAAAGATGTGACAACGAACCGCGCAACCGGGCGTTCTGACAGGTTTGGCACCATCCGTCCGTCGTCATCCGCGTCCTCGTCCACCCGCCGACCGCCCCCGGGGCGACCCTGGCCCGGGGGCGGTGGCATCCGGCGCAATGGAGCCGCCGGCAGGAGTGCGGGCTAGCGAGTGCCCTCGACGACGACGTCGTGGTCGGCGCTGAAGATGACGACCTTCTCGATCCGGTCGCCGTCGAGGTGGAGCGTTTCGGATCCCTGTGCCGACTTGCCGCCGGGGAACCCGAAGTCCCAGACCCAGTGGATGAACTCCCGGTTCTGGAAATGGCTCACGAGCCGGCCGTACAGGGGCGGGGCCTTGCGCTGCACCACGCTGATGTAGTCGTTGACGGCCTCTCGCCCGACGAACAGGTCGTCGGGTTCCATGAGCGCGATGTCCTCCGTGTAGATGTCCTCCATCGCTGCGGCGCGCTCGGCCTGGTCCGGGATCATCCAGACCTCGAGGTGCTTGGCGATGAGGACGCGGGCGTGGTCCGAGCCACCGGTCAGGCTCAGATGGAGCCGGGAGATCCGTCCGTCCGGGTCCAGGGTCGCGGCGACGCGACCGCTCCCGGTGCATCCGTTGCCCCGCGGGTCCAGGCCGGCCTGGCTCCACGTGCCCGCGAGCGATCCGTCCGTCTGCTCCGTGGCCGTCCAATGGATCCGGAACCCGGCCCACTCGGCCGCCTGCTCCCGGTGGAATTCGAGGGCCGGCTCCAGGCCCTGGACCATCTCCCCGCTGTGCATCACCAGGACGTCCTCGGCGAAAACCTCACGGAGGCCGTCGAGACCGGCCTGGCCACCGGATGCCGAGTTCACCATGTCGAAGTATCGGTCAAGCGCTGTCGTCACGCGTGCTACCCACTCTGTTGCTTCTCGATCTGCGCGATTACCCATCGGGCACGGCGGCGGCCCCGGAGGATTTCCCGCTGTTCCGCCGCAGGCCCACCAGTGAGACGAGCCGGCTCGGAGGGATGTGACGACAGCGGAGGGCCCGCATGAGTGCCTACCGGCGGTTCTTCGCCGCGGCGGTGGAGCGGTAGGGGGCGAGGAAGTCCGTGAGCGCGGCGAGCAGCTCCTGTGGGGCCTCCTCGGCGACCCAGTGGCCGCTGCCCGGGATGACCAGGGACTGCACGTCGTCGGCTGCGAGCCTCATGGTGGTCGCCACTCCCTCGCCGACGCTCTGCGCTCCGCCGATCGCGAGGACGGGGACGGTGAGGCGTCGCTCCGCGCGGTCGGCGTTCTGCGCGAACGTCGTGTCGAGGTCGCGGTACCACCCGAAGCTGCCGCTCAGGGCGTGGCGGTGCGAGGTGAGGGATTCGACGTAGTAGCGGATGGCGTACGGGGGCAGCTTCCGGGCGGCCTCGGTGTCCAGCTGCCAGCCGAAGTAGACGTCCTCCCGGCCTGCGACGAGGAGCTCGTTGACGTCGTCGAGGCGGTTGAAGGGGAAGTGCCAGAACATGTTGTTGGCCTGGGCGGGGCCGAGCAGGGGCGGTGAGGGCGTCACGCCGGGGATGACGGCCTCCGCGACGGCGAGACGGTCGACGCGGTGAGGGTGGTCGGCTGCGAGCGCGTAGCCGATCGGCATGCCGGTGTCGTGACCGACGACGGCGAACCGCTCGTGACCGAGGGTGCTCATCAGGGCGGCCAGGTCGCCCGCCAGGGTCGCGGTGTCGTAGCCGTCACGGGGTTTGTCGGTCAGCCCGATGCCGCGCTGGTCCACGGCGACGACCGTGTGGTGCCTCGCCAGTGCCGGCATGATCATGCGCCAGGCGTACCAGTTCTGCGGCCAGCCGTGGATGAGGAGAAGGGGAGGCCCGTCTCCGCCGACGACGGCGTGCTGGCGTATTCCACCGGCCTGGACGAGCCGGCTGGTGAACGTCCGACGGAACCCCGCGGGCAGCCCCGGGACCCCGGACACGGAGCCGAAGCCGTTCGGCGCCCGGCGGGGAACGGCGGCGGAGGGCGGCGCGGAGACACCGGTGAGCGCGAGACCGGCGGCGACGGCTGCCGCGCCGCCGACGAAGGCGCGGCGGGAGACCTCGGGCCGCGCCCCGGCGGGTCGCGACGGCGGCGTCGTGCCGGCATCTGCCCGGCCGGGCCGTTCGATCGGGGAGGTGCTCATGGTCACTGCCTTTCGTCGTGGTGATCGAGCGGCGCTGTCGCGGGAGGTCGTCGCCCGGCGGTGCATGCGCGGCGCGGACCGCCGCCCCGGGACCTGGGCCGGCGCGCTGGGTCGGCGCGCTGGGCGGGCCGCCTGCTGCGGGCGGACCCGTCCTTGCGGCCGGAGACCTCCCTCGCGTCCGTATGCGGCACGCATGATCAGGCGAGGAGGTGCCGGGTGATGAATGAGAGCATATGCTCCTATTCTCGGAGGGGCAATGTCGGGAACGTCTCAGCGGCGGGCCGTGGCCTCGCGGTGGCGCGGAGGGCGCGTCCTTCCATTTAAGAGCAGATGCTCGTATAATCCGGACGAGGTCTGAGGAGGACGCAATGACGAGCGCCGAGTCGAAGGCGGACCTGTGCAACAACCTGGCGCTGCGGAAGGCGTCGCGATACCTCGGCGCGACGTACGACAGGGCACTGGCACCGCTCGGCCTGCGGGCCACGCAGTTCAGCATCCTGCAGCAGCTCAGCATCCACGAGGAGATGACGATCACGGCCCTCGCCGACGTGATCGCCATGGACCGCACGACCATGGCGTCCAACCTCAAGCCCCTCGCGCGCGAGGGGCTCGTCACCGTCGAACCGTCGCCGACCGACCGCCGTGCACGCGTCGTGGCCGTCACGCCCGACGGACTGGCCCGGATGAAGGCGGCGATCCCGCGCTGGGAGGGCGTGCAAGCGGCATTCGAGGAGAAGTTCGGCGCCGAGAACGCGGCCCAGTTGCGCGCCTTCCTCAACGCCGTCCTCGACACGGGCTTCGATCCCTGGGCCGAGTGAGGGATCACGGCTGCGCCGCGCTGCGCGGTCGTGCCCTCGTGCTTCGTGTTGCGTTCCGGCAGGGGAGAGGTGTCCGGGTTCGGCGAGGCTTCCGGGGTCCTGTCGGTGACGTCCACCTTCTGGTGGCCCGGACCACGGGGCAGGCGGACAAGAGGAGCCCTGCCGTGGCCGCGATGGTCGCCCCGGCGGCCGCCGCGGCCCTGCGCCACGTCTGCATGGTCATGCGGAATCACTCCGTGTCTTCGGATGAGGGGCGCCCACGGACCGGAACCGCGGAGGGCGCGAGCCCTGGACCGCGGTTCCGGACCGGTGAGGACTACTTCGTCAGGTAGGCGTCGACGATGGTCTCGTCGACGGTGTTGCCCTGCTTGTCCACGGCCTGGGCCTTGAACGACACGCTGCCGCCGGCCTTGGGGTTGGTGACCCGGACCCGGCCGTCGCACACGCTCAGCTTCTGCCAGTGGGCTCCCTTGTCGTAGGAGGCCCACACGCTCAGGGACTTGAGGTTCCTGCCCGCCGCGGTGCCGTGGACGGTCACGGGGACCCGCACCTTCGCGCGTGCCTTGCCCGTGTTGTCGAGGGACAGGACGGGGGTGAAGCGCACGACGGAGGTCGGGAGCCTGGTGATCCCCGGCGCGTACTCGGAGGAGAACGTCCAGCTCACGGTCATGTCGGTGGAGACGTCGGCGATCGTGCCGCGCTGGACCGAGACGGTCAGCCGGTAGTCGGCACGCTCGTTCTCCGCGACGTAGAAGGCGTCCATCGGCCGGCTGCTGATGTGGACGAGCTCACCGTTGCGGTAGAGGGACGTTCGCGCGCTGTCGACGGGCGCGTGGTTGTCGCTGGTGTTCCCCTCGCCGTCCGAGAACAGGGGAAGCCGTCCGTCGATCGCCTCGTCGGCCCGGAGCAGCCCGGCGCCCTCCGGGAGGTCCGGCCCGAAGACACCGACGTTGAACACGTGCTCGTAGGAGCGGCCGGGCTTGAACGTCCTTGCGGGTGCCTCGTACTCGGACTGGATCGAGTCGTCGGCGTCGACCTGCATGAAGCCCAGCTGCCACGAGGTCTTCCCCGACAGCAGGTGCAGGGTGCCGGTGTAGGGGAGGGCGTGCTCGGTGCCGAGGCCGCCGTCGCCGCCGTTGTCCGGCGTGACGAATCCGAACGTGCCCTTGGCGGTCGCTCCGAGCTTCGCCCGGACCTCGGCGAACTCCCGGGACGTGGCGTGGTGGGTGAAGCCGGTCAGGTACCTGTCACCGGTTGGCTGGTAGACCAGGTGGTATTCGTCGTGCCCGTCGGCCCCGGTGGAGAAGGAGGCCGAGAGCTGCTGGGTCAGCAGGTCGCCCGCGGCCGCCTTCGGGCCGAGGTGGGCGGTGCGGTACGTGGCGAGGGAGGAGGTGAAGACCCCGAAGCGGGCCCAGTATCCGTCGGGCAGCTCGATGCCCGCGCTGAAGTAGCCGAGGACCGGCCGGGCGGAACGGTCGGGGACGGTGATGTCGAGCGGCTTGGCGGTACGTGCGTCCACCGTCACCGTGGTGTCCTCGGTGACCTCGAGGTCGGGCTGGTTGAACCAGTCGCCGCCCCTGGCGAACGAACCCTCCGGGTCGGCCAGGACCAGGCTGTTGAGGAAGTACCGGCCCTTGGGGACGCGCACCGAGTGCGTGTCGCCGCTCAGCACCACGGTGTCGGTGCCCCTGGCGAGTCCCGTCATACCGAGCAGTTGGGCGTACCAGGCGGGTGCGGGCGCGGGATCGCCCTCCCGGTCGAGGGGCTTGACCGTGACGGTGTACATCTCCGACTCGCGGTCGACGACCACCGCGGTGCCGACGGTCTGCCCGTCGCCGGTGGCCGTGACCCGTCCGGTGAAGGTGCCGGTCGTGTCCCCGCCGAGGCGGGTGTCGGCGGTGACCTTGACGGTCGTCTCGCCGTGCGCCGGTACGGTGACCTGCGCGTCCGCGGTGAACATGCCGGCGGGCGCGGCGCTTCCGTCAGGCCCGGTGGCCTCCGCGGCCAGCTTCAGGGTGACCGGGGAGTCGCCCGAGTTGCGGTACGTGAGGTCCTTCGTGAGCGGCTGGTCGTCGCTGTGCGGCCACTGCGCGACACCGAACGACAGCGACGTCTCGCGGGCGACGACGGTCTGCTTGATCGCCTTCCGCAGGTCGACCCGGCCCGAGCCCTGCTCGAAGGCGCCGTAACTGCCAGGAGTCGTCGAGGAGACCAGTGCGTCCTTGATGTCGTCGCCGGTCCAGTCGGGGTGCTGCTGGGCGAGGATGGCGGCGGCGCCGGCGACGTGGGGGGTGGCCATGGAGGTGCCGTTGAGGGCCATGTAGCCGTCCGCCACGGAGGGGGCGACGAGGGACAGGTAGCTGTCGTGCGCGGCCGCAGCCCCGATCGCCACGCCGGGTGCAGTGAGGTCCGGCTTGATGCCGCCGTCACCGACGCGCGGGCCCGTGCTGGAGAACGGGGCCAGCCTGTCCTGCTTGTCCACCGCGCCGACGGTGAGGGCGGCGTCCGCACTGCCCGGGCTGTTGACCGTGCCGGAGCCCTGCGTGCCGTTGTTGCCCGCCGCGATGACGAAGAGGGTTCCGCTCTCGGCCGACAGCTTGTTGACGGCGGCCTCCATCGGATCGATCTCCGGAGTGTCGAAGGTGCCGAGGCTGAGGTTGACGACGTCCGCCTTCTCGGCGACGGCCCACTCCATGCCGGCGAGCACGCCGGAGAGGGTGCCGCTGCCGCCGTCGCCGAGGACCTTGCCGTTCAGGATGCGGGCCCCCGGCGCCACACCCTTGTACGTGCCACCGGACTTGGCGCCGGTGCCGGCCGTGATCGACGCGACGTGCGTGCCGTGACCGAACCGGTCCTCGGTGTCCGGCGAGTCGGAGAAGTTCTGCTCGGCGACGACCTGTCCGGCCAGATCGGGGTGGGTGGCGTCGACGCCCGAGTCGAGAACGGCGATCCGCGTACCGCTGCCGTCGAAACCGGCCGCCCACGCCTCGGGGCCGCCGATCTGGGGGACGCTCTTGTCCAGGCTCGCCTCGACGACGCTGTCCAGCCACACCGAGGCGATACCCGGAGCCACGCTGCGCTTCATGGCGCCGGCGGACCCGTCGGTGACGGCGGACCACAGCTCCGCGGTGCCGTTCGCGGGCGCGGTGACGGCGTCGGCGTCGACGCTCGCCAGCGTGCGCCGGACCTCGGCACCACCGGTGGAGCGCACGGCCGTTCTGGCGGCCGGACGAGCCGCGTCGTACATCACGATGAGCCGCACGTCATGGCGGTCCGCGTAGGCGGGGGCGCTCAGTGTGGTGACGTCGAACAGACGCCGGTCCACCCGGCCGCTCCGGACCAGATCCCGGGCGTCGTCGGGCAGGGCGTAGGTGCGGCCGTCGCGGGTCTCCACCCGGATGGGTATGTCCTCCCGGCCCTTGGCGGGACGCGCGGCGATGACCTCACCCTTCGTGTTCACCGCGATCCGGTCACCGGTGATCAGCGGGATCCACCGCTGCGCACCGGTGCCGGCCGGGGTCCCCTTGGTCGCGGGGCTCGTCCCGAAGGTCGAGGACGACGGCGAGAACGCGGCGGCCGATGACGGCGCCGCAACGGGGGAGGCGAATGCCGGGGACGCCGACGGGGTGGCGGCGAACAGCAGAATGCCAATTCCCAAGACCGTGCCTGTCGCCGGTCTCTTGCTCGTGAATTTCACGGTTTCCTCTCGCTGATCGACCCCACGCCAACACGTGGATTTCACGGCGGACTTGGGGTGCGCCGCACAGCGAAGCAGCAATTCCGAGAGGGTGTCAACGGGTTGATCGCGGATCGGTTTGCGGTGAAAACGGGAAAGAGTGGTGGCGACACCATTCCGCCGTATTCGCCGGTTCCTTGACCGATCGCAGCCGTGAGCGAATGGTGCGATCGGCGCTGCGACCGGGCGGGGAATGGTGAATGCCCGAGCTCAGGCCGCTGACGACCGACCCTCGGCGGGAGTGGGCCGTGTGCCCAGGTTCCGCCAGGCCATGGCGCCCGCAATGGGGAACAGGAACATGACGACCACCCAGCCCGCCTTGGGAAGTATTCGCATGCGCGCTGCGGGAGTCCTGAGGCAGTCGACCAGAGCGTAGACGTACAACGCCCCGACGGTCGCGTAAATGGCATAGGCCAGCAATGGCATCACCTCAAAGGAAGAGCCGCCGCGCATTTGCATGCGGCACGGCCTTCCCCCTGTCCGGTCAACGGGTATGTATGGAGTCGATAAGGCCCTCCAGCTGCCTCCGCATCGCACGGCGGTCATCTGCGGCGGCCCTCCTCCGCAAGTAGACGAGACAGCCCTCGCCAACGTGACAGGAATGGCCGGGGAGTTGCCGATGACGCGGGGCGGGCGTCGTCCAGCCGGGGTGTCGGTGGATGCAACCGTCCGCGCCGCCGGCTCTTGCCGTGCAGGTCACGCCGTCGAGCAGTCACCTTCGAGTCGGCCACATCGTCTCCCTGGCATCGGAGGCCGATGTGCCGGACAGCCGCCGGAACCCGCCTCCCGGCGTATCTCGCTCCGCGGCGGTGACCCACGTCACATCGTGGCGACTGTGCCGGCGGAAGGAGTCACCGGGTTCAGGTCGTCGACGGAGTGCACAGCATCGTGCGATCCCCTAGAGCGAAGTGATGGAACGGCATGGCTCACATACGCGTCGCGCGCACCTTCTGGCCGGTGGCGGCCGCAGCCGGTGTGCTTGCGGTCGCCGGTTGCTCCCAGCAGGACGGCGGTCCCGCAGCGGCCGTCGGCTCCGGTGACCGTGCGTCGTCCTCGAAGGCCGGGGCGTCGTCGAACGGCGAGGTGGCGATTCCCGAGGGAGCCGACGAGACGACCAGGCAGATCTACGTGACGGAGAACACCGTCGCCGCGTGCATGCGGAAGAAGGGCTTCACCTACACGCCGCACGTGTCGGGCGTGGGTGCTGCGTCCAGCCCGGTCGACGGGCAGGACTACGAACTCGCGAAGAAGTACCGCGACGCGTACGGCTTCGGCTTCTTCGCGCCGGCCGTGTACCCGAACGACCCCGACGTCATCGGGAGCAGGGCCCATGAGGCCCGGGAGACGACCAACCCGGACCAGGCGTACCTCGACGCGCTGTCCGCGGCGCAGCGGAAGGCCTACGACAAGGCGATGGGCACGGCGAAGCAACTCCCCAGTGGGAAGAAGGTGACGCTTCCGGGGTGCGTCAAGGAGGGGATCGAGAAGGGATACGGGCCGGAGAAGTCCCAGGCCGAACTGGATCGTGAGCGCGCCGCCAACGAGGAGCGGGACCGCGCCGCGAAGCAGGCACTCAACGGGGATCCGCGGTTGATCTCCCTGGCGCAGCGGTTCGCGTCCTGCCTGCGCGACGAGGGCATCGCCGTCACGACGACCCAGCCGACCGCCATCGGGGACATGGTGAAGTTCGCGACGGGCACGCTGACTCCGCGGGACGGCGTCCGGAACATGGACCAGGACGCCGCCCGAGCCGAGCTCACCCAGGAGATCGCCGTCGCCCGCAAGGACCTGGAGTGCGGCAAGGAGTTCCGGGCCGCGTACTTTCCCCGGCTCGCCGAGCACCCCTTCTCGGGGCTGGGCGGATGAGCCGGCGTCTGCCGCGCGGCCCGAAAGGGCGTGGCAAGCAGATCGGGACGATCGTGGGCGTGGTCGCACTCGTCGGCGCGGGCGGCTGGTTCGCCGGTACGCAGATGCAGTCGCCGGCCGACGCCGCCGCCTCCCGCCGCCCGCCCGAGGCGGGCCCGGTCACCGTGGCCGTGGAGCGCAGGGAACTGACCGCGAACGTGATCGCGCAGGGCGGCGTGGAGTTCGGGGCACCGCACGGGGTGTCGCTGTCGGGACCGGTCGGACCCGCGGACGGGGACGGGGAGGCGACGCAGCGCGTCACCAAGCTCCCGCAGGCCGGTGCCACGCTGCGCGAGGGCAGCGTCCTGATGCAGGTGAACGGCCGGCCGGTGTTCGTCCTGCGCGGATCGGTCCCGATGTACCGGGCGCTCGGGCCCAGCAGTTCGGGCGACGACGTCAGGCAGTTGCAGAGTGCGCTGCGCAGGATCGGGCACGATGCGGGCGCCGTCAGCGGGGACTACCGGCAGGGCACCGCGTCGGCGGTGACCCGCTGGTACCAGAGCAAGGGATTCCGGCCGCAGGAGCCCGGTGTCGCCGACCAGCAGCAGCTGGGCGACCTGGAGGCAGCCGTCACCGACGCACAGCTCGCGGTCCTGACGGCGCAGAACGGCGGACCGGACGGCGGGGGCGAGAACGGCGACGACGGCAAGGGTGGCCCCCGCACGGCCGGCCCGTCGCCCTCCGGCGAGGCCGCCGCACTCGAACTGCGCGCCGCACGCCGGCGACTCGACCGGGCCAACGCGGCACTGAGCGCGTTCACCGCCACGTACGGCACGAAGGTCCCGGCAGGCGAAGTCGTCTTCCTGCCCGACCTGCCGGTTCGGGTCGGCAAGGTCAAGGTGCGCCTCGGTGACACCCCGGACGGCGAGGTCGCCACCGTGACGAGCTCCGACGTGGTGGTACGGGCCGTGGTGCCCGGGGCCGACGGCTCCGCGCTCCGCGAGGGCATGCCGGCACGGATCGAGACGCCGGACGGCACCCGTGTACGTGGCGTCGTGGCGCAGGTCGGCGGCTCCGGGCCGCGAGCGGACGCCGGAGCGGACGCCGGCGCCGGCAGCGGAGACGAGGAGGAGGGCGTGGCCGGACCCGGCGCCGAGCCGGGCGCGGACCCGTCCGCTCCGGTGCAGCTGGTGATCTCCGTACCCGACCCCGGTCCGCTGAGGAACCAGTCGGGTGGCACCGCCAAGGTGACCATCGAGGTGGGCGCTTCGAAGGGCGCCGTCCTGGCGGTGCCGGTGGCGGCTGTGCACACCAGCGCCGACGGCACGGCCCGGGTGCGGGTACAGCGCGACGGCGAGGTCGTGGACGTGCCCGTCACGGTCGGGCTCTCGGCCGCCGGGCAGGTCGAGGTGAGGGCGGACGGCAGGTCGCTGCACGAGGGCGACCAGGTGGTGGTCGGACGGTGAGGCGCAGACCCGTACCACCTCGCCCGGCTTCCGAACACGCGCCGGGCCCGGACACCGTGATCCGGCTCAGCGGCCTGGGCCGGGTGTTCGACACCGACCCTCCGGTGCACGCGCTGCGCGACGTGCACCTGGAGGTCCGGAGAGGGGAACACCTGTCGATCGTCGGGCCCTCCGGCTCGGGGAAGTCCACGCTGCTCAACACCCTGGGTCTGCTGGACCGGCCCACGTCGGGCAGCTACTGGCTCGACGGCGTCCTCACCAACACCCTCGGTGATCCCGAGCGGACCGCCTTGCGGGGCAGCCGCATCGGATTCGTGTTCCAGTCCTTCCACCTGCTGCCGTACCGGACCGTGGACGAGAACGTCATGCTCACCGAGACCTACCGGACCCCTCGCCCGGGCCGCCCGCGCCGCGACCGCGCCGAGCGCGCCCGGGCCGCCCTGACGCGCGTCGGACTCGAGCACCGCCTCGGCTTCCTGCCGGGCCGCCTGTCCGGCGGCGAACGTCAACGCGTCGCCATCGCCCGCGCCCTGATGGGCGAGCCGGCGCTGCTGCTGTGCGACGAGCCGACCGGCAACCTCGACAGCGAGAACACCGAATCCGTGCTCGCCCTCTTCGACGTACTGCAGGCCCAGGGAATGACGTTGCTCGTGATCACGCACGACGACGCCGTCAGCGGCCGCGCGAGCAGGCGGGTGCGGATCAGTGACGGCCGGCTCATCCAGGAGGGCGCATGACCGCCGGCCCCCGACGCGTCGGCCGCCCGCGAGGGGTGGAGGCCGGGGCACGGTCCACACCACGGCGAGGCGAAGGACGCCGTCCGAGCCGGGCCCACCGCAGCGACAAGGGCGAGCGCCCGCGGATGGACCCGCGGGACCTGTGGTCGGAGTCCCTGGCCGGGGTGCTCGCCCGCCCGGTGCGCTCGGCCCTGACCACCTTGGGCACGGTGCTGGGCATCGGCACCCTGGTCATCACGATCGGCGTGGCGTCGACGGCGGCGAACCAGATCGTCGGCCGCTTCGACGCCCTCACCGCCACCTCGGTGACCGTCGTGGTGCCTCCCGCGTCGCGGGCGTCATCCGAGCCTCCGCTGGTCGAGTGGTCCGGTGTCGGTGCCGTCGAGCGGCTCGCGGGAGTGGAGTCCGCCGCCGCGCTGTCCGACTCCGAAGGCAGTGCGAACGTCCAGGTACGGGCGAACGACGTGGTCGCTCCCGGCGCCCTGACCGAGCAGACCCTGGCGGTCGTCGCGGCCACCCCGGCGCTGCCGGAGGCGGTCCGGGGCGCGATGGCCACCGGGCGGTTCTTCGACGCCGGCGACATCGCGCGCCACGACCGGGTCGCCGTCCTCGGCGACCAGGCCGCCCGGCTGCTCGGCATCGACGACGTACGGGACGCTCCCGCGGTCTTCTTCGAGGGCCAGTCGTACACGGTGATCGGCGTGCTCGGCGGGTTCCTGCGCGAGCAGCGGCTGTCCGCCTCGGTGATCCTGCCCCCGACGACGGGTGCGGACCGGATGGGCCTGAAGGACGTGACCCGGGTCCTGGTCAACACCTCCCTCGGCGCCGCCCAGCAGGTCGCCCGGCAGGCCCCCGTCGCCCTGTCACCCGGACACGAGGAGGCGCTCACCGTCACGGCGCCACCGGACCTGTCCAAGGCCAGGAAGGGGGTCGAGGGCGACGTCAACGGCCTGTTCCTGATACTCGGGCTGGTCTCGCTGGTCGTGGGGGCCATCGGCATCGCCAACGTCACGCTCGTCACCGTCATGGAGCGGACCGGCGAGATCGGGCTGCGGCGCGCTCTCGGAGCGTCCAGGCGTCAGGTGGCCGGGCAGTTCCTGACGGAGTCCACCACCATCGGGCTTCTCGGAGGCGTCGTCGGCGCGGCCCTCGGCGTGGTGGTCGTCGTCTCCGTGGCGGCGGTGAAGCACTGGACCCCGGTGCTGGACCTGGGCCTCGCCCTGGGCGCCCCCGCGGCCGGCGCTCTCGTGGGCCTGCTGGCGGGCCTCTACCCCTCGCTGCGCGCCGCCCGTATGGAACCCGTCGAAGCACTCCGTGCCCCTTCCTGAGGAAGCCGTTCTCCCGAGACCCCACAGGGGCGGAAGCACGCACGGCGAAGCAAGCGGAACGAGAACACGATGGCAGGACACGGTGGAGAGCGCGGACGCGGATTTCGACGAGTTCGTCACCGCCCGGGGGCACAGGCTGCTCAAAGTCGCCTGGCTGCTCACGGGTGACGCGCACCTTGCGGAGGACCTGCTGCAGACGGTGCTGGTGAAGGTGTGGCCGAAATGGGGGGCCATCGCCGGGGGGAATCCGGAGGCGTACGTACGCAAGGCCCTGGTCAACACGCACCTGTCGTGGTGGCAGCGGCGCTGGCGCGGCGAGGTACCCCATCCGCACGACCACTTGACGGCGCTGGCGGGGCCGGGTGCAGGTGCGGCCGTCGACCCCTTTGCCACCGTGGACAGGGAGCAGTGGCTGTCGGACGCGATACGGCTGCTGCCGCCCCGGCAGCGGGCTGTGGTCGTCCTGCGTTACTTCGAGGATCTGAGCGTGGAGGAGACCGCACAAGTGCTCGGCTGCCGGCCCGGTACGGTCAGGAGTCATACGTCGAAGGCGCTGGCCATGCTGCGCGAGCACTTGGGAGCCGCTCCGGACCTGGTGGAAGGCGGTGATCTGCATGCACAGCGAGCCTGAGAGCGAACCGCGGGAGATCGAGCGCCACCTCCCGGCCCTCCTCGCTCGCATGGTGCCCCCTCTCGCCCCGCCGTCCGACCGGGTGTCAGAGGTCAGACGGCGGATCCGGTTGCGCAGGCGACGCAGACGGGTGGCCACGACGGCGTCGGCACTCGCCGCGGGATGCGCGGTCGTCGCGACCGTCCTCTGGCCGGCGATCCTCGGCCCGTCGGACCGTGCCGCACCGGCTGAACCTCCCACGGCGGCCCGGCGATTCGTGCCGGTGCGACTGCAGGCCCCCTTGAAGGGTGTGACCCTCCACCTGCCGTCGACCTGGCACAGTCTTTCCGTCACGGACGACGACGGGACCGCGGCCGCGTTCGTGTCGTCGCAAACGCTGCGCGCACCCGGGACCGGCACGTGCCCCAGGATCACCGATGCCGTGCTGACCACGTGCCGCCCGGTGGCCGCCTTGGACGAGGACGGCGTGCTGATCACGTTCCTGCGGAGTCACCCGGACAAGGACGACAGCGCCGGGTCGCCGGCGGGAGGGGTCCCCGGGCCCGCCGACGACAACTGCCGTGCCATCGGAGGCGACGGCCAGATGACGGGCTGGGCGCCCAAGTCCGTCGAGGACCCGGACACAAAGATCGATGTCTGCCTGAAGGCACCCTCCGAGGAGACGCTTCAGGTAGTGGCGAAAGTTCTGAGCCGGGTACTGACGGACCGCAGGTGACCGCCCGGCGAGAACGCGGTGCGCCCGCCCTGCCGTCCGGCCGGAGGCGTCAGGTGGTTCCTCCTCCTGCGCGACGTGCCTGCCGGGCCGTGCTGCCGGCGCGTACCTTCTCCCACAGGGCGGCCCGCTCCGCGGGGTCGACGTCGGCCAACGTGATGCCGAAGGTGCCTGCCAGGACGCCGAACCACTCGTCGGAGGTGGTGAGTTCCCGTCGTGCACGGCCGGTACCGTCGACGCGGGTCAGTGTGCAGCCCCGGAGCCGGTCGAAGCCGTCCTTGCGCCGGCGGACCACCGCGGCGGTCCGGACGAACTGCGAGTCGGGCGAGGTGGACATCACCGCATGGTGCTCGGCGAAGTCCGCCGGTGCGGCGGGTGCCAAGGTGAAGTCCATCCCCACGAAGGCCCCGTGCTCGTCGTTGTCGAACCGCCAGCCGCCCGGCTCGACCGCGGACGGCCCCAGCCGGTAGGTGAAGGGCCCCTGCCGGTAGCTGCCCGCACGCAAGGGGACCGGTTCGTACAGGGCCTCACCGAAACCGACGTCGACGACCCAGGTCCGGCCCTCACAGACCACGGTGAGCACGAGGTGCCCGCCGGTGGCGCCGGGCGGCTGCGAGCCGGCGTCCGAGTGCACCCCACCACGGTGCCAGGTGACGCCGTAACCCAGCGCGGTCAGCAGGGTGGCGAAGGCGCCGTTGAGGTGGAAGCAGTAACCGCCGCGCCCGCGCAGGATCCTGGCCATCGACTCGTGAGGGTCCACGGTCGTCGGCCGGCCCAGGTGGATCTCCAGGGTCTCCCAGGGCACCCGCTCGACATGGGCCCTGTGCAGCTCCTTCAGCCCCGCTGCCGAGGGCCTGCGGTGGTCGTCGAGAGCAAGGCCGAGGCGCTGCACATAAGGTGTGACGAAGGGTTCAAGAGGCATGACCGGTGCAGGACCTCGGTTCATCGGATCGGCATGGTTGCGGGCGGCCCGGAATGGTCTCGGCCCGCGTGGTCACGCGGCGGTCAGTGCTCTCGAGCGCCGGCGCCGGAACTCCTGGCCGACGACGCCGCCGCACCATCGCCGGTAGGTCCGTCCCCGAAGGCGGGTCGGCCGCCCGGCCGGCGAGTCCGAGCGGAAGCCCGGGCTCGTGGAAGACGGCCCCCGCGGCCCGTTCAGGAAATGCCGTGCGTCCCGCTCGGTGCGCAGCCCGAACGGTGGGCGCTGCGGCGTGCGGCCCGCGGGGGACCGCCGGTTCACCGCACGCGGATGCCGGCGCGGAACACCGCCCGTACGTCGACGACGGCCTCCGGGTCGTCCACCGGGTTGCCCCCGACGACCAGTACGTCGGCGTCGGCGCCCGCGGCGATCCGGCCCTTGCGGCCCTCCAGGCGGCACAGGCGGGCCGCCGAGCTGGTGACGGACCTGAGCGCGTCCAGCGGGGACACGCCCAGCCGGGCGAGGTCGGACACGGCGTGGGGGAGGACGTCGTGCGGTTTCATGGGCCCGATGCCGGCGTCCGAGCCGATGACGACGTTGGCGCCGTGCTTGTGCAGATCGCGGTACGTGTTCAGGAGGGCCTCGGCGAACGCGGCCACGGACGGGGGCATGCGCAGGGCTTCGGCGGGCTCCATGCCCAGCGTCAGGCTGACGAAGGTCCCCTTCCTGACGATCACGTCGATGAGACCGGGGTCGTGGTCGATCCCGTCGGCGGTGAGGAAGGAGACGTGCTCGACGCTGTCGACGCCGGCTTCCACCGCGTCGCCGATGGCCCGGACGCCGTGGGCGTGGGCGGCCACCGGCAGGCCGAGGCGGTGCGCTTCGTCCACGACGGCACGCAGGTCGTCCAGGCTGTACTGGGACGCGTGCGGCGGTACCGACCCGGGTGTCATGTGGCCGCCGCTGGCCATGATCTTGATGACGTCGCAGCCGCGGGCGTGCCGCCGGCGGACGGCGGCGCGGAGCGCCTCTGTGCCTTCGACCTCACCGCCGAAGAAGTGGCAGTGTCCGCCGGGCGTGGTCAGCGGAGGGCCCGCCGTCAGGATCTCCGGCCCCAGCTCCGGGCGGGCGGCCAGTTCCGCCACGAGGTCCAGCAGCAGGTAGTCGCGGTCGCCGAGGTCCCGCACGGTGGTGATACCGGCCATCAGCGCGGAGTGCGCCGCGCCCCGCATGTGCGTCAGCAGGTCGCTGTCGGAGGTGGAGATCAGCGACGTCACGGCGTCCGGGCCGGCGTCGAAGGCGAGGTGCACATGAGTGTCGATCAGGCCGGGCAGCAGGCAGGCCGAGACACCGAAGTCGATGACCTCGCTGCCGTCGGCGGGCAGCGCGCCGGTCCGGTCCACGCGCACGATCCGGTCGCCCGAGACGTGCACGGTGGCCGGCCCCGAGAGGATGTACCCGTCGAACATCGAACCGGCGTGCAGGGCAAGGGAAGGCAACGGCATTTCTCCGATCGGAAAACGTGGCTCACACGGTGATGCGGCGAGTCCAGGGAAGTGCGGAGTCCGGGCTGCACCGGCAGGCCGACCCACCGGCACGCGTCCGGACGGTGGGCGCCTGCCGCGCATGCGCATGCAGGGCCACGTCAGGGGTCCGTTCGCGGGCCCGCCGGCGGGAGGTGACTCCTGCCAGGTGGACGAGGCAGCCCACCCAGGTGTGACTGCGCGGTGCGGATCCGCGGGGCGTGCCGGAGCGGCGGCCCCCTTGGTTTCGAGGGGGCCGCCCCTCGATCAGGCGACGGCTCCCGGCCCGAGGTCCGCGGTGGGCCGTACGCGGAACACGTGCCGTCCTGTCGTGGAGGCGGCGTCTCCGCACGGGTGTGACGGCCCGCCATGCGGGTGCGACGGCGTCACCCGAAGAACTTCTCCAGCTCGGCGACGAGCGCGCCGGCTAGTGGCCGCTGTCGGCGATGCCGGCGTAACGGATGGCGGTGGCTTTGCCCTCCATCATGGCCTGCACCACGGCGACGTACTGCCCGCCGAGGCCCAGGACGGGCATGGTCAGCGGCGGATGGGCGTTGTTGTCGGCCAGGTCCTGGTGGAAGGTCCGGTACACGCCGAAGGCCGCGGCGACCGCTTCGGGTGTGTCGTAGGCCGCGGCGTAGCGGGCCCGGCTCTCCTCGCTGATCCGCTCCGGGTGGAGCGCCAGGTGCTCGGCCGACCAGTCGACGATGTGCCGGAACCGTCCGGCCAGGAGCTTGACGGGCAGGTCGTCGACCTGGCTCAGGGGGTACCACCCGGCGGGCGCCACGGTACGTCCACCGGCCGGCCCCGCCCGGCGTCAGGCCTTCGGGCGTTCAGGTGTTCAGGTGCGCGAGCTTGTCCGGGTTGAGGACCCTGCGGTAGGCGGTGATCAGGCCGTCCTCGACGTCCACGGTGTCCACGCAGAACGCCTGCCCTTCCTGGCGGAGCAGCAGCGCCGGTTCGCCCCCCACCTCGACGACCTCGATGCTGTGCGTACGCCACCGCCGTCGTACCCGCCCCATCACCATGGCGATGCGCGCTCCGCCCCGGATGAGCTTGCGCGCCGCGGTGACCTTGCCGCCCCCGTCGGTGACGTAGACGGCGTCGGGGTGCAGGAGGCGCACCAGGCCGGCCATGTCCCCCGCTTCGTAGGCGTTGCGGAAGGTGGTGAGCAGACGCTCGCGCTCGGCCCGGGAGGCGTCGGGCGTGGACCGTCGGGCCGCTCTCACCTTCCGCCGTGCTCGTGAGGCGAGCTGGCGGGCGGCCGCCACGGAGGTGCCGAGCACGTCGGCGACGTGGCTGAACTCGAGGGCGAACACGTCGTGGAGGATGAACGCCACACGTTCGGGAGGCTTCAGTTCCTCCATCACCAGGAGCATCGCGGAACCGACGACCTCGTCCACCAGCACCGCCTCGGAGGCGTCCGGCCCGGTCATCAGGGGCGCCGGCAGCCACGGTCCGACATAGGTCTCCCTGCGCACGCGGGCGGACTTGAGGATGTCGTACGAGCGTCGCGCCGCCACCGTGAGCAGCCAGGACCGGAGGTCGCGGACGTCGCTCAGGTCGGTTGTGGCCGCCCGCAGCCACACGTCCTGGGCCACGTCCTCGGCGTCGGCCACGCTGCCGAGCAAGCGGTACGCCGCTCCGAAGACGGCGGGCCGGAGGGTCTCCCATTCGTCCTCGAGCGCCCCGGGTGGCCTCGTCGTACGCGTCACGTCCAATGGCCGTAGCCTCCTTCGTTCCACCCGAGCTCACGTCGGCAGCCGTCGCCGTGACCGTGGGTCGAGCACGGCGCGGGCCTGCGTTTCAGCTTCCGACTGAACGCCGAGCGGGATGTGACCAGCCGGTTTGCCGGGCCACAGAAATGGGAGCATATACTCTTTGTTGGTGGGCCACGGGCGAGGCCGCCACTCGTAGGGCAGGTGAAAGGACGTCCGCGTGGCCGCGGCCGCGGCCACGCGGGAGCGAGGCGAGGAGGGCCGGTGCGTTTCCCGCCAGGCCGCGCTGCCGCGGGTCAGACCACGGTGCCCGGCAGGAGGCCCTCCTCGCGGAACTGCGTCCGGTACAGCTCGGCGTAGCGGCCGTCGGCGGTGAGGAGTTCGGTGTGGGTGCCGCGCTCGACGATGCGGCCGTCCTCGACGACGAGGATGAGGTCGGCGGCGCGCACCGTCGAGAGGCGGTGGGCGATGACGACGGCGGTGCGGTCGGTGAGGGCCTCGGCGAGGGCTTCCTGGACGGCGGCCTCGGAGGTGCTGTCGAGGTGGGCCGTGGCCTCGTCGAGGATGACGACCCGCTGGCCGGCCAGGAGCAGCCGGGCGATGGTCATGCGCTGGCGCTCACCGCCGGAGAGGCGGTAGCCGCGTTCGCCGACGACGGTGTCGAGGCCGTCGGGGAGGTCGGCCACCAGACGCTCGAGACGGGCTCGGCGCAGGACCTTGCGCAGTTCGTCCTCGGTGGCGTCGGGCCTGGCCAGCAGCAGGTTGGCGCGGATGGTGTCGTGGAAGAGATGGCCGTCCTGGGTGACCATGCCGACCGTGGCCCGCAGTGACGCGGCCGTCAGCTCGCGGACGTCGGCGCCGCCGACCCGGACGGCGCCCGTATCGGCGTCGTACAGGCGCGGCAGCAGCTGCGCGATGGTCGACTTCCCGGCGCCGGAGGAGCCCACGAGCGCGACGGTGTGGCCGGGTTCGGCGCGGAAGGAGATCCCGTGGAGGACCTCGCCGCCGGCGCGGGTGTCCAGGGTGGCGACCTCCTCCAGCGAGGCCAGCGACACCTTGTCGGCGGACGGGTAGCCGAAGCGCACGTCCTCGAACTCGACGGCCACGGGACCGTCCGGCACCGGGCGGGCGTCGGGCCGGTCCGTGATGAGGGGCCGCAGGTCGAGGACCTCGAAGACGCGCTCGAAGCTGACCAGGGCGCTCATGATGTCGACGCGGGCACCCGCGAGGGAGGTCAGCGGCGCGTAGAGGCGGGTGAGCAGGAGGGCGAGGGTCACGACGGAGCCTGCGTCGAGGGCGCCGGTGAGCGCGAAGTGGCCGCCCAGGCCGTAGACGAGCGCCAGCGCGAGCGCGGAGACGAGGGTGAGGGCCGTGATGAAGGCCGACTGCGACATCGCGGTCCGCACGCCGATGTCCCGGACCCGGCGGGCGCGTTCGGCGAAGTGGGCCGACTCGTCCGAGGGGCGGCCGAAGAGCTTCACCAGGGTGGCGCCCGGCGCCGAGAAGCGCTCGGTCATCTGGGTGCTCATGGCGGCGTTGTGCGCCGCGGCCTCCCGCTGGAGGCGGGCCATGCGGGTGCCCATGCGGCGCGCCGGGACGACGAAGACCGGGAGGAGCACGAGGGCGAGCAGGGTGATCTGCCAGGACAGGGTGAGCATGACGGCGAGGGTCAGCAGGAGGGTGACGAGGTTGCCGACGACCCCGGAGAGCGTGTTGCTGAACGCGCGCTGGGCGCCGATCACGTCGTTGTTGAGCCGGCTGACGAGGGCGCCGGTGCGGGTCCGGGTGAAGAAGGCGACCGGCATGCGCTGGACGTGGTCGAACACCGCGGTGCGCAGGTCGAGGATGAGGCCCTCGCCGAGGTTCGCCGACAGCCAGCGGCCCAGCAGCCCGAGCCCCGCCTCGGCCAGGGCGATCACGGCGATGAGCACCGCGAGCGTCGTGACCCGCCCGGGGTCGCCGCCGGAGACGATGGCGTCGACGACCCATCCGGCGAGGACCGGGGTCGCCACGGCGAGCAGCGCGGTCACGGTGCTCAGCAGGACGAACTGGATGATGCGCCGCCGGTGCGGCCGGGCGAAGGCGCCGACGCGGCGCAGGGTGTCGCGGGCCAGGGGGCGGCGGTCCTGCGTGGCGTACATGACGCTGTGCAGCTGGGTCCAGGCCGTGGTCTCCATGCTCATGCACCGACCGTAGGACCTCGACCGTCCTTGAGGTCAAGCAACCCCCGACACGCGCGCCCGGTCCGGCTGCCGAAGGGGTACGAGGAAGTGCTGCCCGAGGCGATTCCGGTCCCGGCGTCCGGCTCCGCGACCGGTGCGGCGTACGTGACCGGTGCGGCGCTGCGCGGTCGGCACGTACCCGCGCGGGCCGCCCCGGTGCACCGGGACGCCTGGACCCGGTACGCCCGCCCTCGTGACACCTGCCGGGCGGCGTCCCCGGAATTCCGGCCGGGGATCGATATCCTCGCCTCCAGTCCGGCGGACCACCTTCCCCAGGGAGCCGTTCATGCCGCATTCGGGAGAAACCGCGGACGGATTTCCCCGGCCGCAGCGGTTCGCCGACGTCGAGGGGTGGTTCTGGCCGGTCGACCAGTTGCTCTTCGACTGGTTCCTGCGACGGCAGCACGACCGGGAACACCGGGGTGACCTGCTGGAACTCGGCGCCTACATGGGAAAGAGCGCCATCTTCATGGGGAACTACCTCCGCCAGGGGGAACGGTTCACGGTGTGCGACCTGTGGGATTCCCCGGCGGCGGACGACCCCAACAGCGCCGAGACGAACAAGGCGTACGCGACGCTCACCCGGCGTGCCTTCGAGGCCAATTACCTCTCCTTCCACGACCGGCTCCCCACCATGGTGCAGGGCCCGACCTCGGTCATCACCTCGCACGTCGGCGCCGGCAGTTGCCGCTTCGTGCACGTCGACGCCTCGCACCTGTACGAGCACGTCTCCGGGGACATCGCGGCGGCGCGCGCCCTGCTGGTCCCGGACGGCATCGCGGCCTTCGACGACTTCCGCAGCGAGCACTGCCCGGGCGTCGCCGCCGCCGTGTGGGCGGCGGTGGCGACGGTCGGCCTCAAACCCATCGCGGTCACCGGCACCAAGCTCTACGGCACCTGGGGCGACCCCGCGCCCGCGGGCGAGGAGTTGCGGCGGTGGCTCACGGCCCGCCCGGACCTGTGGCACGCCGTCGACCAGGTGGCGGGTGTGCCCCTGATCCGCATCAGGGGCACGAAAGCGGCGTCACCCGTCCCGCCGGTATCCCGCCACGCGTCGCTCCCCGGCCGCACGTCCCCGGCCGGGGTACGGGCCGCCGCCCTCCGGTGCCTGGCCAGGGACCTCGTCCCGCCGATCCTGGTCCGTGCGGTGCGGGCGGCCCGCCACCGCCGTACGTCATGAGGTCCTGACGGCGGCCCCACCCGTGAGGAATCCCGCGACGGCCGACACGAAGCGGCCGGCGTCGTCGAGCCAGGGGAAGTGTCCCGCCCCGGGCTGGACGACGAGCTCGGCGTCCGGGAACAGCCCGGCGAACTCGGCGACCGTGGCCGGCGGCGCCCCCACGTCGACCCGGCCGGCCAGCAGCAGGACCGGCGCGGCCAGCCGGGCGAGCGCGGCCCGGGTGCCGTCCGGGTCGAACGCGCCCTCGGCCCCGAAGGCGGCGACCACCTCGTCCCTCATCTGCTCCCGCTCGGCCGCCTGGTGGGCCCGTGCCGTGTCGTCCCAGCGGCCGTACGAGAACGGCGCCAGGGCCTCCCAGTGTCCGGCCCCGGCCTCGCCCGCGGCGATCGCCTCCAGGGCCGCGAACGCCTCCGGGAACCAGGGCTCGTCCCGGCGCAGGAGGGCCGTCTCGCGCCGCAGGCCGGCGGTGATGGCGAGACCGACGGCGCGGACGCTCGGTGTGACCAGGACGAGCCTGCCGACCCGCTCCGGACGCCGGCTCGCCCACTGCACGGCGATGTTCGCTCCCGCGCTGTGCGCGAGCACGTCCACCCGGTCGAGGCCGAGGTGCTCGCACAGGGCCTCCACGTCGTCGGCGAGCCGGTCGCAGCGGCACGAGGCGAGGTCGGCCGGCAGCCCCGACAGGCCGGTGCCGCGGAGGTCCGGTCTGATCAGCCGCCGGTGCGCGGACAGGCCGCCGAGGTCGCCGAGGTACACGGAATCCTGCGGCCCACCGGGCAGGCAGAGCAGCGGGCGGCCGGAGCCGAGGTCGTGGTAGGCGAGCTCGGTGCCGTCGTACGAGGGGAAGAAGGGCATGGCGGAGGTCCTTTCGGCGGTGGCGGTGGAAGCGCGGTGACCGGGCGCGGGGTCAGAGGTGTGCCGGCCGCGCACCGGACGCCCGGGCGAGACGGCCGGCGAAGAAGCGGTGTTCGCTCTCCACCTCGGAGGCGGGCAGTTCCAGGTGCCGGCCCGGGTTGGCGTGGAGCGTCTCGTCACGGGAGGCGAAGGCGTCGAAGAGGGCGGCCGGCGCCGCGTTGTGGGCCGCGACGAGCGGGGCGGCGGGCCCGCCCGAGGCCACCGCCTCCCTGACACGGACCGGGGCGGCCTCGTCGGCGGCGGTCCGCGGGCGGTCGCCGTGCCCGGGCGCGCCGATGGCGGCGACCGCGAAGCCTCCGGTCGTCACATCGTGGTGGGCGTGCGCCAGGATGCTCGGGGCCTTCTCGTGCCGTCCTCCGCGGCGGGCCGGCGGGATCAGCGGGCGGTCGCCGCCCGCGCCGGCGGAGGATTGGAGCACGCCGGTGACGTCGCCGAGGGCGAACCGGTGTTCCGAGACGCCGGTGGTCGTCTCCGAGAGGAAGCGCATGGTTCGGTGCCTTTCGGGATGCCTTCGGGCACTCCCGGGGACACCTGCGTCAGAGGGTCCGCGCAGCCGTGCGAGAGGGGAGCACCCGTCCTGATACAGCGTTGATGGGTCTCACCTCCTCGGTCGTCACTGCGCGGCGAGGCTACCACGCCGCTGATCACGGAGCTTCGGGATTCGTGCACACCGCTTGTTGCCGCCCCGGCGCCCCCCGTGGCGGACCACGGGGGGCGCCGCGAACCGCCCTACGGCCGCGGGGAGGAGAACGCGCTCAGGAAGCGGTCGCGGAACGCGTCCATCCGCCAGACCGGCGCGTCGTGCTCCGGCTGCAGCCCGTCGCTCCAGCCCCAGTCGGAGACCCGGTCCAGCACCTTGGGATCGTGCGCGACGATCGCGACGGGGACGTCCCGGCTGGCGTTGACGCCGACGACCGTCGACACCGGCTGGTGATCGCCGAGGAAGACCAGCACCGTGTTCTCGTTGCCGTACTTCGTCACGAAGTCGGTGAGGCTCTTCAGCGAGTACTGGATGGCGCTGCCGTACTCCTGGCGCACCTGCCGGGGGTCCTTCCAGACCTCCTTGCGGTCCTTGCCCTCCTTCTTGATCGCGTCGTAGACCGAGCCGTCGCCGACCTGGCCCCAGTCGATCATGCGAGGGATCGGCGCCCAGGGGTTGTGGCTGGAGGTCAGGACGATCTCCGACATCATCGGCTGGTTCGAAGCCTTCCCGTGCTCCAAGCGCTCGAACGCCGACAGCGTGTACTGGTCCGGCACCGGGGACCAGCTGAACTTGGGGCCCTGGTAGCCCATGGTGCGCGAGTCGTGGACATGGTCCAGGCCGAAGAACTTGCCCTCCGGCCAGGCCCGAGTGACGCCGGGCATCATGCCGACCGTGCGGAAGTCGCCGGTGCGCTTGAAGGCGCTGGTCAGGGTCATCCGGTCGCTTGAGCTGACGTAGCGGTAGCGCTGCTGGTCCTGGACCCACAGCCCGGACAGGAAGGTGGTGTGGGCGAGCCAGCTGCCCCCTCCGGTGACGGGGGAGGTCAGCCAGCCGCTGCGGGCGGAGAAGCCCGCCTCGGCGAGCTGCCGGGTGCTGTCGCGGAGGACGGCGTCGACCCCCGGCGCCATCGCGGGGTCCTCGACCGCGCCGCGGCCGTAGCTCTCGATGAACGTGAAGATGACGTCCTTGCCGCGCAGGCCGGACAGCAACCGGTCGGCCGGCATCTTCGCGAAGCGGTCGTCGGCGACCTGCTTCGCGAACACCTTCTCGTCCGCCAGGCCCTGTTGCACCATCTCGACCCGGCCTCTGACCCGCAGGCTGGTGTCATTGGCGGCGAGGCTCAGTCCGGCGACCTGGACGCCGAGCGTCGCGCACGTCATCCAGACCACCCCGGCCACCAGCGTGCCGCGCCGCGAGACCGAGGCGTGCCGCGCCATCACCTTGGTGAGCCGCACGACCGCCAGCGGCATCAGCACGAGCACGGCGAGGACGGCGAACAGTGCCCCGGCCAGGGTGCCGTAGGCCGTCGTCGTTCCGGCTGAGTCCTTCAGGAACGACAGTCCGTCGGAGAACAGGGGCCAGTCGAAGAGCAGGTGGAAGGGGCGCTCCAGCGACTGGTAGAAGCCCATGTCCACACAGTTGAGGACGACCAGCAGGCCGAGGACGACCCCGCTGAGCACCGCCACAACGCGTCGGGGCCGGGGCGGCAGTACGAGCAGCACGGCGGCCAGCAGGATGGGCTCCGCCGGGACGCGGGCGAAGCGGGACGCGGTCAGCTGGGTGAGCCGGTCGGGCATCAGGAAGGCGAAGAGCACCAGGACGGCGGCGAGGACGGTGAGGCTCCACGACAGGGCGCGGGTGACGTCGGGGTGTCGCTCCCGCCATCGGGCGAGGGCGTTCTTCGCGGCGGGGGCGGGTTCCGCGGGGCCGGGTTCGGGCTCGGGTTCGGCGGGTTCGGGTTCGGGGTCCGGGTCGGTGGGGAGCGGTGCGGCGGGGGTCGGTTCCGCCGAGTTTTTCTGGGCCTTCTCCGTGTCCGGCCCGTCGTCGGAGGTGGCTGCCGCCTCGGGCGCGGCGGCCTCCGTGCCGTCCTCCGGGGCCGGTTCCTCCGGGGCCGACTCCGCGACCGGCTTCTCCGGGGCGTCACCTGGGGGCGTCTGCTCCGTCGAGTCCGCCTGGTCCTTTGCCGACCGCTTATGAGCGCTGGAGAGCGACACCCCGAAGTTCCTTCCACACGAGCCACAGTGACGGATGATGACCCCGGCCGAAGACGCTTGGGTCACCGACAAGCCTGTACGGCTCGCCGGCCGCCTCGGTTCACCCTCCTCCCGTTCGTCGGGAAAAGCCGACCATCGCATGGGCATGTCTTTACGGAACAGGGAGGGTTTCACCCGGCTGTGCCCACGGCGTCACCCTGCTGCCGGTGGGCGGGCCGGCCGGCAGCTCCGAGGAGTTGCTCACCGGCGCGCCCGTGCCCTGCGCCGCGGCGCAGGGCACGGAAGGACGATCGAGCGGAAGGCGTCCGGCGGGGGCACCGCCAGGCCGGCTGTCAGGACGTACGGCGCCGCACCAGATAGGCGGCAGCGGCGAAGAGGGCCATGGCCAGGCCGAGGTAGAGGGCGATCTCGATGACCAGCATCGTCGGGTAACGGTTCGCGGGGTGGTACTCGGTGTAGTGCCGCAGGCCGTGGTCGGCCAGGTAGCGCTCGAGGGCGGCGCCGCCCTGGCGGACCGTGTCGCCGTCGTAGACCTGCTTGATGATGTCCCTCTTCTCCCCGTCGGAGAGTCTGTGTCCCGCGCTGCTGACCAGCCCTTCGTCCACGATCCAGTCCCCCGGGGGACGCGAGCCGGCCGTCTGCCGCACGTCCGGCGCGTCCGTGCGGACCAGGGGACTCAGATAATGCGGCCGCGCCGTCTCCTCCAGTGTGATGCGCACCGTGAGGTAGGTGGCGAAGGTGAGGCCCATGGCCGTCACGGTCCGTCGGAGGAGGACCCCGGCGAAGATGCCGAGGGCCAGGCCGAAGAGCGTCAGCGCCACCAGGCCCGGTGACACCGTGAACGCCGCGGTGCGCATCCGGCCGTTCATCGCGTCCAAGGGCCCACGCCACCAGGTGAAGAGGAGGGAGCAGGCCAGCGCCAGGACGGCTGCCCCGGTGCCGACCAGGGTCAGCTGGGTGACGAGCCACCGGGTGCGGGACACGCCCTGGGTGAAGGCGAACCGCCACGTCCCGTTCTCGAACTCCCGGGCCAGGAGCGGTGCGCCGACGAAGGCACCGGTCAGTGCGGGAAGGAAGGACACCCAGACCATCCTGTTGCCCCATTCGCCGTACCGGTCGGCGAACTGCTCGGCCAACTGCGCGCAGCCCGCGCGGGCGCCGGGATCGGTGACACAGGCGGCGATGCCGTCGGCGCGGTACTCCTCGTGCATGGCGAAGCCGCTGACGAGGGTGGGAACGGCGACGACGGCCAGCAGGAGGGCGCCTGTCAGCAGCGCGGCACGGTGTTGGCGCCAGGTTACCCAGATCACGGGTCAGTCCTGCCCTTCGAGGTAGGCGAGGACGAGGTCTTCCAGGTTCACGGGGTGGGCTTCCCATCGGGGGTGAGTGGGCGCGGTGGCCGGCCGGCGGACCAGGAGGTGGCTGTTGCGGTCGCCGTGTGTGGCGGCGACCAGTCCCTGGAGGGCGGTGTCGCTGACCCGGGGACCGGTCAGGACGCGGTGCCCGGCGAGCAGGTCGTCGATGTCGCCGGCCAGGCGCACCTGCCCGCCGCGCAGCAGGACCAGGTGGTCGCAGACCCGTTCGAGTTCGGTGACCACGTGGGAGGAGAGCAGAACGGTCACGTCCGTCTCGGCCACCGCTGCGATGAGGGTCCTCATGAACTCACGCCGGGCCAGCGGGTCCAGGCTGGCGACGGGCTCGTCCAGCACCAGCAGGCGGGGCTGCTTGGCGAGGGCGAGGGTGAGGGCGACCTGGGCCTGCTGGCCGCCGGAGAGGCGGCCGGTCCTGCGATCGAGTGGAATGCCGAGGTCGCGCAGTCGGAGTTCGGCGCCCGCCTGGTCGAAGCGGGTGTTCGTCATGCGTCCGTAGCGCAGCATCTCGGCGACCGTGAACCCCCGGTAGAGGGGGTGGTCCTGGGCGACGAAACCGACGTGGGAAAGGCTCTGCGGGCGGCCCGGTCGCAGGGGTGTGCCCAGCAGGGAGACGGTGCCCTCGGTGGGCGCCATGAGACCTATGGCCAGGTGCAACAGGGTCGTCTTCCCGGCGCCGTTGGCGCCGACGAGCGCGATGATACGGCCCGCGGGCAGCGACAGCGTGCAGTCACGCAGGGCCCAGTGCCGGCCGTAGCGCTTGCCCACCTGATCGATCTGCACGGCGACATCGGAGCTCATGCCGTCTCCCGCTGCTGATCGTCGTTCATGATCGCGTCGACCATCGCGCGCACCTGTTCGGGAGCAAGACCCGCCTCCCGTGCGTCGGCGAGCCACTGCTTCAGCCTGCCCGACAGCCGGGCGTAGGTCGCGGCGGGCACCTGTTCGACGTGGCCGGTGACGAACGTGCCCTGCCCGGCACGTGCCGTGGCCAGTCCGGCGTGCTCCAGCTCGCGGTATGCCTTGGCCACGGTGTTCGGGTTGATCGTCAGCGCGGACGCCACGGCGCGCACCGTGGGCAGCTGGTCATCTTCCTGGAGGTGGCCCAGCAGGAGACCACGCCGCACCTGATCGACCAGTTGCAGGTAGGCCGGCACTCCTGACCGGTCGAGCACTCGGAACGCGAACACGCACAACCTCCACGACGTGGTGTCTCAATGTACTAGTAGCGTAGTACACGTTCGCAGGGGGTCGCTCGGCCGGCCGTCCACGGCTGTGACGTGATCCTCCGGGAGGGGCGGGGCGGGCGCGGTGTCAGGGCGCGATGTCAGGGCGTGGCGGTGGCGAGGCGCGCGGTACGGGCGCCCGGGGTGTGGTCGGCGCGCCGCAAGGGGCTGCCGCCCTTGCGGCGGTGGGGTCCTGGCCGGACGGTGCCGGGTGGTGCAGGTCCGCGGGGGGTCGCCCCGCGAGGGGTTCGCGGGCCTCGCCGTAAGGGAGGCCGGCCGCCGGGGCGGGTGCGCCGAGGCCCTCGACCGGTGCCCGAGTCACACGGTGTCTTCTCTTCGTTCGCCGCGGCGGATCGTCAGGCGCGACGTGCGGTGAGGTCGAGCCGGTCTCCCCGGAGGCTCAACGGCCGGGTGCGGCCCAGGCGCGGGGGCCCAGGCGGTCGATGATCGTACGGAGCTGCTCACGGTCGAGCTCGTAGATCGTCTCGCCCGCCCGCGGGTCGCGCGCGTGCAGGGTGTGGAACAACGGCCCGCCATGGGCGCCGATCTGGACGAGGGTGGCCGCGGCCCCCCGCACGGCGCGCTCGGTGCCGGGCGCCGCGGTCAGGTCGACCCGGCCCACGACGCCCGGGGTCACCCACACCGGCACCGACTCCAGGTGCCCGGACAACTGGAGGTGGAAGTGGCCGCAGAGGATCAGCCGGACGTCCGTGCCGCGGATGGCGTCGGCCAGCTCGCCGGGGTTCCGCAGGCCCAGCGCCTGCTGCACCTCGACGTCGAGGGCGATCGGCGGATGGTGCAGCACCAGCACGGTGCCCATCGGTGCCGGGGTGGCCAGGACCTCCTGCAGCCAGGCGAGCTGGTCGCCGCCGAGCAGGCCGTACCCCATGCCGGGCACCAGCGAGTCGAGCGTGACGAAGCGGAAGCCGTCGACCAGGCTCACGGCCGCCCGCTCCCCGGCGGGCGAGGTGAGCATCGCCTGCGCATGGTTGCGGCCGTCCGGCCGCAGGTGCCCGCTGCCCAGCGCCCGTGCGAAGGCCCGCCGCTCGTCGTGGTTGCCGGTGCTGTAGAACACCGGCGCCTGCCGCCGCAGGGCGAAGTCCCGGACGATGTCGCGCACGGAGAGGTACGCGTCCAGCGAGCCGTCGTCGGCGATGTCGCCGCTGATGACGATGACGTCGATGTCCGCAACCGGCTCGAGGTCGTTGAGCAGCCCGCGCAGCGACTCCCTCGCGTTGACGCCACCCGCCTTCGGTGAGCCGAAGCGGTCGAGGTGGGTGTCGGAGAGATGCAGGATCCGCATTGCGCGTACGGTACTCGGCTCGCGCCGCGACGTCACCGGTCATTGGCCCGGGCAACGGACGGGCGGGTGCCGCGGAACGAGGTTGCGCGGCGGCGCGGCGGTCGTGAGGCTGGGCCCGGCAGGGAGATGCAGGGGAAGAGGGGGAGGACCGTGCGACGGTCGTGGAGGGACTTCGACTGGACGTCCACCGAGGTGCCGCAGGCGCCGCTGGACGACGCGCAGCGCCTGCGGCGGGGGCTGCCGCGGACGCTGCGGGCCGTACAGGACCGGCGGGCCGTGCAGCGGCCGGTGTTCGACCCGGCGCTGAGGCAGTACTCCAACGCGTACCGGGCGGCCGACCCGCGGTTCGCCGATCCCGGGGTGGAGGCGGCGTGGCTGGAGGCGCGTCGCCGGGCGACGGACCTCGTGCTCGCCGGCGTCGCGGACTCGCCGTGGGCGGAGCACCTGGTGCTGCGCGGCAGCAGGCTGCTGCGCGCGTGGTTCGGGGACGCCGCCCGGGAGCCCGGCGACCTGGACTTCGTCGTCGTGCCCAGGGAGTGGCGGATCGAGGAGCCGCGGACGGAGGCGATGTTCGACGGCATCGCCCGCGCGGCCGGGTACGGTTCCGCGTCCGGGCCGGTGCGGGTCCACGCGGAGGACGCGGTCGCCGAGGACATCTGGACGTACGAGCGGGTGCCCGGACGCCGCCTCGTCCTGCCGTGGACGGCGGACGGACTGCCCGGCGGGATCGTCCAGCTCGACGTCGTCTTCAACGAGCGGCTGCCCGCACCCCCGGAGGTCGTCCGGCTTCCCGCCCTGTCGGCGGGCGGCCCGGAGGCGGCGGTGCTCGGGGTCTCCCCGGAACTGTCGCTGGCGTGGAAGCTGATGTGGCTGATCAGCGACCGGCACCCGCAGGGCAAGGACCTCTACGACGCGGTGCTGCTCGCCGAGTCCTGCCGGCTGCGCTACGAGGTGCTGCGCGACGTCTTCCTCGACGCGGAGGACTCGTACGCGCTGCGCCCCGTCACCGTGGACGGGCTCGGCGAACTGGTACCCGCGGTCGAGTGGCGGCACTTCGTGGCCGAGTACCCCGGGTCGGGCGGCGACGCTGCCGCGTACGGCCGCCGCCTGACCGACGCACTGGCCCCGACCTTCGAGGGCGCCCCGCGGGGCGCCGCGCTCCGGGACTGGTGGATGGCGCCCTGGCTCGCGGAGTACCGCGAGGTGCACGAGCGCGAGGGCATGACGGGTCTGCAGAAGCGGCTGGCCGCCGAGGCGGGCCCCCCGGTCGCCGTCGTCATCACCCGGCAGGTCCTCGGGCCCGGCCGGTGCGGCCCCGAGGAGGCCCTGGAGATCATGCTGGCCGACCCGGCCTGGTCCCAGTGGGTGGGGATCTACGAGCGGCACCCGCAGTGGCGCCGGGAACTCGTGGAGGAGTCGGGGGAGTGAGGGCGGCCTCCGGCCGGGGCCGGCGCTGTGGCCGGAGGGCGGCTGGTGACCACGGCGGATGTCCGGCGTCGGGGCGGGGCACCTGCGGGGGCAGGAGCACCTTTCCCGGCCGGGGAATGACGGCGCCGTGCGGGCAGGTGCCGTGACCTTCGCAAGGTCGGCCGCGCCCGCACGGTGCGTCCAGGCGCCGTCAGGGTGTCCGTCGCGGTCGGCTCGACGCCGTCGGCAACCGAAAGCACCTGTGTGGCCGGAGGGTTGGGGGCGCCGTCCGCAGTGATGGCGGACGCGGCAACCTGCGCAGGGTGCGTCCCAGCGGGGGTCAGCCGCGTGCGCCCGACCTCACCGCTCCGGCCGCCATCGTGGCCGGCCGGCGGCCGGGGCAGCGTGGGAAATGCGGCGGGTGCGGCGGCCCTTGTGAGGGGCGCCGCACCCGCGCCGGAGGTCAGCCGCGTGCGCCCGATGCGACCGCTTCGGCCTCCGCCGGGGCCGGGGCGGGACCGCCCGCGGCCCGACGGGTCGTGGCGGCGCGGTGGACCGGGACGAGGAGCGCGGCCAGGGCGGCGGCGAGGCACAGCACGGCCAGGAGGCCGAAGGCGTGCGTGTAGCCCGAGGCGTAGGGGAGGCCGGAGGGCTGGAGCCGGCTGGTGACCAGGACGCTGGTGACCGCGGCGCCGATGGAACCGCCGATGGTGCGGATGTTGGCGTTCATGCCGCTCGCGGCGCCGGTCTGCTCGGCCGGGACGCTGCGCACGATGAGGTTGGCCATGGAGGCGAAGGCGAGCCCGATGCCGAGGCCGAAGATGCCGGCCGCGAAGGCCACCTGCCACTGCTGGTCGTGCCACGCCGCGAGGGTGCCGCAGGCCACGGCGCCCAGTGCGGCGCCGGCCGTGAGCAGGTGCTTCGCGCCCACCACGGGCTCCAGGCGGCCGCTGAGCACGCCGGAGAGGAACATCGCGATCAGCATGGGCAGCATCAGCAGGCCGGCCCCCGTCACGCTGGCGCCGAAGCCGTAGCCCGCGGCGCGCGGGGTCTGGGCGAAGCCGGGGAGGAAGGACCAGATCGCGTACATGCCCGCGCCGAAGAGCAGGCCGGCGGTGTTCGTGGTCCACACGGCGCGCAGCCGCATGATGCGCAGGTCGATCAGGGGGTGGCGGGAACGCGCCTCGGTGGTCAGCCACAGGGAGAAGAGCACGACCGCGGCGGCGAACAGGCCGAGGGCGCGGCCGGAGGTCCAGCCCCACTGGGTGGCCTGGCTGAGCGGCAGCAGCAGGGCCACGAGCCACCCCGACAGGAGTACGGCGCCGAGCCAGTTGACGCGTCCCTCGGCCCGGCTCGGGGACTCGGGCACGTAGCGGTAGGCGATCAGCGCGGTGACCGCGACGATGCCGACGGGCAGCCAGAACAGCCAGCGGTAGTCGAGCGCCGAGACGATCGGGCCGGCCGCCACGATGCCGACGCCGCCGCCCGCGGCGATCACGGCGGACAGGTTGCTGATGCTCGGGCCCACGCGGTCCGCGCCGAACTCGTCCCGGATGATGCCGAAGGACAGCGGGAAGAGCGCGCCGCCGATGCCCTGGACGACACGGGCGATGATCAGGACGCCGATGGAGGGCGCGAGCGCGGCGAGCAGACAGCCGAGCGTCAGGGTGACCAGGACGGCGACGAGCGTGCGCTTCTTGCCGATCAGGTCGCCGACCCGGCCGAGGATGGGGGTGAAGACCGAGGCGGACAGCAGGTAGGCCGTCATCACCCAGGTCGCGGTGGACTGCGAGGTGTGCATGGCGTGCTGGACCGTCGGCAGGGCCGGCGCGATCAGCGACTGCAGCATGGAGAACACGCCCGCACCGGTCGCGAGGACCGCGAAGGTGAGGCGGGTGGACTTCCGTGGCATGAAAAGGCCTCTCCGGTTCCGAACGGGGGGCGTGGCCGGGGCGTCCCGGCCGTGGTCGTACGGGCTGCGCGGGCAGCCCGGGGAACCGGTGGCCGCGCGCGGCGGCCGCCGGGGAAGGTGGGGGGCGGGCGATGCGTCGGCGCACGGCCCGGGGATGGGTCACACCGGGGTGCGTACGCCTCGCCGCCGCGTGCCCGGCACGCGGCGGTGGGAACCGCACCCCGACTGCTAAAGTGGAGGTATGCCTCCACTGTAGCGGAGGCTACCCTCCACTTCAAACGTTCGGGTCAGGAGGCAGCAGTGACGGCCGACACGTTCCCCGTCAGCGCGATCGTCGCGTCCCAGCGCCCGCACCGCAGGGACGCGGCGCGGAACTACGACGCCCTGCTGGCGGCCGCCCGCGAGGCCTTCACGGAGAACGGCTCGGAAGCCTCCCTGGAGGACATCGCCCGGCGCGCAGGCGTGGGCATCGCCACCCTCTACCGGAACTTCCCCACCCGCCGGCACCTCTTCGAGTCCGTCTACGCGGACGAGGTCAACGACCTGTGCCGGGTCGCCCAGGAGGTCGCCGACCGCGAGCCGTGGGAGGCCCTCACCTCCTGGCTGGGCCGCTTCGTCGACTACACCGTGACCAAGCGCGCCATCCGCGAGGCGCTCAGCAACGAGTCCGGCGTCTTCCTGGCCTGCCGCGACTCCATGTTCCAGGCCGGCGGCCCCCTCTTCGACCGCGCCCAGCAGGCCGGCGAGGCCCGCGGCGACATCTCCTTCGACGACCTGCTCCGCATGGTCTCGGGCATCTCCGCGACCCACTTCACGGACGACGCGCAGCGCGACCGCATCCTCGCCGTGGCCCTCGACGGGGTCCGCGCGGGCCGCTGACCCGCGCCGCGGGCCGGCGGCGCAGGTGCCGTGCGGCGTAGGCGCGGACGGCCACCACCCGGTCCGGGCCCACCGCAACCCGACGGTGGCTCGGCCGTGTCGCGGGGGTGCCCTCATCCGAGGGTGCTCCCCGAGCTTCGCTGCGTTGTGGCATCGTCCGGCGTAGCTGGGGGAGCTCATGTGACGGCACGGTCGACCGCTGGCGCGACGTCCGCCCGCGCCGCTCCGGGCGGCGAACGAGTCCACCGCGGCGGGTGCGGCGGCGAGTACCCGCACGCGGGACTCGACGTCGGCCTTCTCCCGCCGCCGGACACGGATCACCGCACCGACCCCACGTTGTCCATCCGGCGGGCGACGGGAAACCACCGGGAAACCCCTGGTCGGCACGGCCGCGCGGGCGCCGGCGTGGTGGCGGCAGGGCCGCCGGGAAGCGGCGCGCGCAACGGCGAGAACAAGACAAGTGCCCGCCGTGGCACGGGCGGAGGCTCCCCGGGTGCGGCCGTCCGCCCCACGCCAGGAGGACTTCGTGAACGCCATGGACAAGACCCGCATCCGTACCCGCACCCTGCTCGGCCTCGCGTCGGCCGCCGCGTGCCTCGTCGCCGTCGGCGGGCCCGCCCACGCCGCACCCGTCACCGACGGCACCACGGCCGCGACGGCGACGCACCGCGTCGTCGTCCTCGACGGGGTGGAGCCCGGCCGGACGGTGTCCCGGGTGGCCGCAGGCGACTGCTCCACCGGACCCGACGCGGCCGCGCGGGCCGAGGCGGCGGCGCCCCGCGCGGCCGCGGCCACCGAGCTGATGACCCGGGCCACCGACGCCGACTACGGCGGCGAGTACACCAAGATCTACGGCGACGCCGGGCCGTGCGACGCCGCGGGCTACAGCTTCAGCCCCAACAGCTGGTGGTCGAGCCGGCTGTCCTCGTACCTCGTCTCCGGCGGCTGCACCAAGTCGTTCGCCTCGGGCCCGAGGGGCAACGCCACCTTCACCGGGAGCGTGCCGTACGTCGGTTCGGCCCTCAACGACGCCGTCACCTACATCAAGGTCTGGCGCGGCTGACCGCGCCCACCAGGGGTTTTCCGGCCGCGAGGCGAAGAGGAAACGGGAAACCCCTGTTGCGGGCGGGCCGTTCGGGGCCACCGTGAGGGCCGACACGCGACCGAGGGCGGCGCCGGACGCCGCCCCGTCTTTGGGGGAAGACCGCATGAGAGCACGACGCTGGGGCGGTGGACTGGTCGCCGCCGTGGTGACCGCCCTGCTCCTCGCGCTCGTCCCGGCCGCCGCCGCCCACGCGGCCGGGACCGGCGAGCAGAACTGGTGCAGCCTGCAGGGCATCGCCTCCGACGAGGCGCACCGGGCCGCGGACGCGGCCTGCCAGGAGTGGCGCAACCGCACGCTGTACACGTGGGGCGGCGGGCACGGCCCCGCACCCGGCGCCAGTTACGGCACCATCGACATCCACGACCTGGAAGAGACCTGGAACGACCCGAACACCCGCGGCTTCGACTGCTCGGGGTTCGTCCGCTGGGCCTGGTACAAGGCCGTCGGGTGGGACATCCTCGGCGGCGGCACCGCCGAGTCGATGTACCGGAGCGCCGGGCGCACCTACCAGGCCGTCCACGGCAGCGGCGGCGGCAAGCCGGCCGTCTCCGACCTGCAGCCCGGGGACATCGTCTTCACGGGGATCGGCGGCACCGTCGACAGCATCAGCCACGTGATGCTCTACCTCGGCGGCGGTTACGTCGTGGAGGCGTACCAGTCGCAGCACCCCGTCCGGGTGATCGACATCAACGCGCGCATCGACAACAACCGCCTCGCCGGGGTGGCGCGCATGCCGCAGGGCGGGCCCTTCACGGAGCCGCCCGGTTACGACGGCAGCCTCCAGGTGACCTGGGGCACCGACGTCGCCGTACGGCAGCACCCCAACAAGACGGCGGCGCTGGTGACCCGGCTGTCCGGGCCGGACCTGGTGTACGCCACCTGCCAGCAGCACGGGGAGAGCGTCACCGCGGAGGGCTACACCAACGACGCCTGGACGTACCTGTCCAACCGCGGGGGCTGGATCAGCAACATCTACCTGAGGGGCCCGGCCTGGCTGCCCGAAGTGCCCGCCTGCACCGGCTCCGCCTACGACCCGCAGACCGGTACCGGGGGCGGCGGCGATGCCTCCCAGGGCGGCGCCTACAGCACCTGGGGCACCGGCGTGGCGATCCGTTCCGAGCCGTCCACGACCAGCGGGACCACGGTGGCCCGGCTGGCCGGCCCGACGAACGTCGCCGTCAGCTGCCAGACGCACGCGCAGACCGTGACGTCCGAGGGGTACACCAACGACGCCTGGTCCTACCTGCCGCAGTACGGCGGCTGGATCACCAACATCTACCTGCGCGGCGACGCCTGGCCGGCCGGGGTCCCCGCCTGCGACGGCAAGGGCACCTCGACGCCGGCCGGCGCGAGCCCGTACGGCACCTGGGGCACCGGCGTGGCCGTCCACGGCTACCCGTCCACCGGGTCCGCGGTGGTGGCCCGGCTGGCCGGTCCGACCGACGTGGCGGTGTCCTGCCAGAAGTACGCGGAGGAGGTCACGGCCGAGGGCTACACCAACAGCGCCTGGTCGTACCTCCCGCAGTACCAGGGCTGGATCAGCAACATCTACATGCGCGGCGACGCCTGGCTGTCCGGCGTGCCGACCTGCGGCGCCGGGGGCGGCGCCATCTGACCTTCCCGGTCCGCCACGGCCGGCGTGGTCCCACCGCTCACGGGGGCGGTGGGGCCCGCCGGCCCGTGGCCATTTCTCGACCGTGCGCACCCCGTCCCCGGCGACCCCGGGAACCACGCCCCGCCCGGCGCACTCCTCACCTTCCGACGGGTCCGCCGGCGAGGCGGCCGGGAACAGGGGTCGGCGCCCTCCGCGCCGTACGCGGCGGGGACGGGATGGACCGGACACCACACAGGCCGACCGGGCCCTTCGGCCGGGCACTGCGCGAACTGCGCCTGGAGCGCGGGGTGTCGCTGTCGGCGCTGGCCCGGCGCACCCACTACAGCAAGGGGTACCTCAGCAAGATCGAGACGGGCGGCAAACCGGCCAACGCCGACGTCGCCCGGCGCTGCGACGAGGCGCTGGACGCGGGCGGCGCGCTGCTCGCCCTGCTGCCCCCGGAACCCGGACCGCGAAGCACCCGCCCACCGGCCACGGACGACGGGGGAGCGCAGTGCCCCTACCCCGGTCTGTCCGCCTACGGCAGGCAGGACGCGGCCCGCTTCTTCGGCCGGGAGCGCGCAGTTGCGGAGCTGGTGGAACGGCTGGGGCGCCGGGCCGGCCGGGGACCGCTGGCCGTGGTCGCGCCCTCCGGGGCCGGGAAGTCCTCGCTGCTGCGGGCCGGCCTGCTGCCCGCCCTGGCCGGCGGCCCGTACGGCCACTGGCCGGTCGCCGTCTGCACCCCCACCGCGCGGCCCCTGGACGCCCTCGCGCGGGCGCTGGACCACGCCGTGCGCGGAGGGCCGGAGGGGGCGGGCGAACAGGCACCGCCCTCCGCCCGCGCCGCGACCCTCGTCGTCTCCCTCGGGGCGGGCGAAGGAGGGGCCGAGGACGGCACGCCGCGCACCGGACGCGTCCTCGTCGTCGACCAGTTCGAGGAGACGTTCACGCTCTGCGACGACGAGGCCGAGCGACGCTCCTTCATCGCCGCGCTCACCGGGCTCGCCGCCTCCGGTGACGCCGTCGTCGTCCTCGGGATCCGGGCCGACGTGACCGGACGCTGCCTGGAGTACCCGGCCCTCGTCCCCGTCATCAGCGACGGGCTGTTCGCCCTGGGCGCGATGAGCCCGGACGAACTGCGCGAGTGCATCGTGCGGCCCGCCCGGGAGGAGGGCACCGAGCTCGAACCGGGCCTGGTCGAGGTCCTGTTGCGGGACCTCGGCGCGACGGGGTCCCCGGACGGCCCGGCCGGCGCCGCCGGGCCCGGCGGCGACCCCGGGGCGCTGCCGCTGCTGGCGCACGCCCTGATGGCCACCTGGCGGCAGCGCACCGGCCGCACCATGACCGTGGCCGGCTACCTCGCGGCCGGCGGCATCCACGGCTCCGTCGCGACCGCCGCCGAGGCGCTGTACACCGCGCTGTCCCCGGCCGAGCAACTCGCCGCCCGCAGGCTGCTGCTGCGGCTGGTCCGGGTCGGCGAGGACAACGAGCAGTCGCGCCGCGCCCGCGGCACCGCCGACCTGCTGGACGGGCTGCCGGACACCGCCGCCGCCCGCACCGCGCTCGACGCCTTCGTGGCCGCGCGCCTGCTGACCGTCGGCACCGACCACGTGGAGATCGTCCACGAGGCGCTGCTTCGGGCCTGGCCGCGCCTGCGCACCTGGATCCACGCCGCCCGCGCCGACCTGCTGCTGCACCAGCAACTGGCCGCGTCCGCCCGCGACTGGGAACGCGAGGGCCGCGACCCCGCCCTGCTCCACCGCGGCACACGCCTGGCGGCCGCCCGCGAGTGGGCCGCCGGCCCCGGCCGCCGCGACGGTGAACTCGGCCCGGCGGAAGCGGACTTCCTGGCCGCCTCCGCCCACGAGGAGGACCTGCGGCGGATCCTCGTACGGCGCCGGGCCCGCCAGCAGCGGACCGGGCTGGTCGTCCTCGCCGTGCTGCTGGTGCTGGCGGTGCTGGCGGGCGGCGTCGCCGTCGAGCAGCGGCTCGGCGCCGACCGGCAGCGCGCCACGGCGCTCTCCCAGGCGATGGCCGCCCGATCCGCCCACCTCGCCTCCGGCCGCCCCGAGGCAGCCATGTTGCTGGCCGAGGCCGCCTACCGCACCGCCCCCACCACCGAGGCCCGCAGCGCCCTGCTCAGCACCCAGGCCGACGCCTTCGCGGGGCGGCTGACCGGCCACACCGGCGCCGTCAACGCGGTGGTGTTCTCGCCCGACGGCCGGCTGCTGGCCTCGGCGGGCTCCGACCGCACCGTACGGCTGTGGGACGTCGCCGGACGCACCGCAGCCGGCGTCCTCACCGGGCACCGCGGCCCCGTACGGTCGGTGGCCTTCTCCCCGGACGGACGGCTGCTGGCCTCGGCGAGCTCGGACGGCACCCTGCGGCTGTGGTCCGTGCCGGGCCGCCGCACGGTCACCGTGCTGACACACCATCAAGGCCCGGTACGAGCCGTGGCGTTCGCCCCGGACGGCCGCACGCTGGCCTCCGCGGGCGCCGACGGCACCGTACGCCTGTGGGACGTCGCGACCGGTCGCCAGGAGGCCGTCCTCACCGGGCACACCGACGAGGTCCTCGCCCTGGCCTACCGCCCCGGCGGCAGGCTGCTCGCCTCCGCGGGCGCCGACCGCACCGTACGTCTGTGGGACACCCGGACGCGGCGGAGCCGAGCCGTCGTGCGCGACCACAGCGGCGACGTGCTCGCCCTCGCCTTCAGCCCCGACGGCCGCACCCTCGCCAGCGGCGGCGCCGACCGCACCGTGCGCCTGAGGGACGTCGCCACGCTGCGCCGCACCGCCACCCTCTCCGGGCACGACGACGACGTCAACGGGCTCGCCTTCGGGCCCGGCGGCCACACGGTCGTCTCCGCGGGCGGCGACGGCACCGTCGTCCGCTGGGACGTCCACACCCACCTGCCCGTCGAGTCCCTCGCCGGCCACACCGACTACGTGCTCTCCGTCGCCGTGGCCGGCCACGGCGACCTCCTCGCCACCGCCGGCTTCGACCGCACCGTCGTCCTGTGGGACCTCAGCCGCAGCACCCTGGACACCGCGCCGGTCACGGAGGTCTGGAAGGCCGCCTACGACCCCGCGGGCCGGGCCCTCGCCTCGGCCGGCGGCGACGGCACCGTACGGGTCTGGGACATGGCGCGCCACGCCCCCGCGTACACCCTCACCGGGCACAGCGGTCCCGTCTACGACGTCGCCTTCAGCCCGGACGGCCGGTTGCTCGCCTCCGCGGGCGCGGACCGCACCGTACGCCTGTGGGACACCCGGACCCGGCGTGGCCGTGCCGTGCTGCGCGGTCACGACGGCGCCGTCTTCGCGCTCGCCTTCAGCCCCGACGGGCGCACCCTCGCGACCGGCGGCGCCGACCGCACGGTGCGCCTGTGGGACACCGCGAGCGGGCGGCACGAGACCACCCTCGCCGGCCACACCGACTTCGTGAACTGCCTGGCCTTCAGCCCCGACGGCCGCCTGCTGGCCAGCGGCAGCGACGACCTGACGCTCCGTCTGTGGCACCCGGCGACGGGGAGCCGCGAGGCCGTCCTGACGGGTCACACCGGCTCCGTCCGCGGCGTCGCCTTCGCACCGGACGGCCGCACCCTCGCCAGCAGCGGCAACGACGGCACCGTCCGCCTGTGGGACGTCCCCCGGGCGCACGCCGCCGGGGTCCTCACCAGCCACACCGGGTCGGTCCGCGGCGTGGCCTTCTCGCCCGACGGCCGCACCCTCGCCAGCAGCGGCAACGACCGCACGGTACGGCTGTGGGACCCGGCGGCGCGGAGCCTGACCGCCACCCTCACCGGCCACACCCGCGCGGCGTGGAGCGTCGCCTTCAGCCCGGACGGCGGCACCGTGGCCAGCGCGGGCAACGACGGCACGATCCGCCTCTGGGACCCGGACGTCCGTCACCGCACCGCCGTCCTCTGCCGCCTGGCCGGCCCCTCGGACGCCACCCGCTGGCGGCGCCTCCTCCCGGGCTACGACTGGCCGGGCCCCTGCGGCTCCGGCGGGTAGCCGGGGCTCCGGAACCGCCCGCGCCGAACGTTGGGGGGAACGAGCGCTCCCGTACCGGGTACCCAGCGTCCCGCAGGCGCGTTCCTTCCCTGGGACCGGGGAAAAACCCCGTGCCCCGGTCCCGGGCCGCTCACTACACTCGCGTCGATCGCGCGCCGCCGACATCGCGGCGCGGTCCGTGACGAACGAGGGGAGCCCGGCCGTGCGTTGGCGTACCGCTGCCGTCGTGCCCCCGTCACGGCATGAGGTGATCCTGGTGTCCTCGCCGGCCCGGTGCCGGCTGCGCGGCCTGCACCGGACGTCCGCGACGACCTCCTGACCCCTCCCGCACCAGCGGAGCCGCACCCGCGGAGCCGGGGCCGTCGGCCGGGTACGCCCTGCCGCCGCGTCCCCGGCCGCCCGCCGTGCACGGGGCCGGGCCGGGGCCGGAACCGCGGAAATCGCGCCGCCCACCTCAGGACCACCCGAAGGGCCACCGGGCCATGCGCACCGTCAATCCGCCGACCGCCGTACGCAACCTGGGCATCCTCGCCCACGTCGACGCGGGCAAGACCACCGTCACCGAACGGATCCTCTACCTCACCGGCGCCACCCACAAGCGCGGCGAGGTCCACGACGGCACGACCGTCACCGACTTCGACCCGCAGGAGCGCGACCGCGGCATCACCATCTTCGCCGCGGCCGTGACCTGCGACTGGGACGGCCACCGGATCAACCTGATCGACACCCCGGGGCACGTCGACTTCTCCGACGAGGTCGAACGCTCCCTGCGCGTCCTCGACGGCGCCGTCGCCGTCTTCGACGCGGTCGCGGGCGTCGAGCCGCAGGGCGAGGCGGTGTGGCGGCGGGCCGACCGGCACGGCGTGCCGCGGATCGCGTTCGTCAACAAGCTGGACCGCGTGGGCGCCGACCTGGACGCCGCCGTCGGTTCCATCCGGGAGCGCCTGCACACCGTGCCGCTCGTCGTCCAGTCGCCGATCGGGCGGGAGGACGGCTTCACGGGCGTCGTGGACCTGCTGCGCATGCGCGTCCTGGTGTGGGCCGACGGCCACGGCACCTACGCCGAGGGCCCCGTGCCCGGCGCCCTGCGCGAGGACGCGCTGCGCCGCCGCCGTGCGCTGGAGGAGGCGGTGGCGGAACTGCACCCGGCCGCGCTCGAGGAGTTCTGCGAACGGTCGGCGCTGTCGGAGGCGACCCTGCGCTCCGCGCTGCGCGACCTGACGCTGTCGGGCGACGGCGTCGTGGTGCTGTGCGGCTCGGCGTACCGCAACCGCGGCATCGAGCCGCTGCTGGAGGCCGTCGTGGACTACCTGCCGTCACCGCTGGACGTCCCGGCGGTACGGGAGGCGGCCGACCCGGCGGCGCCGTTCGCCGCGCTGGTGTTCAAGGTGACCGTGACCGCCTCCGGGCGGCTCACCTACCTGCGGGTGTACGAGGGGACGATCAGGAAGGGGGACACGGTGCTGGACGCGCGCGCCGGACGCACCGAGCGGATCGGCCGGATCCTGCGGGTCCGCGCGGACCGGCACGCCGACGTCGACGCCGCGGTCGCCGGGGACATCGTCGCGGTCGTCGGGGTGAGGTCGGCGGCAGCGGGCGCGACCCTGTGCGCCCCGGAGGCTCCCCTGGTCCTCGAACCGCCGTCGGTGGCCGTGCCCGTCGTCTTCGCCGCGGTCGAGGCCGCCCGCACCACCGACACCGACCGGCTGGCGGTGGCGCTGGCCCGGGTGGCCGAGGAGGATCCCTCGCTGGCCGTGCGGACCGACCCCGAGACCGGTCAGACGGTCCTGTCCGGCATGGGCGAACTGCACCTGGAGGTCGCGGTGGAGAGGATCCGCCGGGAGCGGGGGCTGGACGTCCGCGTCGGGCGGCCGCGGGTCGCCTACCGGGAGACGCTCGTGCGCGGTGTGCGGGGCCTGGTCCACCGGCACGTCAAGCAGGAGGGTGGTGCGGGCCAGTTCGCGCACGTCGTCCTGGACGTCGAGCCGTACGAGGAGGCCGCGTTCGCGTTCGCCTCGACGGTCGTCGGCGGGCGGGTGCCGAAGGAGTTCGTGCGCGCGGTCGAGGCCGGCTGCCGGGACGCCCTCGCCGAGGGCCCCCTCGGTGGCCACCCCGTCACGGGTGTGCGGGTCACGCTCACCGACGGCGCCACGCACTCCCGCGACTCCTCCGAGACGGCCTTCCGCACCGCGGGCCGCCTCGGGATGCGGGAGGCGCTGCGCGGCGGCGTGATGGCCCTGCTGGAACCGGTCGTCGAGCTCACGGTCACCGTCCCCGACGACGCCGTGGGCACCGTCCTCGGCGACCTCGCCGCCCGTCGCGGCCGCGTCACCGGCTCCACGGCGCGCTCCGGCACGGCGGTCGTCACGGCGACGGTGCCGCTGGCCGAACTGTTCGGCTACGCGACCCGGTTGCGTGGCCGCACGCAGGGCCGGGGCACGTTCACCACCCGCCCCGCGGGGTACGCCCCGGCCCCCACGGGCACGGCGACCCGCTGAACGGCGCGCCCGGCCCCGCTCCCCGCAGCACGTGCGGGGAGCGGGGCCGGGCGCCCGTCGGGCGGCTCAGCCCCGCGCCATGAGGGCCTCGTTGACGGCCGCCACGCGCTCGTACAGCGGACCCTCCCGCACGATGTCGTCCCCGAGTCCCTGCCGGTGCGGCGCCACGTCGACGACGGTGACGAGGGTGTCGCCGAAGCCGATCACCGCCCACCAGTCCTGTCCGGCCACGCGGACCCGCCACGTCGCCTTCACCCACTTCCCGGTGTCGGTCCGCACCTCCGCCGAGACCGGTTCCCAGGACGCGGGGTCGAAGGCGAGGAGCGCCTCGACCGGTGCTCCCCGGCGCTCGAGGCGCTCCGTCACGTGCGGCCCGCGCGCGGTGAGCCGTGCGGGTTCGCGCAGGACGTGCCGTACCCGTGCGAACAGCGCCGCGGGGCCGGTGGCCACATGGAAGCGGGCGGTGTCGAAACGTGGGGCCAAGGGGTGGGGTCCTCACCGGGAACGCCCCGATCCCCGGCCGGGGACGGGCATCGTGACCAGGAAGGATACCGGCACGACCGCCGCCACCGTGCCCGGCCGGGGTGAGCCCCGCCGGATCGGGCGGCGGAGGCGGGGGCCGTATGCGGAGTGCGCCGCCGCTGCGGCAGGATGTGTCAGATCGCGCCAGGACAACGCCTGTTCGGCGCGACTCCCGAACGTCCCCCGAACGTCCCCCGAACGATGAGGCGACCAGTGACGACACAGCATCCCCCGCGCCCCGTGGGTGAATCCGTACGCACGTGGGGAGGCGACCGGTGAACCGCGCCCTCACGCTGCACGACCTGATCGTCGCCGGTGCGGCGATCGCCGCCGGCGCCCTGGCGGGGCTGCTGCTGCGGCTGGGCCTGAAGTGGCTGGGCGAGCGGGCCAGGAGCACCCGGTGGGGCGGCGACGACATCGTCGTCGCCGCGCTGCGCACCGTCGTGCCGTGGGCCGCGCTGGCGGCCGGTGCCTGGGTGGGGGCCGCGGCGCTGCCACTGACCCGCGTCGTGGACCGGACGGTCAACCAGGTGCTCGTCGCGGTGCTGATCCTGGCGGCCACGATAGCCGCGGGCCGCATGGTCGCCGAGACGGTGCGGTCGCTGGCGCTGTCCCGGTCCGGGGTCGCCGCCTCCGCGACGATCTTCGTCAACATCAGCCGTGTCGCCGTGATGGCGGTGGGCTTCCTGGTCCTGCTGCAGACCCTGGGCATCTCCGTGACGCCCCTGATCACCGCCCTCGGCGTCGGCGGTCTCGCCGTCGCCCTGGCCCTGCAGGACACGCTGGCCAACCTCTTCGCGGGCGTCCACATCCTGGCGTCCAAGACCGTGCAGCCCGGCGACTACATACGCCTCAGCAGCGGTGAGGAGGGCTACGTCGTCGACATCAACTGGCGCAACACGGTGGTCCGCCAGCTGTCGGACAACCTGGTGATCATCCCCAACGCCAAGCTCGCGAGCGCGATCGCCACCAACTTCCACCAGCCCGAGCAGCAGATGTCGCTGATCGTCCAGGCGGGCGTCGGCTACGGCAACGACCTCGAGCACGTGGAGCGGGTGACCATAGAGGTCGCGGGGGAGGTCATGGCGCACGTCGAGGGCGGCATCCCCGAGCACGATTCGGTCGTCCGCTTCCACACCTTCGGCGAGTCGCGGATCGACTTCTCGGTGATCCTGCGGACCTCGGAGTACGGGGAGCAGTACCGGATCAAGCACGAGTTCATCAAGCGCCTGCACCGCCGCTACCAGGAGGAGGGCATCGAGATCGCCTTCCCGACGCGGAACGTGGTCCTGCGTCAGGAGCAGCCCGACGCGATAACGCTGCCGCACCAGCGCACGGTCCCCGCGCCGGACCGCACCCCCGGCACCTGACGGCCGGCCCGCCGGGCACGCGCCGACGGGTGCGTGCCCGGCGGGGGGCGCCGAAGGTGACGGAGGGGGCACGGACGGTGCGCGAAAGTATCAGTCCGTGGCAGATTACTCCAAAGGTGGACATGTTGGACCCGGCTCGCTACGGTCGGGGGTGGGCGCGATCCGCCCGTCGAGCCGGTGCCCCGCCGCTCCCCAAGGCCGCACCTCACGCATGGATTTGGGCCTGACCAGGGACGAGGCACCCACCCCGTACGCATCCGAGAGGACGAACAGCCATGCGCGCACAGCGATTCCTCGCACTGCTCGCAGGCCCGGTAGCCGTAGGAGCCCTGGCGGTCCTGCCGGCGGCGCCCGCACAGGCCGCGACCGCCGGCCAGGTCACGGCGGGCACGGTCCAGGCCCAGGCCGCGGGCACCCTCGCCCCGCAGGTGAGCAACCGGTACTGGCGCGGTTTCCGCGACGGACGCGACGACGGACGCCGCGACGCCCGATCCCGCCCACGCTGCCGCAGCCAGTGGGACTCCTTCCGCCCCCAGAGCTGGAACTCCGAATACCGCCGCGGCTACCGCGACGGCTACCGCTCCGGCTGGAACTCCTACTGCTGAGCCGGCCCCGTGACCCGCCCCGGTCCCCGCGGGCCGACAATGGTGCCCTGAGCGAGGTCGGTCGGGATGCAGGGGAGCGGGAGCCGAACGTGAACACCGGGGACGAAGACCGGGTCTTCACCGGTCACTGGGTCTTCGAGGCCAATCTGCGGCCGCTGTGCGAGGCGGTGTCGTTCTTCACGGGATACGCGTTCGACGACGGGGACTGGCAGGCCGTCGAGGGAGCCCTCCCGGCGACGGACGCCGAACACCGCGACGGCTGGTACGCGTACCCGCTTTCCGGGCGCGTCCCGTTGACCCTGCTCGTCGCGCGCGACCCCGGTTCCTCCGTGGTCTTCGTCCGGTTCGCGGGACGACCCGGCACGGGGGAGGAGGCCCGGATCGAGGCGGCGCTCCACGTCTTCTCGACCTGGACCGTGCGGTGACGGACCGCGGCGGTCACTCGCAGACGCGCTTGGGGCCGTCCGCTCCCACCCGCGCGCGGAAGCGGACCTCGTGGCCCTTGGCGTCGGTGAAGACCGCCGCCGTCGGCGACAGCAGCGTCATCGTGCCCCGCTGCGTGGGGTTGTCCCAGTCCGGCGGTGGGTTGAAGGCGTCGCCGATGAGCGGGGTCTCGGCCTCGAAGTACGTGGACCCGATCAGGGCCTCGTCGATGCCGCAGTGGGTGTAGAGCTCGTAGGGGATGCTGGTCGGGGCCGGCGCGGTGGGGAACACCACGCGGGGAGGCTCGGGGTCGTTCCGGTCGTTCCGGTCGGCGCAGCCGGTGAGGGCGGCAGCGACGGCGGCGACGGTGGCCGCGAGGGCGGTGGCGCGTGCGGAGTGCCTGCTGCTCATGGCCGTTGGACGTGCCCGCCGCGGGCCGGGTTCCGTCCGCGGCCCCCTCAGGCGGCCGCGGGCCGTGCGCCGGTGCGCCGCCCGCGCGGTACGCAGGTCGCGGCGACCAGGAGCGCGCAGACCAGGCCCGTCACCAGGACCGGGGCGGGGGCGAACGTGGCGGCGAGGAGCGCCGCGACGGCGAGCGCGTGGACCACGTCGGGCGCGGCGGGGTGCCCGGAGGCGCCGCGGTGCAGCAGCCACACGGACAGCACGAACCCGGCGACGGGCACCGTGTACGCGGCCGCCGCGCCATAGGCGGTCAGGTGGCCGTGCCCGGTGGACCGGGCGACGTTGACGGCGAGCCCGGCGCCCACCGCTGCGGCGCAGGCGAAGACCGCGTAGTGGCCGTAGCCCCACAGCGTGGCCGTGGCGAAGCCGCCCAGGCGGCGGGAGGCGTTCTGGGCGAAGTACAGCCACCACAGCGCGCAGACCGTGAGGGTGCCGCCCACCACCAGCGTGGCGATGCCGCCGAAGGTCGCGTCGGTGTCGAGGGCGGCGCGCACGGCCCCGGCGGCGGCCGTGATGGACTCGCCCAGCACGATGAGCGTGAACAGGCCGAAGCGCTCGGCGATGTGACGCGGGTGCCAGGTCGTGTTGGCCGCCCGCTCGGCCCACACGGGGATCGCGAGCTCCGCCAGGGCGAGCACGACGTGCGACGGGAGACGGAAGGACCCGGGCACCACGAGGTGCGCCAGCCAGCCCGTCTGCACCACCAGGATGCCCGCCGCGTACCGCAGGCAGCTCCTGCGCCGCTCGGGGTCCGAACCGGCGGCCCGCAGCCACTGGCTGACCATGGCGAGCCGCATGAGGACGTAACCCCAGGTGATGACGGTGTAGTCGCCGTGCTGCAGGGCGGCCGACGTGCCCGCCGACATGACGAGGGCGCCGGTGATCTGCACGACGGTGAGCAGCCGGTACGGGATGTCGTCGGTGTCGTAGGCGGAGGCGAACCACGTGAAGTTCATCCACGCCCACCAGATCGCGAAGAACACCAGCGCGTAGCCGAGGACGCCGCTGCCGACGTGCCCCGCGGCCAGTTCCTCCTCGAACGCGGCGGACGTCTGGGCGACGGCCACGACGAAACAGAGGTCGAAGAAGAGCTCCAGCGTGGTGGCGGTGCGGTGCTTCTCGTCGGCGACGCGGGCGACCATCCGCCGCCGCCACGCCGTGGCGGCGGTCTGCGGCGCGCTCACCCCGCTCCCGTCCCCGCGGCGCACCCCGTGCCGCACCGGACGGGAACCCCTTCCTCGCTCACGTCACGTTCCTCGCATTCCCGGCGCCAAGGCTCTGCTTCCCCCACTGAGACCGGACGTCCCACGCGCGTGTGACACACCCCGGGGAACCCGGCGTCGCCGGGCGCGCCGTCCTGTCCCGCGGTGCCGGGCTTGTCACACTTCGCGGGCGGCGCCGGTCGGTAACGGTGGATGCCCGCACGTCCTCGGGCGGCCCTCTCCGGTTTCCCGGGGGCCGTCCTCCGTCCAGCACAGCCCGAAAGGTTTCCCATGGCAGGCCACCGCGATCCCGGCCCCCTCGGCGACGACCCCCTGCCGCGGTCCTCCACCGCCGGGGAGCCGGTTCCCGTCATCCGCGGCGTCCACGCGAACGTCGACGAGTACGGGGTGCTCGTCGGCTACAGCGGCTCCGCCACCAGCAGGCGGGCGCTGTCCTACGCGGCAGGGATGGCCCGGCGCACCGGTGCGGCGCTCCTCATCGTCCACGTCGCGCGGGAGAACCCCGTCGCGTCGCTGCTCGGCTACTACGACGTGGCCGGCGGGTGCGGGACGCACGGCGACGGCAGGCGCGCGCTCCTGCGGCAACTCGCGCGTGAGGACCACCTGTCGGGGCTGCCCTGGACGCTCATCCACCGCAAGGGCGCCGTCGCGGACGAACTGGAGAAGGCCGGCCGCACCTACCGGGCGAACGCCATCATCGTGGGGAGCGGGCGCGCGGCCGGCCTCCGGCTCTTCCGCTCGATCTCCGACCGCCTGGCGCGCGGCGCCCAGCGCCCGGTGATCGTCGTCCCCTGACGGCGGCCGCCGGGGCCCCTGCGCGGACCGCCCGGCCGGGGAGCGCACCCGACGGCGGAGGGCCGGCCTTCCCTCGGGAAGGCCGGCCCCGGTCCGGCGTGAGCCGGTCAGCGCGTCGCTGTGCGGTCCGCGGTCAGCGGGAACTGATCAGCAGGCCGGGCACGACGGTTCGGCCGGTGCGGAACTCGGTGTACGCCCACTGCTCGACGTCGGGCTGCGGGCCCACGGGGTCCAGCGTCACCTGGGAGTACCCGCCCCGCTCCACCTGGGACGGTGTGGTCAAGGTGGCGTTGTGCCGGTCGCCCTTCTCGGGGACGACGGTCACCCCGAGCCGGTAGGGAACCTCGGCCGAGGTCGCCGTCTGGGCATGCACGTAGGCGGTGTAGACGCCGGGTTCGGGGAAGAACCGGGCACTGCGCTCGCTGCTGTGCCAGGACGCCCAGCTCCGGTCGACGAGTTCGCCGTCCTTGTAGAGGTAGAGGTCCAGGTTCGTGTCCGGGTCGTCGGAGGCGGTCTGCACGATCAGTCCGGCCGAGCCGCGCGGCACGACGATCTTCGTGCCTTGGGTGCCCACCCCGCCGGGGGAGAACACGCCGCCGCTGACGGAGGTCGTGAGCTGCTTGTCCGTCCAGGTCACGGGGGTGTACCCGGTGGTGCGGCCGGCCAGCGGGCCGGTGAAGCCGGGCTCCAGGTATCCCTGGCCCTGGCCGCCGGTGCGACCGAACTCGATGCCCGTGTCGTCGTACGGCCGCGGCGTGAAGCCCCACGGCCGGCCGGCGACCGTCAGGCGCACGCGGTGCTTGGCGCTGCTGAAGACGAGCGAGCCGGTGGTGTAGCGGTCCCAGGTCGCGGTGCCGCGCTCCAGGGTGATGGTCACCGTGGCGGTGGCTCCCGGCTTCACCGAGATCGTCCGGGGGCTGACCGTCACCTTCATCCCGGCGAGCCCGTCGACGTGCGCCGTGTACGTCTCGGTCCGCGTGCCGACGTTGGTCAGCCGTCGCGTGAGCCGTACCGGCTTCGTCCCGTCGTACTCGCGCAGCGCGATCGACGGCAGGTTGATCTCCTTGCCGTCGGGGGTCGCCGCGGCCGCGAAGGCGGTCAGTTCGGCCGCCGAGGGCTCGACCACCAGGCCGGGGTCATCGGCCGACGAGGTCCGCGGCAGGCCGGAGCCCTGGCGGAGCGGACTGGTCGTGCCCCGGGTGTCGGTGGCGGTGGTGCGCAGTGCCGAGGCGGTCGCGCCGGGCGACCACTTCGGGTGCCGGGTGCGCAGCAGCGCGGCCATGCCGGCCACGTGCGGGGCCGCCATCGAGGTGCCGGAGTAGGCGTCGAAGAGGCGCCCGCCGGCCATCGGCGACACCGCCGCGACCACGTCGATGCCGTCCGCGACGAGGTCGGGCTTCTGGAGCCCGGTGTGCGTCTGGTCGGGGCCGTAGGACGAGAGGCTCGCCACGCTCGGCAGTCCCACGACGCTGCTGCCGTCCCCGCCCTCGGCCAGCGAAGCGGTCCCGTCGGTACGGTGCGCCCACAGGTAGTTGAAGAGCTTGCCCGCCTGCTCGGCGCTCCACAGGTAGACGGTCGGGAAGTCGTAGATCACGTTGAGGCGGGTGTTGCCGGTCGACTGGAACAGCACCACGCCGACACCACCGGCGGCCTTGACCGTCGACACCGCGTCGACGGAGTCGATGAAGTCGCAGGCCACGATCTTGCCCTTGACCTTGGCGGGGTCGAGGCTTCCGGACCAGCAGTACTGCGCGCCGTCGTCGAGCGATCCGGCCTGGTCGGCGAAGACGATCGGCGTGCTGCGGCGGGACGGCAGTCGGTCCATGGAGGTGCCGACGATGCGGGTGCCGTCGCCGAGCCGTACGGTCGCCTCGTGGGACCGCTCCACCGTCGCACCGACCGTGGTGACCCAGGGTTCGGCGTTGCTGATCATTCCGGACATGCCGTCGTTGCCGGCGGACGCCGCGACGAAGACCCCGGCGAGGTACGCGTTGAGGAAGGCGTTCCCGATCGGGCTGTTCGGCTGGTAGTCCCCCATCGAGTTGCCGATCGAGTAGTTGATCACCTGGACGCCGTCGGCCACGGCCGCGTCGATCGCCGCGATGATGTCGGCGTCCGTGCCCGAGCCGCCCCACAGCGCCTTGTACACGGCGATCCGCGCGTCGGGCGCCACTCCGGAGATCGCGCCGTAGTCGTGCCCGAGGACCATCGCGTGCTTGACGGGAAGGCCCGCCGCGGTGGAGGCGGTGTGGGTGCCGTGTCCGCTCATGTCCCGGGGCGAGAGGCTCTCACCGTCGGGCAGCGAGCCGTAGGCGCTGAGCCACCCGTCGGCGAAGTAGCGCGCCCCGACGATCTTGCCGTTGCAGGCGGAGGCGGGGAAGTCCCTGCTGGTCTGGCAGGTGCCGTGCCAGCCCGCGGGCGGCGCCATGGTGGTGGCGAAGGAGGCGCTCTCCGGCCAGATCCCGGTGTCGATCACGCCGATGACCACATCCGAGCCGTGGGCCGGCTTGGTCTGTGCCGCCGTCTGTGCCGCCGTCCGCGCCGGCGCCTGCGCGGTGTGCTGCGCCGCCTGCGTGGTGAGGGTCGTCGCCGCGTCGGCCTTCACGAGTTGGGCCGGGGTGACCGCCTCGACGCGCGGGTCCTTGGACAGCTTGCCGGCCTGCGCACCGGTCAGTTCGGCGGCGAAGCCGTTGAAGGCGGTCGTGTACGTCCGCTCGGCCCGCACACCGAAGTCGCCGAGTACGTCACGCTGGGCATCGCCCAGGTGCTGCCGGTACTTCTCGGCCGCGGCCGAGTGCGGCTGGAGATCCTGCCCGGCCACCGGCTTCGTCGCCGCGAGTCCCTCGACGCCGCCCGTGTACGAAGTGACGGGCGCTTCCCGCAGCCGCACGACGTACTGCCCCTTGATGGTGTCGGGCTGCGCGGCGGTGTGCAGGGCGCCACCGCCCGTGAGGGCGGCCCGGGTGTGGTCGTACCGGCCCAGCTTCAGGTCCGGCAGCGGGGTGCCGGTCTGTGCCGCGGCCGGCCCGGTGCTCCCCAGGCCGCTGAACAGGGTGGCTAGGACGGTGATTGCCGACGCCACGACTATGTGGCGTCGTCGTCGAAGGCTCGCGCTCGTGACCACGAGTCTCCTCCCATGAAGTGAACGGTGTGAATGTCCGTCACACCCAACCTCCAATCGATCACGGGAAGATCACGTTCGTATGACGATCCGTCGTACCCGGTGTTGTCGTGACGGCCCGTCGGGGATGTTCCGCCGCCACGGCGCGGTGAGTCCCCCGCGCCGGGAACGGCGCCCGGTCCATCCCCGGGTGCGGGCGGAGTTGTGGCTGTCGGGGCCCTGACCAGCGCAAACTCGCCCACGGGCAGCTGCGGTTCGGTCCGTGCTCCCGGGCGCTCAATGCGGGGTTCTGGGGAGGCGACATCCTGCCGAAGCCCCGTGCGACGTGGGCACCCACCTGTCTGGCGTCTTGCGGACAGGTGTCGGGATGCCGACACCGCTGAGCACGTTCACCGTTGACCGGGCGCACAAGTGGAGCGCCACGCGCACCACCGCCGAGCCGACCGGCCGGCGCGTTCGACGGCGTCCGCACGGTACGGGGGCGCCGTCCCCCCAACTAGCTCATCTGGCGTCGGACCAGCTCGTGCAGCCGTCCGCCGGGGTTCGCCAGGAGGTCGGCGGGGCGGCCCTCCTCCACGACCCGGCCGTCCTCCATCACCACCACGCGGTCGGCGTCCATGACGGTGGAGAGCCGGTGGGCGATGACCACACGGCTGGCCCGCAGCCGCCGGGTGCTGTCGATGACGATGCGCTGGGTCTCGTTGTCCAGGGCGCTGGTGGCCTCGTCGAGGAAGAGCACGCGGGGCCGGCGGATCAGCGCCTGGGCGATCATCAGGCGCTGGCGCTGCCCGCCGGAGACGGTGCTGCCGCCCGCGATCATGGTGTGCAGGCCCATGGGCATGCGCTGGATGTCCTCGGCCAGACCGGCCATGGCGGCGGCCTCCATCGCCTCCTCCTGCGTGTACGCCTCCGCGCCGCAGATGCAGTCGAGTATCGAGCCGGTGAACGGCTGGGCGTTCTGCAGTACGACGCCGCACTGGCGGCGGACCGCGCCCTGGTCGAGGGCGGCCAGGTCCTGGCCGTCGTAGAGGACGCTGCCCGAGGCGGGCCGGTCGAAGCCGATGAGCAGGCGCAGCAGCGTGGACTTGCCGCAGCCGCTGGGGCCGACGATCGCCACGAACTCCTCGGGCCCGACCCGCAGGGAGACGTCGTCCAGGACGAGCGGGCCGTCGTCGGAGTAGCGGAAGGAGAGGTTGCGGGCCTCGATCGCGCCGGAGAGGACGCCGGGCTGGGTGCTGCCGCCGCGAACCTCGGGCGCCTCGTCGAGGATCGGCCTGACCTGCTCGTACATCGGGAGCACCGCGACCGCCGACAGCAGCGCCCCGGTGAGCTGGGTGACCGAGGTCAGCAGCATGGTCATGGCGGTGCTGAAGGTGAGGAATCCGGACGCGGACAGCGCGCCCCGGGCCGGGCCGGCCAGCAACATGAACATGATGAGTGAACAGAGCGGCAGGTAGACCGCGTTGAGGACGGTCGTGACGTTCTTGACGCGGCCGGCGCGCTGCTGGAGTTCGCGGCTGCGGGCGAACCGGCGGGCCCACGCGGCGTACGCGAAGCTCTCGGCGGCGGCGACGCGGAGCTTGGGCAGCCCGCGCAGGGTCTGGAAGGCCTCGTTGTTGAGCTTGTTGCCGAGTCGCACCAGGCGTCGCTGCCAGCGCAGTTCCCACAGGCCGAGGCCGAGGAGCGCGGCGCCGATGACGACCAGCATGCCGAGGGCGGCGAGCGCGAGCGGGACGCTGTACAGGAGCAGCAGGACGAGGTTCATCGCACCGACCGTCGTCGCCTGGACGGCGACCGGGCCCACCCCCGCGAGCACCCGGCGGATGGCGCTGATGCCCATCGCGGCACTGGCCAGTTCGCCCGTGGAGCGCCCGGCGAAGAACCCGGTCGGCAGGCGCAGCAGCCGGTCCCACACGGCCGGTTGCAAGGTGGCCTCGATGCGGCCCTCGATGCGCAGCACGGTGAGGTTCTGCGTCAGCATGAACGCGGCGCACACCAGGCCGGTGACGGCGACGGCCAGCGCGGCCCGGACGATGAGCCCGGTCTCCGCGTCGGGCACGAAGGTGCCCAGCACCTGGCCGGTCGCGATCGGCACGAGCGCGCCGAGGCCGACGGTGACCAGGCTGCTCAGCACGAGGTTGCGCAGGTCGCCCGCGGAGCCCCGGAGGCTGAAGCGCAGCAGCCCCGCCAGGCCGGTGCCCCGCTCGGGCAGCGGCCGGTAGAGCATGTCGGCACGCTGCTCGAAGTCCTCCGCGTTGTACTCCGCGACCCGGACGCGGCTGCTGCCGCCGGGCCCCACCGCCTCGTAGCCGCCGCGCCGCCACAGCAGGGCCACCGGCGCGCCGGACGCGGCGCGCCGCCCCACCAGGGGGCCGGTGTTCTCCCGCCACCATTCGCCGTCGAGCCGCACCGGGCGGGTGCGGATGCCCGAGGTGACGGCGACCCGCTCGACGGGGTCCATGCGGTCGCTGACGGCGCCGCCGCGCGACGGCGGGACGAGGGTGATGCCGGCGGCCTCGGCGACCTGCCGGCAGACGGCGTACGTCGCGTCGTCGGACGCGGCCGCGGCGGAACGCGAGGCGGCCTTGCGGGAGGTGCCGATGGAGGCCAGAAGATCGCGGTCGGCCTGCTCGCGGACGGCCTCCCCGGCCTTGATGCCCGCGGCGGTGCGGTCCTCGTGGGCGCGTTCCAGGCCCTCGATCCAGCCGTCCAGGGTCGACAGCAGCCGGTACTGCTGGTTGACCATGCTCTGCCACATCGCGCCGTCGAGGAGCAGGTCGCCCGCCGCCTCCGCGGAGTACGCGGCCCCGTACTGCACGCTGCCCGGCAGGACCGGCAGCCACAGGATGTCGTCGTCGGCGACGTGCTCGCCGTCCGTGGTGCGGCCGGTCAACGGGGCCTCGTACAGCACGCGCTGGCTGCGCCCGACGCCGAGCGCGAAGGCGTGCTCGAGGAGGCTGAGGGCGAGCTCCCGGGTGTCGTGCCCGGCACCGTACGGGCCCTGCCCGTCCCAGCCGTCGCCGTACGCCGCCGGGTGCGGCTGCGGCGGCCGGTACAGCTCGCGCAGCGGCACGCGGCGCAGGTGGCAGCCCTGCAGGGGGCGGCCGACGAGGGTGTGCCGGGGGCCCTCCACGGGGCCGAGCAGGAGGGTGCCGGGTTCCAGGCGGCCCAGGTAGTGCCAGTGGCCCTGCTGGGCCGCGTCGACCGCGAACAGGTCGAGGGCGCCCGCCACCACGAGCCACAGCACGTGCGGCCCCTCCAGGGGGATGCTGCGCAGGCCGGCGCAGTCGACGGGGCCGCCGAGCCCGCCGAGGGCGGTCAGGACCGGGTCGCCGGCGGCGGTGCCGGGCTGTACGGGGATCACCTCAGTGCTCCTTGACCAGTGCGGCGTACGCGCCGCCCGCCGCGATCAGTTCCTCGTGGCGGCCGCGCTCGACGACCGTGCCGTGGTCGAGGACGACGATCTCGTCGCTGTCGCGGACCGTGCTGAGCCGGTGCGCGATCACCACGCAGGCGCAACCGCGGCGCCGCAGGTTGTCGATGATGACCTGTTCGGTCTCCGCGTCGAGGGCGCTGGTCACCTCGTCGAGCACCAGCACGCTGGGCCGCCGGACGAGGGCCCGGGCGATCTCCAGCCGCTGCCGCTGGCCGCCGGAGAAGTTGCGGCCGTCCTGCTCGACCCGGCTGTGGACGCCGCCGGGGCGGCGGGCGACGACCTCGTACAGGCAGGCGTCGCGCAGCGCGGCCTCCACGTCCGCGTCGGGGATGGAGGGGTCCCACAGCGCCACGTTGTCGCGGACCGTGCCCTCGAAGAGGAAGACGTCCTGGTCGACGAAGGAGACGGAGGCGGCCAGCGCGCCGCGCGGGATGTCCTCCAGGCGCTGCCCGTCGATGCGGATCGTGCCCTCCCACGGGCTGTAGAGCCCGGCGATGAGCCGGGAGACGGTGGACTTGCCGCTCCCGGAGCCGCCGACCAGCGCGACCTGCCGGCCCGGGGCGACGGACAGCGAGAAGCCGGACAGCAGCGGCTTGTCGAGGGGGCTGTAGCCGAAGGTGACGTCCTCCAGCGTGACGTGGCCCTTCAGACGGCGGTTGTCCGCCCCGGAGCCGGGGCGCGTGTACAGGGAGTCGACGGGGAAGTTCTCGACGTCCTTGAGGCGCACCACGTCGGCGGCGAAGTCCTGGATGCGGCCGGCGACGCCGTTGAGCCGGGTGATGGGCGCGGTGAACCGGGTGACCAGCGCCTGGAAGGCGACGAGCAGACCGATCGAGATGTGCCCCTCCACCGCCCGCAGGCCGCCGATCCACAGGATCAGCGCGCTGTTGAGCGTCGCGAGGGTCGGGGCGACGACCGACAGCCAGGCGCTGGGCACGCCGAGCCGCTGCTGTTCCTCCAGGGTGGAGGCGTGCTGGCCGGCCCAGCGGCGGAAGTAGCCGTTCTCGCCGCCGGTGGCCTTCATCGTCTCGATCGACTGGAGGCCGGTGTACGAGGTGTTGGTGAGCCGTGCGCTGTCGGCGCGCAGCTTCTGCGTACGGGTGGCCCGCAGCCGGGTCACGACGCGCATGGCGACGGCGTTGAGCAGGGCGATGCCCACCCCGAGCACGGTGAGCTGCGGGTCGTACGTCCACATCAGCAGCGCGTAGAGCACGACGACGACGCCGTCGACGGCGGCCGCCGCCAGGTCGCGGGCGAGGGTCTCGGCGACCGCGTCGTTGGACTGCAGGCGCTGGACGAGGTCGGCCGGGCTGCGTTGGGTGAAGAAGGTGACCGGCAGCCGCAGCAGGTGGCGCAGGAAGCGGGCGCTGCCGAGGGTGGAGGAGATGATGCGGCCGCGCAGCAGGTTGGACTGCTGGACCGCGGTGAGCGCTGCGGTGAGCGCCACCATCGCCGCCATCGACGCGAACAGCACGCCCAGCAGGGAGGTCTGGTCGCCGATCAGGAACAGGTCGATGTAGGTGCGGCTGAGCGCGGGCAGCGCGGCCCCGACCGCGACCAGCAGGAGGCTGGCCACCAGTGCGGCGAGCATGGTGCCGCTGGTGCCGCGCAGCCGGGCCGGCAGGGCGCGCAGGACGCCGGGGCGGCGGCCGCCGCGGTGGAAGTCCGGGCCCGGTTCGAAGGTCAGCACGACACCGGTGAAGCTGGTGTCGAAGTCCTCCAGGGGCACGAAACGCCGCCCCTTGTCGGGGTCGTTGACGTGCACGCCGCGCCGGCCGAGGCGGCGGCCCGTGCCGTCGTAGACGACGTAGTGGTTGAACTCCCAGAAGAGGATGGCGGGCGCCTGGACCTCGGTGAGGGCCGCGGTCTCCATCTGCATGCCCTTGGCCTGCAAGCCGTAGCCGCGGGCGGCCTTCAGCAGGTTGCTGGCCCGGGAGCCGTCGCGGGAGACGCCGCAGGCGATGCGCAGTTCCTCCAGCGGCACGTGCCGGCCGTGGTGGCCCAGCACCATCGCCAGGGAGGCGGCGCCGCACTCCACGGCCTCCATCTGCAGCACGGTCGGCGTACGGACGGTGCGCGGCCTGCGGCGCGGACGCTGCCGGCGGGTGCGCGCGGGCTCGGGGCGATGTCTGCGGCGGCCGGCGGGCGGCAGCGGCCGCTGCTGGGTCCGGGCGGGCGCGGTCAAGGGAGCAGCCAATCGATCGGGCGCTGTGCGGCCAGGTGGACGGCGCCGGTGGCCAGGGTCATGGAGTCCAGCTCGTACGAGGGGCCGTCGCCCTTGGACCAGCGGTAGCCGGTCGGGGTGCGGGAGGAGGCGTCCAGTGTCACGACGACGGCCACCGGGCGTCCCGCGCGGGCGAGTTGCTCGGCGAGCTGCGGGTCGCCGAGGTCGGCGGCGAGCTGCCGGGCGGTGCGCGAGGTGCGGCCGACGACCTTCACGTGGCCGCGCAGCACCCCGTACCGGGCCTGCGGCGCGGACTCGACGGCGAGGTCCACCGCGGCGCCCACCGGCACCGAGGATGCGCCCGACGCCGGGACGTAGAGGGTGGCGACGAGCGGGTCGCCCGGGCGGGCGGCGCGTTCCACGGTCGCCACGTCCGCTCCGACGGTGACGACGGTGCCGATCGTGGCCACCAGGGCGCTGACCCGGCCCGCGGCCACGGTGCGGACGACGGTGTCGCCGTCCGGTGTGCGCACGCTGAGCAGCGGGGCGTCGGCGGGCAGGCGTTCCCCTTCGTCGGCGAGGACCCGGGTGACCTGTCCGGCGACCGGGCTCTGCAGGACGTAACTGCCCTGCCCGTAGCCGACAATTCCGGGTGCGCTCATTTTCGAGGACACGGAACCGTTTACCGCCCAGGAAGCCGCGGCGGCCATCACGAGAATGGCGACGGAGAGCACGAGACGGCCCTGCGGGCGTGCGAAACGCACCGGGAGATCGAGTTCTTCCGGTGACTGGAGCTTGGCAAGGGCCTTTTGGCGAAACTGCACGGACTCTTCCCTCGGCGGCATCCCCCGCCATTGGGGCCCAAGGCCGCAATGGCGTCCGCGGGCCCCGGAAGGGAGGTATCCGGGGCCCGCGGATCGATCGGTCTCAGAGACCCGCGATCAGGCCGGTGGCCAGGCCGGTCACGGCGCCGGTGTTGACGCCCGAGATGCCCTCGACGGTGCCGACGACACCGGACACGGTGCCGGCGACGGGGGCGATCGACTCGACGGTGCCGGTGGCGTTGGCCACGAGACCGCCCACGAGACCGCCGGAGACGTTGTCCAGGTCCGCGTCGGAGATCTCGCGGGTCTCGACCTGGGAGGTGAAGTCCATGGGGGGTTTCCCTTCGTGTGAACACATTTCGTGTGGCGAATCATCAGGGGGGCAACCTCTTCGCCACGGCACGGGATACAAGCACGGGGGCAGCTGGGACGGCCAATTGCCGACCGGTGCGTTCGAATTGGGTTCGGATTCCCGGCTTCACCGGTGTGCCGGATTTCCCACGCCCCGGTGGCAATTCCTTCACAGCCCGGGGTCGTTCCGTGGTGGCGGAACCGGGCACTCCGGATCAAACCGCGCGCACGGGCGGCCCGGTTCGCGTGCGGACGTGCGGGCGTATGTCGCCCGCGTGTGCGGTGTGCAGATTTACCGGAGGTAATGTTCAGCCCTGGGCTCGGGCCCGTCCCGCCGCGCCCTGGGCAGGGCTGATCCACGGCGCGCGGCACACGGGTCCGGCGGCCGTACGGGTGGGAACGGAGGAGGGGGCGGACTCAGCCCGCGGCGCTGTCCCCGGCGCCATGCCGGGCGCCGTCCCGGGCGCCGTCCTGAGGGCCGTCCTGAGCGTCGGAAAGTCCGAAGTCGCAAAGCCTGCCGATGAGTTCCAGGGCGGTGTCGGTCAGGACGGCGGCCTCCCGCGCGTCGTCGCAGGCGACGAGTTCCCGGCCGATCTCGGCGATCGTCGTCGTGAGCGCGATCAGCAGGGCGCGGTCGCCCGGCCGCTCGTGGGTGATGCCGAGCAGGGTCGCGTTGTGGCTGATCCAGGTCCTCAGGTTCTGCCGGCCCAGCAGGTCGAAGCCCGGCGGGGTGTCCCCGGTGTAGAAGAGCCCGGCCGTCTCGCGCCGCGCCCTGGTGTGTTCCAGGTAGGCGCGGGTGCCGGTGAGGAAGAGGGCACGCGGGCGGTCCTCGCCGCTCGCCCGGAGCCGGGCCACCGCCCGCGCCGTGGTCTGCGCCTGCGCGGTGCGGAACTCCTCCCACAGGGCCAGGAAGAGGTCCACCTTGCCGTCGAAGTGGTGGTAGAGCCCGCCGACGCTGGCGTCCGCGCGGCGGACCACCTCGGCGATGCCCGCCGCCGCGTACCCCGACTCCCCGAAGACCTCGCGGGCCGCCGCGAGCAGTGCCTGTCGGGTGGTCGCCGCCCGGCCGGGCGTCCGGGCCGGGGCCGGCCCGGACGCCCCACCGGTCGTGGGGAGGTCCGCGGGATCGCCGATGAGCAGCTCGTCACCGCGTGTGTCGCCCATCCCGGGACCTTCCGTCCGTCACGGCGGCGTGGCGCCGTGAACCCACTGCCTGGCGGGGCAGCACACTACCCCTGGTCGTTCAGGACGCCGGGATGCCGCCTGCCGGGGCCTCCGGCGGCGCCGTGGTGTACGGCGTGATGGCGCCCTGCTCGTCGTCCGTCACCAGCGGCGTGCCCTGCAGGGCGACTTCGGTGCTGCCCTTCAGGATGCCGATCTGGACACCGGTGTAGCCCGCGTGCGAGTCCCCGCTGAACCGGAACGGCACCAGCCCGGGCCCGGTGAAGCCGCCCTTCTCCACGGCCTTCACCAGCGACTCCCGCGTGGGGTCCTTCCCGGCGCCCTGCAGCGCCTGCACGAAGGTGTAGGCCATGGACATCCCGAACTCGACGTTGCCGTCGAAGGGCAGCTTCGGGATGTACTTGTCGTGGACCTCGCGGAACAGCTTGATCCAGCTGTTGGACGTGTCGCTGGTGGGCGGCATGTAGGTGTCGGTGATGATGCCGTCCATGAGCGCCGCCGGGTCGGCCGTGCCGCCCGCCTGCTTGGCGAAGGACTGCAGCAGGCCCGCCAGGGTGGTCGGGTCGGAACCGACGTTGGTCACCACCATCTGCGGGTTGTACTGGAGCTTGAGCGAGGTGAGCTTGAACAGCGCGGTGTACGTCGGGATGGTGAACAGCACCACCACGTCCGCTTTGGACTGGGCGATGGCCGTGACCTGCGGGGCGATGTCGGTGCCGCCGGGCTGGTAGCTCTGCCGGCTGACCACCGACTCCTTGGGGATGTACTGGTCCAGGCCCTCGACGCCGTCCTTGCCGAAGTCGTCGCCCTGGTAGAAGTAGGCGACCTTCTTGCCCGCGAAGTTCTCCTTGATGTACTGGCCGAGGATCTTGCCCTCGACGAGGTAGTCCGGCTGCCAGCCGAAGGTCTGCGGGTGCTTGTCGGGCTCGTCCCAGCAGCGGCAGCCGGAGGCCACGAACAGGTCCGGCACCCGGCGGGTGTTGAGGAAGTCGACCACCTTGGTGTGGGTCGGCGTGCCGAGCCCGCCCACCATCGCGAAGATCTTGTCCTCCAGGACGAGTTCCTTGGTGACCTTCACCGTCTGGGTCGGGTTGTACGCGTCGTCCTTGTACCGGAACTCGATCTTCCGGCCGTTGACCCCGCCGTTGGCGTTGACGTGGTCGAAGTACGCCTTGGCACCAGCCGAGACGTTGCTGTAGCCCGGAGCCGCGGGCCCGGTGAGCGGCTGGTGGCTGCCGATGACGATCTTGTCCTTGGTGACGCCCGGCGCGGCGGAACCGCCTCCGGAGCCGCCGGAACACGCGGTGAGCACCAGGGCCAGCACGGCCAGCGCGGCGCCGCCGCGCAGGCGCAGGCCGTGTCGGTGACTTCTTCTCATGACCCCTCCTGGAACCGAATCTGATTCGGTGGGTTCTGAACGGATTTCACGTGGGGTGACGCTGGTCGAGGGAACGGGATGTGGACGGTCAGGTACCGGAGCCCCGGGTGCGGAGCCGCCGGACCAGACGGATGAGGGCCCCCTGGATGCCCTGCGGGAACAGCAGCATCGACAGGACGAGGGCGAGGCCGTACAGGGCGAGTGGCAGGTTGGCGTAGAAGCCCCGGGACAGGTGCAGCGCGTCCGCCACGTCACCCGTCCAGTTGGGCAGCAGTACGAGCAGCACCGAGCCGTACACGGCGCCCGCCAGGCTGCCGAGGCCGCCGAGCACCGCCGCGGTCAGCAGGGACAGCGAGAGCGCCAGCGGGAACGCCCCGGGCGCGGCCAGCGAGCTGACCACCGCGAGGAGCCCGCCGCCCAGGCCCGCGCAGGCCGCGCTGACGACGAAGGCGAGCACCCGCAGCCGCGCCACGTGGATGCCGGCCAGCGCCGCGGAGACCTCGTCGTCCCGGATCGCCCGCCACGACCGGCCCACCCGGCTGCGCCCGAGGTCCGCGAGGAGCACCAGCACGACCACCGCGCACAGCACGCAGACCCAGGCCTGCCAGCGCTCCAGCGGGAAGTACGCGCCCAGCGCCTCGGGCGGCGGGGGCGAGGCCACCACGAGGCCGTTCTCACCGCCGAGCAGATCGGTCAGGTGCCGGTAGTTCGCCAGCGCCGGCAGCCCGACGGCCAGGGTGAGCGTGGCACCGGCGAGGTACGGGCCCTGCAGCCGCGCCGCCGCCGCCCCGACCAGAGCGCCGAGGGCGGCGGTGACCGCGGTGCCGGCCACCAGCGAGACGCCCAGCGACCAGCCGAGTTCGGTGAGGAACAGGCCGGTCCCGTAGGCGCCGACCGCCATCAGCGCGCCGTGCCCCAGCGAGATCTGGCCGTTGGTGCCGGTCAGGACGGTCAGCCCGGCGACCGCGCACACGTACGTGGCGACGGTGGCCACCTCCAGGTTCTGGAACGGCGACAGCAGCGCGCTCAGGCCGCAGACCACCAGCAGTCCGAGTAGCGCAGGCACCAGGTGCCGTACCGCGGTGCGGTCCGCCGGTCCCCGCAGCCGGGCCCGCAGGCCGGCCGCCGCCGGGCCGCCGAGGGGCGAGCCCAGGTCCTTCGTGGTGTCGGTCGTGTCGGTCATCTGCCCCTCACACCCGTCGCACGGAGGTGCCCGAGAACAGGCCGTTGGGCCTGATCATCAGCACCGTCATCAGCACCGCCAGCGCGCCCAGCAGCGCGACCTCCGACCCCAGGTACCCGGAGACGTAGGAGAGGGTGAGCCCGACCACGAGCCCGCCGACCACCGCACCGGGCGGGCTGTCCAGCCCCCCGACGACCGCGGCGGCGAAGCCGAACACCAGCACCGCGTCGAACTGGTTGGGACCGACGAAGGTCGCCGGCGCCACCAGCACCCCGGCGAGCGCCCCGACCGCCCCCGCCAGCGCCCAGCCCAGCGTGAGCACCCGCCCGACCCGCACCCCGAACATCCGGGCCACCTCGGGGGAGAACGCCGCCGCCCGCATCCGCAGCCCCACCGGGGTGACCCGGAAGAGCAGCACGAGCAGCGCCATCACCACCAGCACGGCACCGATGACGAACAGGTCCGACGGCGACAGCAACAGCCGGGCGTCGCCCACCGTGAAGCCCTTGATGCCCAGCAGCGGCGGGAAGGAGCGCGGCGAACCGCCCCACACCATCCCGGCCACCGCCTGCAGGAACAGCAGCAGCCCGAGGGTGACGATCACCGCGTTCATCGGCGGCCCGTTCTCCACCGGGCGGACCAGCACCCGTTCCACGACCGCCCCCAGGACGAAGCCGGAGGCGAGGGCGGCCAGCAGCCCGAGCCAGTACGAACCGGTCGCGTGGATCACGCCGAGGGCGATGAAGCTGGTGACCATCAGCATGCCGCCCTGGGCGAAGTTGACGATCCGGGTCGCCCGCCAGATGAGCACCAGGGCCAGCGCGACCGCCGCGTACACGATGCCGCTGGTCACCCCGCCCAGTGTCAGATTGATGAAGTACATGTCAGAACCCCAGGTAGGCGTGGCGGAGGTCGTCCGCGGTGGCGAGGCGCGCGGCCGCGTCGGCCGCGACCACCCGCCCCAGGTTCAGCACGACGCCCTGGTCCGCGACGGACAGGGCGCTGCGCGCGTTCTGCTCCACCAGGAGCACGGTGAGCCCCTGCCGCTCCCGCAGGTCCCGAAGGACGGCGAGGATCTGCGCGGTGATCCGGGGGGCGAGCCCCAGCGACGGTTCGTCGAGCAGCAGCAGCCGCGGCCGGGTCATCAGCGCCCGGCCGATGGCGAGCATCTGCCGCTCCCCGCCCGAGAGGGTCTCGGCGGTCCGCGCGCGCCGCTCGGCCAGCGCGGGGAAGAGGGCGTACACCTCCTCCAAGCCGGCCGACTGCAGCGCCCTGCGCTCGCGCCGGTCCCGCCACAGGACCCCCAGCCGCAGGTTGTCGTGGACGGTCAGCTCGGTGATGACCCCGCGGCCCTCCGGCACGTGGGCCAGCCCCAGCCGCACGACCTCCTCGACGGGCAGCCCGGCGATGTCGGTGCCGTCGAGCAGGACGCTGCCGGAACGGGGCCGCACGAGCCCGTTGACGGTGCGCAGCAGCGTGGTCTTGCCGGCGCCGTTGGCGCCGAGCACGGCCGTGATGCTGCCCCGCTCGACGGTGAGGGACACCTCGTCCAGGGCCCGCACCATGCCGTAGGAGACGACGAGTTCGCGGACCTCAAGCACGGGCGGACCCCTCTCGCGTCCCGGGCGCCGCCGGCGTCGTGGTGCCGCCCGGTGCCGGTGTCCCCGCGGTGACCTCGTCGCCGAGGTACGCCTCGGTCACCAGCGGGTCGTCGCGCACCTCGTCCGGGGTGCCGTAGGCGATCGCCTTGCCGAAGTCGAGGACGAGGACCCGGTCGCAGACCCGCATGACCAGGTCCATGTGGTGCTCGACGAGGACGACCGCCATCCGTTCGCGCAGCCCGGAGATGACCTCGCCGAGCTCGCGCATGCCCTCCTCGGACAGCCCCGAGGCGGGTTCGTCGAGCAGCAGCAGGCGGGGCTCGCCGACCAGCGCCCGGGCGAGCGCGACCTGCTTCTGCACCCCGTAGGGGAGTTCGCCGGGGAGCCGGCCGGCGGCGTCCTCCGCGCCGAGCTCCCGCAGGACGGCCAGCGAGCGGTGCCGCAGCAGCCGCTCGTCGCGGTCCGAACGGGGCAGGCCCAGCAGCGCGGAGGCGAAGCCCGCCCGCGCGTGCCGGGTCGCCCCGACCATGACGTTCTCCAGCACGGTGAGCCGGGGGAAGAGCCCCAGGCCCTGCAGGGTCCTGGCGATGCCGAGCCGGGCCAGCTGGTGCGGTCGGGGCCAGGGCAGCGGCCGGTCCTGCCAGTGCAGCGTCCCGGCGGCCGGGCGCACGAAGCCGCACACGGCGTTGAACAGGGTCGTCTTTCCGGCCCCGTTGGGGCCGATGACGCCGAGCACTTCGCCCGGCCGGACCGACAGGGACACCGCATCGAGTGCGGACAGGCCTCCGAAGGAGACCTCGAGTCCGTCGATGCGCAGGAGGCTTTCCACCAGTCACCCTTCCTTGGGAGTTCGGCGGGGTGGTACGGGACGAGAGGGGCGGGGTCGGGGATCGGGATCGGGGTCGGATCGTGCGGGCCGCCCGGCGCTCCGGCGGCTCGGTGGCCTGCCGTTCGGGAGGGCTCCTCCCAGCCCGACCGAATCAGAATCGGATTCGGTTCCGACTGAGGGTGACCCCTGTCCGAAGCGCTGACAAGCCCCCGGTGACGGGGAGTCCGGCTAGCCGGCGCCCGCGAGCAGCCGTGCCTCGCCGGCCTCGTAGAGCCGTCGGCTCTCGGCGGCCGTGCCGTCGCGGCGCCGCCGGTCCCAGCGGCTGCCGAGCCGGCCGGCGAGGAAGCCGAAGGGGATGGACACCAACCCGGCGGTCTGCAGCGGGAACCAGTGGAGGTCACGGCCGGGGAAAAGCGCCATGGGACCGCCGGACACCGCCGTCGAGAACACCGTCAGCAGCAGGACGCACGCCGTTCCGCCGTAGAGCGCGGCAAGCAGGCCGGTACGGCCGAAGCCCCGCCAGAACAACGCGTACGTGAGGGCCGGTGCCACCGCCGCCGCGCCGATCCCCACGGCCGCCCACCGGGCCACCGCCGGCTCCGTGCGCGGGCCGGCGCGCCCGTCGCGCATCGCGTGCCCGAACAGGTCGTGCGCAGGGGACGACGCGGCGGCCAGGGTCAGCCCCGACACGGAGGACAGCAGCGTCTCGCCGGGTGGCGGTGGTTGCCGGTGGTGCCAGGTGTCGCCGTGGTACGTCATCGCGCGGTCTCCAAGCGGCTTGCGTGGCGAGGGGTGTGCGGGCGCGGTGGGGGACGGGCAGGTTCGGCCGGTACGCCCCGGGGCGTCGGTGCCCCGGAGTGGCCGCACGATACCGACTGGTCGGCATGTCGGGAAGAGGTGCTGCAGGTCACGGTTGGAGCACCGCGTGCCCGGGCGCCGGACGGGGCCCGCCCAGGCCCCGGTCCTGCCCCCGACTCTCTTGTTTCCGGGGCGGTTTCACGGGATCGGGAAGGGCTCGAGGTGGAGATGTGGGACCGGTGAGTCCAGGCCGTCCGGCCCACCCCCGGACCCGGGCGACTACCGGACGCCGAGACCGGGCCGGCCCCGCACGGAGAGGCCCGGTGCGAACCGCGTTCCGGTCCGGGGACGCCTCCGTGGACCCGCGCGGCCCGACCGGGCTGAGGGCAACTGCCCTGCGCTGGATGCAGTTTGGAGCCGCACGCCCGCGGGGGCAGCTCGCGGCGGGACGACACGGGCCCGGGCCCGGGGGCGCGTCCCGACAGCGGATCGGTCCAACCGCCCTGCGCCTCGGTCGAGTTTCAGGTCCCGGCCCTCGCGGGCAGTGTCACGGGATGGACCTGTTGTGGCGCTGAGCGCGGAGGGGAGCCGCGCGGACCGGTGGGCGCACCCCGCGGCGGGGGCGCAGCCACCCGGCCGGGCGCCGGGTACGCCGAGCCCGAGCCCGGCCGCGCTGAGGGCAACTGCCCTGTGTTGAACGCGGTTTGTAGCTGCACGCCCGCGGGGGCAGCTCGCGGCGGGACGACACGGGCGCGAGTCCGGGGTCGCGTCCGCGACCGCGAGACCTGACCAACCGCCGTGCGCCTCAGTCGAGTTCAGGATCCCGGGCATCGCCGGAGGACCTGTCGTGCGCTGAGCGCGGACGGTTGGAGGGGCCCTCGGCGCGGGTCCTCGGGCGGGCGGCGGCTCCCGCGTCAACCATCGCGGGGCGGAAGGCCGCGTCAGCCGGTCGTCTCGGGGTGCGGGGGGTGGACGGGGACTTCGCACCACACCTGCTTGCCGCCGCTGAGCGGCATCGTGCCCCAGGCGGCGGACATGGCCTCGACGAGGAGGATGCCGCGGCCGCCGGTGTCGTGCCAGTTGATGATCGCCGGTTTGACCGGCGTCCGCGGGGAGGCGTCGCCGACCGCGATCCGCAGCCGGTCCCCGGTGAGCGTGAGGTCCAGCCGGACCTGGCCCTGGGTGTGCACCAGCGCGTTGGTGACCAGCTCCGAGACGACCAGCAGCACCGTGTCGGCCGCCTCGCCGAGCCCCCAGGCGCGCAGGGTGCGGGCGGTGAAGCGCCGGGCGTGCGAGGCGGCGTCGGGGAGCCGCCACACCGTCCAGCTCTCGCGTACGGGCTTGACGGCCATGCCGTCGTAGCGCATGAGCAGCAGCGCCACGTCGTCGCTGCGGCTCGCGCCGCTCAGCAGCGCGTCGGCCATGCGGCCCAGGTGCGAGGGGTCGGCCTCGGACAGCTCGCGCGACATGCGCGAGATGCCCTCGTCCATGGGGAGTTCGGCGGACTCCACCAGCCCGTCCGTGGTCAGCGCGAGGACGGTGCCGTTCTGCAGCCGCAGCGGGATCAGCGGGAAGTCCGCGTCGTCGACGACGCCCAGCGGGGGCCCGCCGTCGCCCTCCACGATCCGCGTGCCGCCGTCCGGGAGCCGCAGCACCGGCGGCAGGTGCCCGGCGCGCACGCACCAGGCGGTGCCCTCCTCCATGTCGATGCTGACGTAGCAGCAGGTCGCGAAGAGGTCGGTCTCCATGCCCACGAGCAGGCGGTTGGCGTGCGACACGACGACGTCGGGGGAGTGGCCCTCCACGGCGTAGGCGCGGATCGCGGTCCGCATCTGGCCCATGAGCGTGGCCGCACCGGCGTTGTGGCCCTGGACGTCGCCGATGACCAGGGCGACGTGGTGGTCGTGCAGGGGTATGACGTCGTACCAGTCGCCGCCGACCTCGAGGCCGCCGGTCGTCGGCAGGTAGCGGGCGACCGCGACGCCGCCCGGCAGCACCGGCAGCCGGCGCGGCAGCAGGGTGCGCTGGAGGGTGCCGACCAGTTCGTGCTCGGCGTCGAACGCCCGTACGCGGACCAGCGCCTGGCCGACCAGGCCGGCCGCGGCGGTCAGCACGGCGCGTTCGTCCGCGCCGAACTCGTGCGGCTGGTCCCAGCCGATGAGGCAGCACCCGACGACCCGTCCGGCCGCGGGCAGCGGCAGCACCGCGAGGCCGCCGGGACCGACCCCGGCCAGCGTCGACTCCAGCGGTGCCCCGGCCGGCCAGAAGCCCACCCGGCCCTCGCGCAGCGCGGTCGCCAGCGTGGGCATGGCCCGGGTCGGCGCGTCCGGCCACTCGGAACGCCATTCGGTGCGCCACACCTCGGGCCAGGCCGAGGGGTCCGCCGGGTCGAGGACGGTCACCACCAGCCGGTCGTTCTCCAGCTCGGCGAGCGCGATCCGGTCGGCGTTCAGCGGGCGGCGCAGCGACGTCACGACCACCGTGCTGACGTCGCGCACGGTCGAGGCGTTGGCCAGGTCGGCGGCGAGCTGCTGCACCCGCCCGACGTCGTTGACCCCGGCCCGCATCCGCGAGGCGTCGCCGACCGTGCCGAGCAGCCGCACGGGGCGGCCGTCGGGGGCGAACAGGACCCGCCCGCGCAGCCGCAGCCAGACCAGTTCCCCGGAGGGCCGGCGGATGCGGAACTCCAGCTCGCGGTCGCCGGTGGCCATGTGCCCGGCCTCGACCACCGACATCAGCGCGGGGAGGTCCTCGGGCACCGTCTGCGCGAGCAGGGTCTCCACCCGGCCGTCGAACCCCGCGGGTTCCAGGCCGAAGAGGGCGAGCACGTCGTCGCCGACGTTGATCCAGCCCGTGTCCATGTCGAGGGTGAAGCCGGTGCCGCGCGACTCCGCCCCGGAAACCGGATCGGTGTCCGCGCACGCGTCGCCGGGGGTGGGGCCGGGATGGCCGATCGCGGTGGCGAACAGTTCGAGGTCCTGCCGGTCCTCCGCGTCGAAGCCGCCGGGCCGGTCCGTGACCGCCACCAGGCAGCCGACGCTCACGTGGTCCGCCCGCAGCGGCAGGGCGGTCAGCGAGACCTCCAGCGGTTCCGGGGTCCCGTTGCCCACCAGCCTGGCGACCTCCGCGGGTCCCGCGGTCACCACGCGGTCCTGGCGCACGGCGACGGCCATGGGGGAAGCGCCGTCCGTCGCGTAGCTCTGGCGCAGCCCGTGCAGGGTGCGGGGCACCCCGGCCGAGGCGACCAGGCACAACTCGCCGCCCGTCTCCGAGGGTGCGTACACCGCGACATGGGTCGCACCGGTGAAGACCAGTGCCTGTTCGATGACGGCTCGCAGGCGGGCGGAACGGCCAAGGTCGGATCGGAGCGTCTTGAGCGCGAGCTCGGCGGACAGCGCCCGTACTCTGCGTCCCTTCGCGCCGTCGCTGACCACGTGGTCATTACACCGCCTCCGGGGCCCCGGCGCAGCCCGTGTGCGGGTAATCGTCACGCGGCGTGAGAGGAACGGGGGCCGGGCCCTCCGTCCGCGGTGCGACGGGCGTGCGGGCGCCGCGATCCGGCGCCCTCCCGCGCCGGACGGGACCGTGGCGGAAGGGCCCGCGCGCAGGGGCCCGCGCGCAGGGGTCAGCGCTGGGGGAAGGTGTACGTGTAGCCGGCCGCGTCGAGCCGGTCGAGCAGCGTCTCCAGCGCCTGCACGGTCTGGCTGCGGTCGCCGCCGCCGTCGTGCATGAGCACGATGGCGCCCGGCTTCAGCTCGCGGTTCACGGTCGCGAGGATGGCGTCCGCGCCGGGGCGGCGCCAGTCGTCGGAGTCGACGGTCCAGCCGAGCGGGCGCAGGCCGTGACCGGCGGCGATGGCGCGGATCGCGGGGGAGAAGTCGCCGCCGGGGGCGCGGTAGTACCACAGCGGCGTGGCGCCGGAGCCGGCCGCGCGGGATATCTCGTCCCGGGCGTCGAGTATCTCGTGGCGGTTGTACTCCTCCGACTTGCCGCTCTGTGCCTCGTCGTGGTGGACGGAGTGGTCGCACAGCCGGTGGCCCGCGGCGGCGATCCGCCGGACCAGGTCGGGGTGGGCCCGGGCGTTGGGGCCTATCTCGCAGAAGGTGGCCTTGGCGTGGTGCCGGGCGAGGACGTCGAGGACCTCGGGGGTCCACACCGGGTCCGGGCCGTCGTCGAAGGTGAGCGCCACCGACCTGCCGGGTGCCTCCACGCCGTGCTGGATCGAGGCCGCGGTCACCGTCGTGCCACGGGCGGGGGCCTGGACGGCGGTCCCGTGGGCCCCCGCGCCGTGGGGGGCCTGCGCGCCGTGGCCGGGTGCCTGCGGCCGGCCGGTCCCCGGGGCGGTGGTGCCGTGGTGCCCGGCGCCGTGGTGCCCGGCGCCCGCCGGGGTACGGGCCGCGCCCGGTGCATCGGACGGGGTGCCGGACGGGGTGCCGGACGGGGTGCCGGGCGTCGTGGAGGGCTTCGCGGCGGGGGCGGACGAGGGCGCGGCGGGGGCGGCGGGGGCAGAGGCACGGACGGAGGGCACGGAGGCGGTGGCACCGGCGCTGCTCATCATGTGCTCCGTGCCGCAGGCGGCAAGCGCGGCTCCGGCGAGCGTCGCCGCCGCGGCCGCTCCGAGGGCTCGGGTCGCGCGGGTCGTCAGTGCCACGGTGGTACCTCCTGGGGCCGGCTGCCGGCATGCCGGGCATGCGGATCAGCCCTCCACCGTAGGGGGCGCGCGGCGGCGCGCCCCCGGTCTTTCGGTCATCTTCGGGTCCTTCGTCGGCGGGACCTAGGTCCTATTGGCATGCGCGCGACAAGGTGCCAGGCTACGGGACAGGAAAGTTTCCTAACGGAAGGACTCCATCGTGCGCAAGCGCCTCGCACTCGCCACCGCCGGTGCCGGAGCCACCCTGCTGGCCGCCCTCCTCACCCCCGCCGCCGGCGCCGCGGGGACGGCCGGGTCCGCGCCCCGCAGCCCCCAGGAGGGCTCCGTCACCGCCGCCCAGTTACTCGCCAAGGTGAACGGCTGCACCCAGATCTCCCACAGCAGGTACCGCACCGACGAGGAGACCTCCGCCACCGTCCCGGTCTGCGGCGCGAACGGCGCCGTCTTCTGGAAGGCCGACATGGACATCGACTGCGACGGCCAGGTCACCGCCCGCTGCAACTGGGACACCGACCCCTGGTTCCAGGACGACACGGCCTTCCACCAGTCGGACGGCCGCCCGCTCAACGCCGAGACGCTCCCCTACGTCGTCGTCCCCAGCCCCAGCGGCACCTGGGACTACCGCGGCGCCGGCATCAAGGGCGGCGGCGTCGTCGCCGTCGTGTACGGCGGCAAGGTCGAGTACGCCGTCGTCGGCGACACCGGCCCCACCGCGATCATCGGCGAGGCCTCCTACGCCACCGCGCAGGCCCTCGGCATCGACCCCGACCCGGAGACCGGCGGGGCCGAGTCCGGCGTGACGTACATCCTCTTCAAGAACTCCTCCGTCACGCCGATCGAGAGCCACACCCAGGCGGTCTCCCTCGGCGACACGCTCGCCCGCCGGTTCCTCGCGGACAACTGACCCGCCGTCGGCGCCGACGTACGCCGGGCGGCCGATGCGACGCGGCGGACGCCCCCTCCGTGTTGCGCGGCCGCCCCCGGCACGTGATCGTGGGCCGAGGGACACTCCGGCCCGCTCGAGCTTCCGCACCGTGGTCCACACAGGGGTCGCCGCATGAGCACACACGTTGACGTCGTCGTCCTGGGCGCGGGACCCGGCGGGTACGTCGCCGCCATCAGGGCCGCCCAGCTGGGGCTGCGCACGGCGATCGTCGAGGAGCGCTACTGGGGCGGGGTCTGCCTCAACGTCGGGTGCATCCCCTCCAAGGCCCTGCTGCGCAACGCGGAACTGGCGCACATCTTCACCAAGGAGGCCAAGACCTTCGGCATCCGGGTGAACGGCGAGCTCAGCTTCGACTACCGCGAGGCCTTCGCGCGCAGCCGCAAGGTCGCCGACGGCCGCGTCAGGGGCGTCCACTTCCTGATGAAGAAGAACGACATCACGAAGTTCGAGGGCCACGGCACCTTCACCGACGACCACACCCTGCACGTCGCGCTGGGCTCCGGCGGCAGCGAGACCGTCACCTTCGACCACTGCATCATCGCCACCGGCGCCACCACCCGGCTGCTCCCCGGCACCTCGCTCAGCGAGCGGGTCGTGACGTACGAGGAGCAGATCATGACGGACACCCTCCCGGGGAGCATCCTCATCGCGGGCGCCGGCGCGATCGGCGTGGAGTTCGCCTACGTCCTGCGCAACTACGGGGTGAAGGTGACCCTCGTGGAGTTCCTGGACCGGATCGTGCCGCTGGAGGACGAGGAGGTGTCGGCCGAACTCTCCCGCCAGTACCGCAAGCTCGGCATCGACGTGCTCACCTCGACCCGGGTGGAGGCGATCAACGACGCGGGCGACTCGGTGAAGGTCATGGTGACCACCGGCGGCCAGCGGCAGACGCTCGAGGCCGACAAGGTGCTGCAGGCCATCGGCTTCCAGCCGCGGATCTCCGGCTACGGCCTGGAACAGACCGGCGTCCGGCTCACCGAGCGCGGCGCCATCGACGTCGACGAGTTCTGCCGTACCAGCGTCCCGCACATCTACGCCATCGGCGACGTCACCGCGAAGCTGATGCTCGCGCACGCCGCCGAGGCCATGGGCGTGGTCGCCGCCGAGACCATCGCCGAGGCCGAGACGATGGCGCTCGAGTACGTGATGATCCCGCGCGTCACCTTCTGCCAGCCGCAGATCGCCAGCTTCGGGTGGACGGAGGCGCAGGTCCGCGAGCGCGGGCTCGACGTGCGCGTGGCCAAGTTTCCCTTCACCGCCAACGGCAAGGCGCACGGCCTCGGTGACGCGAGCGGTTTCGTGAAGCTCATCAGCGACGCGAAGTACGGCGAGATCCTGGGCGGCCACCTGATCGGCCCCGAGGTCACCGAGTTGTTGCCGGAACTGACGCTGGCCCAGAAGTGGGACCTCACCGCGGCCGAACTGGCCCGCAACGTCCACGGTCATCCGACGCTCAGCGAGGCCGTGCAGGAGGCGGTCCACGGGTTGGCCGGCCACATGATCAACTTCTGAGCCCGCGGGCGGCGTCCCGACGTGGATGCCGGTGCCGGTGCCGGGGCTGGTGTTTCGGCTGTCGCGCCGTCTCGCGCCCTGCGGGCGCAAAGCGGCGGGCTGCGGAGGGGAGGGTGGGGGGCGCTCCAACTCGGCAGTGCGCGGGTGGGTGGGTGGCGGGGGTTCAGGCGCCGGAGCGGGTTGCCTCTCCCTTGGCGTGGGTCTCGTTGCCGTCCGCGGGTATAGATGGCCGGTTGCCACGCCTACTGCCGGTGGTGGGCGGGCCCGCCGTAACCCGCGTCTGCGGGTATTTCGGGGTGCTGCCGGGGGTCGGCGGGAGCTCGGGCCCGCTTTCGACGGTATGGACGTCGGAACAGAGCCCGATCTTTGAGCCGGGCGAGATCGGGCTCGCTTTCAGCGGTATAGCCGTCGGAACAGAGCCCGATGTCGGGATCGGGGAAGTACCCGCAGACGCCGGTTACGGCGGGCGCGCCACCCACGGAGGGTGGGCGTGGTCACCGGCCATCTGCACCCGCGGACGGCAACGAGACCCGAGCCGGACGAACAACCGGCCCCGCTCCGGCGCCTGAACCCCAGCCACCCACCCACCCGCACAATGCCGACCGGCCCCGGACCCCCACCCTCCCACCCGCAGCCAGCGCTGTGCGCCCGCAGGGCGCGAGACGACGGGACAGCCGAACGACCACCCCACCCCCACCCCCACCCCAACCCACCCCCCCTCAGCGCCTGCGGCGCCGCAGGAGGACGACGACCGCCGCCGCCACAGCCGCAGCCGCCAGACCCGCCACCGCGGCGCGTTGGGCGACGGGGGCGCCGGCGATGCGGAGGAGGTCGAGGGGCTCGTCCTCGGGGCCGGCCGGCGCCGGGGGCGCGGTCTCCGCGGCGTCCTCGCCGACGGCGGCGGGCTGCGGGGCGGCGAGCCGGGAGGCGAGGCAGTCGGCGAACCGGCCGATGATCCGGTCGCCGACCTCGGCCATCACACCGCGGCCGAACTGCGCGGGCCGGCCCGTCACGGCGAGGTCGGTCGTGACCGAGACGACCGTCGCGCCGTCCTTCTCCGTCAGGGTGCCGGTCACCGTCGCCCGCGCCGTGCCCTGGCCGCGGACCTCCTTGCCGCGCGCGGCCAGCACGACGCGGTGCGCGGTCCCGTCCCGCTCCTCGAAGACCGCCGTGCCGCGGTACGTCACCGTCACCGGGCCGACCTTGACCCGTACCGTGCCCATGACGGTCTCGCCGTCGTACTCGTCCACCGTCGCACCCGGCATGCACGGTGCGACGCGCTCGATGTCCAGCAGCGCCGGCCAGGCCTCCGCCACCGGGACGGGGACCGTGAACTCGTGGTGCAGTTCCATGATCTACTCCTCGTCACGCCGGCCTGAGCACCGGAGGGTGGATCGCGCCGGCCGTACCCGACAGCGGGGTGCCGCTGCCGCCCCAGCGCAGCGCGATGATCTCGGCGGCGATCGACACCGCGACCTCCTCGGGGGTGCGCGCGCCCAGGTCCAGCCCGATCGGCGAGCGCAGCCGGGCCAGTTCGGCCGGTGCGAGCGTCGTGTCGCGCAGCCGTTTGAGCCGGTCGTCGTGCGTGCGCCGGCTGCCCATCACGCCGATGTACGCGGCCGGCCGCCGCAGCGCGACCTCCAGCAGCGGCACGTCGAACTTGGGGTCGTGGGTGAGGACGCACACCACCGTGCGGTCGTCGGTCTCCGTGCCGCCCAGGTAGCGGTGCGGCCAGTCGACGACGACCTCCACGCCCTCGGGGAAGCGCTTCGGGGTCGCGAACACCGGACGCGCGTCGCAGACGGTCACCCGGTAGCCCAGGAACAGCCCGATGCGTGCCACCGCCGCCGCGAAGTCGATGGCGCCGAACACCAGCATCCGCGGCGGCGGGGCGAAGGACTGCAGGAACACCGTCACGTCGTCCTCGCGCCGTTCGCCGTGGCGGCCGTAGTGGCGCTGCCCGGTGGCGCCCTGGGCCAGCTCGCCGCGGGCGTCGTCCGTGACCGCCGCGTCCAGGCCCTCCGAGCCGAGGGTGCCGGCGACCCGGTCCGGCCACACCGTGAGCGTCGCGCCGCGCGGGGCGGGACCGTCGAGCACCGTCGCGGTGACCACCGGCCGGTGCGCGGCGACCGAGGCCGCCACCTCGCCGAAGCCCGCGTCGGTGGCCGGGGACACCGGACGGACCAGCAGGGTGATCTCACCGCCGCAGGTCAGGCCCACCTCGAAGGCGTCAGCGTCGCTGTAGCCGAAGGTGTGCAGCCGGGCCTCGCCCGACTCGACGACCTCCTTGGCCAGTTCGAAGACCGCGCCCTCCACGCAGCCCCCGGAGACGCTGCCCACGACCTCGTCGCCGGGCCCCACCGCCATGGCCGCGCCCGGTCCGCGCGGCGCGCTGCGGCTCACCGCGACGACCGTGGCCAGCCCGAAGGGGGTTCCCGAGGCGTACCAGTCGTTCAGCGCCGGAAGGATCTCACGCACCGTCGGCTCCTCTCACCACGGCGGCCAGACGTTCCAGCGCGCCCAGACTGTGCCCCTCGACGAAGGCGTCGACGCTCGGCAGCGCCGCCGCCATGCCCGCCGCCAGCGGGGCGTACCCCGGCCCGGCCTTGCGCGGGTTGGCCCACACCACGCGATGCGCCAGCCGTGCCAGTCGCCGCATCTGCCCGGCCAGCAGGGCGGGGTCGCCGCGCTCCCAGCCGTCGGACAGCACCACGACCACCGCGCCGCGCGCCGTCCCCCGCGCGCCCCAGCGGTCCAGGAACGCCCGCAGCGTCTCCCCGAGCCGCGTCCCGCCGCTCCAGTCGGGCACCGCCGTCGCGACCGCGGCCAGCGCCGCGTCCGGGTCCCGGCGCGCCATCTCGCGGGTGACCCGGGTCAGCCGGGTGCCGAGGGTGAAGACCTCGGTGGGCGTACGGCCGCGCGAACCGTGCGCGGCGGCGTGCGCGAAGCGCAGCAGCGCGTCCGCGTACGGGGCCATCGACCCGCTGACGTCCAGCAGCAGCACCACCCGGCGCGGCGTGCGGGCCGGGGCCCGCCGCAGGAGCGCGGCTGGCTCGCCGCCCCGCCGCAGCAACTCCCGCACGGTGCGCCGTGGATCCACCGTCCCGCGGCGGGCCGGACGGCGCCGGGAGGTGCGGCGCGGTTCGCCGTCGAGCGCGAACACCGCCAGCAGCCGGTTCAGCTGGGCCCGTTCGGCGTCGGTCAGCGCGGCGACGTCACGGTGCCGCAGCACCTCCGTCGCGCTGGCGAGCGCGACCGCGGTGGGCCCCGCACCCCCCTCCGCACCGGTGGCGGGCTCCCCGGCGCCGGCCCACGGCACCGCGGGCGGGCGCGGGGGCCGGACCGCCGGACGCACCCGGCGGGGCGGTGGCCGCTCGCCGTCGAAGAAGGCCGCGAAGACCCGGTCGTAGCGCTCCAGGTCGTCCGGGCCGCCGCAGAGCGTCAGGCGTCCCGCCCAGTACACGTCGCGGCGCCGCGACGGGTCGAGCCGGCCGAGCGCGGCCAGGAACGAGGCGACCCGGTCGGGGCCGGCCGGCACCCCTGCGGCCCGCAGGGCGCGGGCGAAGCCCACCACCCCCGCCGTGCCGTCCGCCGTGACCGTGCGCACCGTGCTCACCGCGCCCCGCCCGCCCGTGCGGCGAGGATCGCCGACAGGTCCAGCGAGCGCGCCCGCTGGGCGTCCTCGCGGTACTTGAGCACCGAGCCGAGGGTGGTCATCGCCAGGTCCGCGTCGAGTTCCGTCGCCCCCAGCGCGGCGAGCGCCTCCGCCCAGTCGATGGTCTCCGCCACCCCGGGCGGCCGCACCAGGTCCTGCTCGCGCAGGCACTGCACCACGGCCGTCACCTGCGCCGCGAGGCGCTCCGCCACGTGCGGCTGCCTGCGCCGTACGATCGCCAGCTCCCGCTCGAAGCCGGGGTGTTCGAACCAGTGGTAGAGGCAGCGCCGCTTCAGGGCGTCGTGCACCTCGCGCGTCCGGTTGGACGTCAGCACCACCACGGGCGGCGACTGCGCCCGCAGGGTGCCCAGTTCGGGGACGGTGACGGAGTACTCCGACAGCAGTTCCAGCAGGAAGGCCTCGAACTCGTCGTCCGCTCGGTCGACCTCGTCGACCAGCAGCACCGAGGGGCTGGTCTCCAGGGCCCGCAGCAGCGGCCGTGCCAGCAGGAACCGCCGGCTGTAGAGCTCGCCCTCCAGCGTCTCCGGGTCGCTGACGCCCGTGGCCTCGGCCGCCCGCAGGTGCAGCAACTGCCGGGGGAAGTCCCAGTCGTACAGCGCCTGCGAGGCGTCGATGCCCTCGTAGCACTGCAGCCGGATCAGCGGCGCGCCGAGGGCTCCGGCGAGCGCGTGCGCCAGCGCTGTCTTGCCGACGCCCGCGTCGCCCTCGCAGAAGATCGGGCGGTGCAGCGTCAGCGCCAGGTAGCAGGCGACCGAGAGGCCGTCGTCGACCAGGTAGCCGGTCTCCTCCAGCCGGGCCCGGATCTCCTCGGGGCCGGAGATCGCCGGCGCCGCCCCGTCGGACCGGTCGGACCCGTCGGCCCGGTCGGCGGCGGGGGCGGCACGGTACGGCGCGGAAGCCGGTCCGGTGGCAGCGGCGGCCGGTCCGCCGGCAGGTCCGGCGTGGGGGGCGGGAGCCGGGGTGCCGGGGCCGTGCGGACCCACCGCCCCGGCGCGTGCCGTCGCCAGGGGGAGCGGCCCGCAGGCGGCGCCCGCCGGGGTGGTCGACCCCGGCGGAGTCCCGTGCGCCGGCCAGGTCATGCGCTGTGTCCGCTCCTCATGTCAGCTCCGCGGCGGCGAGGACCGCCCTGCGGGTGAGCACCCGCGCCAGGTGCTCCCGGTACTCGGCGGACGCCGACAGGTCGGACGCCGGCCGGGTGCCCTCCGCGGCGCTCCCGGCGGCCGAGGCCACCGCCTCCGGGGCGGCGTCGGCGCCCGCGAGCGCGGCCTCGCAGGCGGTGGCGCGCACGGGGGTGGGTCCCATGTTCGACAGCCCGACACGGCACTCGACGATGTGGCCGTCGTCGCGCCGCACCAGCGCCGCCACCCCCACCACGGCCCAGGCCTGGGCGCTGAGCTGGAACTTCTCGTAGTGGAAGCCCCAGGCGTCCGCCTTGGGCACCCGCACCTCCACCAGCAGTTCGTCGGGCCGCAGTGCCGTCTGCAGGTAGTCGGTGAAGAACTCCCGTGCGGGGAGGCTCCGTTGTCCGTCCGGACCCTGGACGACCAGTTCGGCGTCGAGGGCGAGGACAGCCGCGGGCACGTCCCCGGCCGGGTCGGCATGGGCGATCGAGCCGCCGATCGTGCCCCGGTGGCGTACCGCCGGATCGGCCACCGTGGCCGTGGCGGCGGCCAGCAGCCCGGCGTGCCGCCGCACCAGGGGGTCGTGCACGACGTCGTGGTGCGAGGTCAGGGCGCCGATCACGAGGTCGTCCCCGTCGACCCGCACCCCGCGCAGGCCGGGGATCCGGCCGACGTCCACGAGCAGTTCGGGGAAGGCGAGCCGCATCCGCAGGATCGGCAGCAGGCTCTGACCGCCCGCCAGCACCTTCGCGTCCTCCCCGGCGAGGGCGAGCTGCCGCACCGCCTCCTCCACGGTGCGCGGCCTGGCGTACTCGAACGACGCGGGGATCATGAGCCGTCCTCCTCCGGCCGTGCGGAGGGCCGCGCGTCCCGCAGGGCCCGCCAGATCCGTTCCGGCGTGCACGGCATCGGCACGTCCGTGACGCCCAGCGGCCGCAGGGCGTCGACCACGGCGTTGACCACCGCGGGGGTCGAGGCGATTGTCCCGGCCTCGCCGACGCCCTTGACGCCCAGCGGGTTGGTGGTCGCCGGCGTCTCGGTGCGGTCGGTGAGGAAGTCGGGCAGGTCGGCCGCGCAGGGCACCAGGTAGTCGGCCATGGTGCCGGAGACCAGGTTGCCCTCCTCGTCGTAGACCGCCTCCTCGAACAGGGCCTGGGCGATGCCCTGGGCGAGCCCGCCGTGCACCTGGCCCTCCACGATCATCGGGTTGACGACCTTGCCCACGTCGTCCACGCACACGTAACTGCGGATGCGCGCCCGCCCGGTCTCGGTGTCCACCTCCACCGCGCACAGGTGCGTGCCGTGCGGGTAGGAGAAGGCCTCGGGGTCCTCCACGTGCTCCGCGTTGATCGTCGGCTCCAGCCCGTCGGGCAGGTCGTGCGAGGTGAACGTCGCGAACGCCACCTCCTGGATGGTCCGGCGCGCGTCCGGCGAGCCCTTCACCGAGAAGACGCCGCCGGCGAAGTCCAGGTCGTCCTCGCTCGCCTCCAGCAGGTGCGCGGCGACCTTGCGGGCCTTGTCGACCACCTTGCGCGCGGCGCGGTGGACGGCCACGCCGCCGACGACCAGCGAGCGCGAGCCGTAGGTGTCCATGCCCTGCGGCACCGTGCGGGTGTCGCCGTGCAGCACCTCGACGTCCTCGAAGGGCACGCCCAGCACGTCCGCCGCGATCTGGCTCCAGCTCGTCACATGGCCCTGTCCGTGCGGGCTGGTGCCGGTCAGCACCTCCACCTTGCCCGTCGGCAGCATGCGGATCGACGCCGCCTCCCAGCCGCCCGCGCCGTAGCGCAGGTCGCGCAGGATCCGGCTGGGCGCGAGCCCGCACATCTCCGTGTACGTCGACACGCCGATGCCCAGCCGCACCGGGTCGCCGCGCTCCTGCCGCTCGCGCTGCTCGGACCGCAGGTCGGCGTAGCCGAAGAGGGCGAGCGCCTTGTCCGTCGCCGACTCGTAGTCCCCGCTGTCGTAGGTGAGGCCGCCGATGGTGGTGTAGGGGAACTCGTCGTGGCCGATCCAGTTGCGGCGGCGCACCTCCACCGGGTCCATGCCGAGCTCGGCGGCGAGCTCGTCCATCATGCGCTCGATCGCGAACGTCGCCTCGGGGCGGCCCGCGCCGCGGTACGCGTCGGTGGGGGTCTTGGTGGTGAAGACGCCCGTGCAGGTGAAGTCGTAGGCGTCCATCTTGTAGATGCCGGGGAACATGAACGCCCCGAGCAGCGGGACGCCCGGCGTCACGATCATCAGGTACGCGCCCATGTCGGCGAGCAGGTCCACCTTCAGGCCCAGCAGCCTGCCGTCGCGCGTCGCGGCGAGTTCGAGGTCCTGGATCTGGTCGCGTCCGTGGTGGGTGGCCAGGTACCCCTCCGAACGGGACTCCGTCCACTTGACCGGGCGGCCCAGCTTCCGGGCGACGGCCAGGCCGATCGCCTCCTCGCCGTAGACCTGGAGCTTGGAGCCGAAGCCGCCGCCGACGTCCGGCGCGACGACCCGCAGCCGCTGCTCCGGGATGCCGGTGACGACGGCCATCATCACCCGCACGATGTGCGGGACCTGCGTCGCGGAGTAGAGGGTGTACTGGTCCGAGGTGTCCGGCGGGACCGCCACGACGGCCCGCGGCTCCATGGCGTTGGGGATGAGCCGCTGCTGCACGAAGCGCCGGCGCAGCACCACGTCGGCCCGCTCGCGCACGGTCGCGTAGTCCTCGCCGGTGGCCAGCGGCCAGGTGTAGCAGCGGTTGGTGCCCTTGTCGGCGTGGACCAGCGGGGCGCCCTCGGCGAGCGCCGCCTCCATGTCGAGGACCGGGGGCAGCGGCTCGTAGTCGACGTCGATCGCCTCCAGCGCGTCGGCCGCCGCGTAGCGGTCGCGGGCGACGACGACCGCGACCGGGTCGCCGGTGTGGCGGACCTCGTCGACGGCGACCGGCGGGTGCTCGGGCAGCACGATGTCCTCGGTGACGGGCCAGGCGCAGGGCAGCGACCCCAGCCCCTCGGCCAGGTCGCGGCCGCTGTAGGCGGCGACGACCCCCGGCCGTTCGAGGGCCGGGGTGACGTCGATCCGCTCGATGCGGGCGTGCGCCATCGGGCTGCGCAGGATCGCGATGTGCAGCAGCCCCGGGACGCTGATGTTGTCGGTCCAGGTCGTCCGGCCGGTCACCAGCCGGGCGTCCTCCTTGCGGACCCGGGCCCGGCCGACCTCGGGGTCGCGTCCGGTCAGCTGGTCGGTCATACCGGCGCCCCGCTTCCGGCCGGGCTCGGCGCGGCGTGCTCGGCCACGGCGCCGGGCTCCGGCGCCTGGTGGCGGCGTTCCTCGGCGGCGGCCGCCAGCACGGCGCGCACGATGTTCATGTAACCCGTGCAGCGGCACAGGTTGCCCTCCAGACCCTCGCGGACCTCCTCGGGCGTGGGGTCGGGGTTCTCCCGCAGCAGGTCGCGGGCGGCCATGATCATGCCGGGCGTGCAGAAGCCGCACTGCAGCGCGTGCTGCTCGTGGAACGCCCGCTGCAGGGGGTGCCACTCGCCGTCGGCGGAGGCCAGCCCCTGGATCGTCGTCACCTCGCCGCCGTCGGCCTGTACGGCGAGCACGGAACAGCTCTTCACGCTCGCGCCGTCGAGGTCCACCGTGCAGGCGCCGCAGTTCGTGGTGTCGCACCCGATGGGGGTACCGGTCAGGCCGAGCCGGTCCCGCAGGTAATGGACGAGCAGGAGGCGGGGCTCCACCTCGTCCTCGTAGGCCGTGCCGTCCACCTTCACCGAGATGCGGGTCATGAGGCCTCCCAGAGGCGCCGCGTGGCGATTCCCCCGTTCTGCTCCGATACGCGCAACTGTAAGTCGCGCCCGGGGACAACGCGACGCCTCGGACGCGAGTTCCACGGGCCTCTTGTGCTCGGATATCCGAGGCGTAATCTTGATTACATGATTACGAGCGAACAGATGGAAGCCCTGCGTGGCTGGCTCGCCGGGCGGCTCCCCGACGGACTGTTCGAGGCGCTCGTGGAGGTCACGGTCGACCGCGAGGAGATCACCGTCGTCGGCCGCATCCCCGCACCGGAGGTCGCCGCCGGCGCGTCACCCGTCGAACGCGAGGCCGCGCTCGACGGACGCGTCGCCGAGTTCCGGGAGCGCACCCGCGAGGACCGTGTCGCCGTCGCCCGCGAGGCCGAACACCGCTTCGGGCGCAAGGTCTCCTGGGGCGTGGAGTGCGGCGGGCGCCGGGCCCTGTACACCACCGTCTCCGTCCCCGTCATGACCCGGCTCCGCCAGCCCGAGCGCCAGGTCCTCGACACCCTCGTCGCGGGCGGCGTCGCCCGCAGCCGCAGCGAGGCCCTCGCCTGGTGCGTGCGCCTCGTCCGCGCCAACACCGACACCTGGCTCGGCGACCTGCGCGACTCCCTGGAGCAGGTCCAGCGGGTCCGCGCCCAGGGCCCGGACCGCGCCGCGCCGCCCGCCGAGGACGACTGACCGCCCGGCCCCGGCGATGCGGCGTGCGACGCGGAGCCCGACGCGGGCCGCAGGCCCGCCGGGGGCCTGATTGCCGCGAAGGGCGGTGCCCCGGTGGGTGGTTCGGGCGCCGGGGAGGGCGGGCGGCCGCGTCGTCCCCCACGCGCGGGAGCGCCGCGGGAGAGCCCGTCACCCTGGAGGGGCACCTGCGCCCGTGGGCCGCACGGGTTAGATTCAAAGGCGTGCTGCGCATCGTGGACGGCAGGAGCGGGGAGCCCGTGGAACTCGACCCGGGGCGGCGCGTGCCGCTGCGGGTGCTGGCGCACACCGGCGCCGCGGTCGGCAGGACGACGGCGCTGCGGGTGCTGCTGGTGGCGGACGTGCTGGCCCGCGCCGTGGAGACCCACGGCGGGCAGGTGCTGGTCGCCTCGGTCGGCCCGGCCGACCCCGCACTGGACGCCGCCGCCGCGGCGCTGGGCATCGGGCCCCGCGCGGCGCGCGGGGACGACGTCCGCGAGGCGGAGGCGGCGCTCGCGGGCCCGGCCCGGGTGCACGTGGCCCCGATGGGCACCGGGACCGGCGGCCTCCGTCTCGACGTCGCGCAGGTTCACCCGGACGAAGTAGCCGCGCCCGGCCCCGCCGTACGGCTCGCGCTGCTCCGGCTCGACCGCAGGGCGCCCGCGGACCTGTCCGCTCCGGTACTCGACGGGGCTGACGTCGGTCTGCGGCGGTGGCGCGGCGCGGTGGCCCGCTGGGCCGAGTCGCCGTCGAGGCCGATGTGCGCCCAGTACGTCGAACGACTCCAGGCCGCCCTGGACGCGGACCTCGACACCGCCGCCCACCTGGCCGTCCTCGACCGGCTGGAGGAGGAGGCCGCCCTGCCCGACGGCTCCCGCTTCGAGACGTTCGCCCGTGCGGACCGGGTGCTGGCCCTGGAGCTGAGCGCCGAGGTCGGCGGGGTGCGGTCGTGAAGCGACGCGCGGAGGCCGGTCCGCGACGCCTCGTCGTGCTGCGGCACGCCAAGTCCGCCTGGCCCCCGGACGTCCCGGACCACGACCGCCCGCTCGGCCCCCGCGGCCGCCGTGACGCCCCCGCCGTCGGCCGCTGGCTGCGCGAGAGCGGACACCCCCCCGACCTGGTGATCTGCTCGACGTCCCGGCGCACCCAGGAGACCTGGGAACTCGCCGCCGCGGCCCTGGGCGCCAAGCGGTCCGTGCCCGTGCGCCTGGACGAGCGGGTCTACGCCGCCACCGCCCGCGCCCTGCTCGACGTCCTGCGCGAGGCCCCCGAGGACGCCGGGTCCCTCGTGCTGGTCGGCCACAACCCGGGGGTCCAGGACCTCGTCCTCCGCCTGACCGGCCAGGCCCGCGCCGACGCCCTGCTGCGAGCCGCCGACAAGTTCCCGACGTCCGCCCTGGCCGTCCTCACCTGGTCCGAGCCGTGGTCCGCCCTCGCCCCGGAACGCGCCCGCCTCGAGGACTTCGCCGTCCCTCGCGGCTGATCCTATGGAGGCTGCGGGGGAGGGGCTCGGGGCTCGTCCGGTTGCTTCGCCCGCGCGCGTGACGGGGGCGACGTGCCGTGGCGGCGGTGGCGTGGCAACCGCATCCGTGCGGGTCACCCCAGCCCGGGAGCCGCGTGCGCGGCGACTGCTGTTCCGAACCGCGGGTGTTCCGACCGGCGGGTCGGTCCGGCGGGTCCGGCTCGCGGTGCGGAGGCGAAGCGTCGTCGCGCCGTTGCGGCGGGTCACGAGGTGCCGGGGGTGTACTGCCCGCGCCGCCGGACGCGGCCACCGGCGCCGAGGCGGCGACCGTCCGGGCCGCCGTCCCTAGGCCGAGGCCGCCAGCGCGGCGGTCGTCGCGACCGCGAGGTGGTCGAGGTAGCGGGGTGTGAGGGGGGAGCGGAGGACCGCGAGGCGCCAGTAGAGGGGGCCGGCGATGAGGTCGAGGGCGAGGTCGCGGTCCGTGCCGGCGGGCAGCTCGCCGCGCTCGACGGCGGCGTCGACGATGGCGGTGGCGATGCCGCGCTGGGTGTCGCGCAGCGCGGTCTGCAGCGTCGCGGCGATCTCGGGGTTGCGGGAGGCCTCCGCCAGCAGGTCGGGGATGATCTGCGAGGCGACGGGGTGCCGCAGGGCCCGTGCCGTCACCTCCAGCAGCATCCGGATGTCGCCCAGCAGGCTGCCCGTGGCGGGCGCCGGGACGCCGACGGCCGCGACGGCGGACACCACGTCGAGGACGAGCGGCAGCTTGGAGCGCCAGCGCCGGTAGACCGCGGCCTTGCCGACGCCCGCGCGCCGTGCGATGCCCTCGATGGACATCCGCCCGTACCCGACCGCGGCGAGCTCCTCGAAGACGGCCGCCCGGATGGCCTCCGTGACATCGTCTCGGAGCACTGCCGCCCCGGCGGGGGCGCGTCGTGGGGGTGCGGTGTCCGGTGCCATGCCCGGCAGCCTACGCGACGACGGGACGGAACGGTTGCGTTCCAGCGCCCGAGTGGTCTAACGTCCTGGTAACGACGATACGGTCTCGTTCCGTCCGCGCACAAACCGCCCCCCTAGCGCATCACCCCCCGAACGGAAGCGCCCCCTCGTGAGCCTTGACATCGAGTCCTCCTCAGCGGCGCCCGCGCCGCCCGGCGCTCCGGCGCCGTCCCCCGCGGAGCTGGCGGCCAAGTACGGGCTGTCGGTCAGTGGAGCCCGGCCCAGCCTGCGCGCCTACGTGCGGCAGTTGTGGGGACGCCGTCACTTCATCTCGGCGTTCGCCCGGGCCCGCGTGTCGGCACAGTACACCCAGGCCCGGCTGGGCCAGCTCTGGCAGGTGCTGACGCCGCTGCTCAACGCGGCCGTCTACTACTTCATCTTCGGCCTGCTGCTGGGCACCGACCGGGGCGTCGACAACTACATCGCCTTCCTGGTCACGGGCGTCTTCATCTTCACCTTCACTCAGTCCTCGGTGCTCGCGGGGACCCGGGCGATCGCAGGGAACCTCGGACTCGTGCGGGCGCTGCACTTCCCGCGCGCGAGCCTGCCGATCGCCTTCACCCTGGTGCAGTTGCAGCAGTTGCTGATGTCGATGTTCGTGCTGCTGGCGATCGTGCTGATGACCGGCGAGGTGCCCGGGCCGTCCTGGCTGCTCGCGCTCCCCGCGCTGCTGCTGCAGTCGGTCTTCAACGCGGGCCTGGCGCTGGTGATGGCGCGGCTCGGCAGCAAGCTGACCGACCTCGCGCAGCTGATGCCGTTCATCCTGCGGACCTGGATGTACGCCTCCGGTGTCATGTACAGCATCAGCCACTTCGCGGCGAGCGCGCCCACCGTCATCAAGATCGCCCTGGACCTGAACCCCGCGGCGGTCTACATCGACCTGATGCGCTTCGCGCTGATCGACAGCTTCACCTCCGCGCAGCTGCCCCCGCACGTCTGGGCGATAGCCGTGAGCTGGGCGCTCGTCATGGGCGTCGGGGGCTTCGTGTACTTCTGGAAGGCAGAGGAGCGGTACGGCCGTGGCTGAGCGCATCCCCACCGTGATCGTGGACGACCTGCACATCGTGTACCGGGTGCACGGTGCCGGCACCGGCAAAGGCAGCGCCGTCGGCGCCCTGTCCCGGCTGGTCACCCGCAAGGGCGGCAATCCGAACGTCCGCAAGGTGCACGCCGTGCGCGGCGTCAGCTTCACCGCCTACCGCGGCGAGTCGATCGGGCTCATCGGTTCCAACGGCTCGGGCAAGTCGACGTTGCTCAAGGCGGTCGCGGGGCTGCTGCCCGCGGAGAGCGGCAAGGTCTTCACCCAGGGGCAGCCCTCGCTGCTGGGTGTGAACGCCGCCCTGATGAACGACCTGACCGGCGAGCGCAACGTCATGCTCGGCGGCCTCGCGATGGGCATGTCGCAGGACGAGGTGCGGGAGCGCTACGAGCAGATCGTCGAGTTCTCCGGGATCAACGAGAAGGGCGACTTCATCTCGCTCCCGATGCGGACGTACTCCTCCGGCATGGCGGCGCGCCTGCGCTTCTCGATCGCCGCGGCCAAGAGCCACGACGTCCTGATGATCGACGAGGCGCTCGCCACCGGCGACCGGAACTTCCAGAAGCGCTCCGAGGCGCGGATCCGCGAGCTGCGCAAGGAGGCCGGCACGGTCTTCCTGGTCAGCCACAACAACAAGTCGATCCGCGACACCTGCGACCGCGCCATCTGGCTGGAGCACGGCACGCTGCGGATGGACGGCCCCACGGACGAGGTGCTCAAGGCCTACGACGCGTTCACCCAGGGGAAGTGACGCCGCCCGGCGCGAGCCTGGCACCGGTGCCAGACTGAGGACGGACACCGGGACCACGGCAGCACCGGGCACGCACGCAGGCCAAGGAGACCGCCATGCTCACCACCCAGTACGTCAACGGCGCCCCGAACTGGATCGACCTGGGCAGCCCGGACCCCGGGGCGGCGGTCTCCTTCTACACCGGGCTCTTCTCCTGGGACGCGCAGCCCCTCGGGCCCGAGGCCGGCGGCTACGGCTTCTTCCGCCTCGGCGGGAAGACCGTGGCCGCCTTCGGTCCGCTCAGCGAGGAGGGCGTGCGGTCCTCCTGGACGCTGTACTTCCAGACGGCCGACGCCGACGCCACCGCCAAGGCGGTCGAGCAGGCGGGCGGGACGGTGCGCCTCCCGCCCTTCGACGTCTTCACCAACGGCCGGATGGCCGGCTTCACCGACCCCGGGGGAGCGGAGTTCGCCGTGTGGCAGCCCCGCGACACCAAGGGCCTCGACGTGGTCACCGAGCCGGGCAGCTTCGGGTGGGCGGAGTTGTACGCGCCCGACGCGGCCGCCGCCGGCGCCTTCTACGGCGCGGTCCTCGAATGGCAGGCGCAGGACGTGCCGCTCGGCACGACCCGCTACAGCGTGCTGTCGACCTCGGGCGGCGGCCGGGAGGCGTCCCTGGGCGGGATCGTGGAGATCACCGACGCGATGAGGGACGCCGGTGTCACCCCGCACTGGCTGCCCTACTTCGAGGTCGAGGACGCCGACGCGGTGGTCGCCGAGGCCGCGCAGCTCGGCGGGAAGGTCGTCAAGGCACCCCAGCACGCCGAGGGCGTCGGGCGCTTCGCGCACCTCGCGGACCCCTTCGGCGCGCTGTTCGCGGTCATCACCAGCCAGCCGCGGCGGAGCTGACGGCGCGGCAGGAGCCGGCGACGGGGCGGCGCCGGGGGCGGCGACGGGGCGGTACGGGGCCACTGTCAGTGCCCGCTGCAAGACTGGGAGCGACCAGGGCACAGCACCCCGTCGAAGGAGCACACCATGCTCAACACCAACTACGTACCCGGCGCCCCCAACTGGCTCGACCTGGGCACTCCCGACGTCGAGGCCTCGGCGGCCTACTACCGCGAGGTCTTCGGCTGGGACTTCCGGTCGGCCGGACCTGAAGCGGGCGGCTACGGGATGTTCCGGATCGGCGACCGCACCGTCGCCGGCATCGGACCGAACAACGAACCCGGCGCCACCGCCGCGGCCTGGGAGCCGTTCTTCCAGACGGCCGACGCCGACGCCACCACCAAGTCCGTCGAACAGGCCGGCGGAGCCGTGCGGTTCTCCGCCATGGACGTCTTCGACCTCGGGCGGATGGCGGCTTACGTCGACCCGACCGGGGCCCGGTTCTGCGTGTGGCAGCCGGGCGCCAACAAGGGCCTGGACGTCGTCGACGAGCCCGGCTCGCTGTACTGGACGGAGCTCTTCACCCCCGACGCGCCCTCGGCACTGGCCTTCTACCGCGCGGTCTTCGACTGGAGGACCGAGGACTCCCGGATGCCCGGCATGGTCTACACCCTGGTCTCCCCGGCGGGCGGCGGCGAGAGCGACGCCCACGGCGGTGTCATGCAGCTCGACGAGGAGATGCTCGCCGCAGGCGCCGGCGCGCACTGGCTGCCGTACTTCGCGGTGGCCGACTGCGACGCGACGCTGGCCAAGGCCGTCGCGGCGGGCGGCACGGTGCGCCTCCCCGCGGTGGACGTGCCGGAGGTCGGGCGCTTCGCCCAGGTCGTCGACCCGCAGGGCGCGGTGTTCGCCGTCATCACGCCCGCACCGACCGCGGCCTGAGGGCACGCGCGGCGGCTACTCCGGCGGTGTCGGGGTGTCGTGGCGGGAGAACATGGCCTGGACGTCGAGCTCCAGCTTGATGGTCGGGCCCACCACCGCGATGCCCCGCGCCAGCATGCTCTGCCAGTTCAGGGTGTAGTCGTCGCGGTGCAGTTCGGCGGTGGCGAGGGCCGCGCAGCGCAGCTCCTCGCCGTAGCCGCCGGTGGCCATGCCCAGGTAGTCGGTGTCCAGGGTCACCGACCGGCTGACGCCGTGCATGCCGAGGTGGCCCTGGACGGCCCACCGCGAGCCGCCCTGGTGCACGAAGCGGTCGCTCGCGAAGCGGATCCAGGGGTGGGCGGCCACGTCGAGGAAGTCCGCGGAGCGCAGGTGGCCGTCCCGGGTCCGGTTGCCGGTGTTGATGCTCGCCGCGTCGATGGTGATCTCGACGTGGGAGTCCTCCATGCGCTCCGCGACGCGTATCCCGCCCGTGAAGCGGTCGAAGCGGCCGTGTACATGGGCCATGCCGACGTGCTTGGCGATGAACCGGACGGCCGTGTGCGGCGGGTCGAAGAACCAGGTGCCCGGCGGCGGCAGTTCGAGCTCCGGCGAGGGCGTCAACCGCACCGCGCCGACAGGGGACTGGAGCCCCTCCGCGATCTGCACGGTGCCCCGGTAGGGCCGCATGCCGTCCGCGCCGATCATCACGGTGTAGTGCCCGGGCGGCAGGGTGGCCAGGAACGTCCCGTAGGGATCGGTGGTGGCCGTCACGCGCGGGAGGCGGGTGCGGGCTTCGGACACCGTGACCTCGGCACCGTCCAACGGCCGGCCCGAGGCATCGAGCACCTGACAGCTGATCAGTCCCGCACCCTCGGCGATCGGTGGCAACAGCCCGGGATTCGTGCCGCCGTTGACCGTGCGATTGCGCCGAAAGAGTGCGAAAACCATGCGATCACCATAGATGGTGAATCCACGCAAGTGTCAATTCGCCCTCAGGTGTCCAGCCAGTGCCGTCGGCCCAGGTGGATCAGGTACAGCTCCTTGCGGGCCCGCTCGCCGACCCGTTCCTCGGCCGCGGTGTCGCCGGCCGGTGCCTCCATGAAGGCGATCGCCGTCATCAGCATGCGGTCGACGTACAGTTCGGCGAGCATGCGGACGTCCTCGGGCGCCCAGCCGTGCGCGACGGGCTGCGCGCCGAGCGCCTCGGCCACCTCCCGGGCGAACAGCGAGAGTTCGGTCGCGATGGCCTCGCGGACGGCCTGCACGCCGCCGTGCCGCTCGCGGGCGATGAAGCGGATGTGCGGCCGGTGGTCGCGCACGTGCAGGGCGATCAGCCGGACGGAGCGGGCGATGACCTCCTCCGCGTCGTCCTGCTCGGCCATGATCGCCTGGATCATGCCGTGCAGACTGCCCAGCGACTCGGCGACCAGGGCCACCCCGAGGTCGCCCATGTCGCGGAAGTGTCGGTAGAACCCGGCGGGCGCGACGCCCACTTCACGGGTGACCTCGCGCAGTCCCAGGCTGCTCAGGCTCTGGTTCTCCAGCAGGCGCAGGCCCGCGTCGAGGAGGGCCCGCCGGGTCTGCTGCTTCTGGGCCTCACGGGCCCCGAGGGTGTGACTCATGTCATCCAGTAAACAGCTGTTCGCCGAGTTGCGCGACAGTAGACTTCCGACTCAGTGAACAACTGTTATTTCAGTTGTTCACTGAGTCGACATCCGCACCCGTCGGCCGACGTCCGCAGCCCGCAGTGCCATCCGGCAACCGAGAAAGGCACCCGCCCGTGACCCTCCTCGTCGTCCTGGTCGCCATGGGGATCCTCCTGGGCACCGTCTCGTACACCCCGTTGCCCGTCTTCTTCGTCGCGGTGGGCGTGGTCGGTGCCTGGCTGCTCACGTTCTACGTCCGCGAGCGCGTCGCACACCACCGCCACCGCTGATCCCACGTCTCCCAGGGGGGAACCCACCCATGGACTCCTACGCATCCGCCCACGAGCGCGAACTGCGCGCAGCCGAGGCCCGGTCGGGCTCGGACGGCTCCGACGGCATGGCCGTCGCCGCGTTCGTGCTGGGCCTGGTCGGGCTGCTGGCCTTCAACATCGTGCTCGGCCCCTTCGCCCTGATCCTCGGCGGCGTCGCGCTCGTCCGGGGCACCCGGCGTCCCGTACGGGCGATCGCCGGTCTGGTGCTCGGCGCGGCCGACCTGATGGTGCTGGTCGTGCTCATCACCATGAACCGCGGCTTCATCTGGCCGTTCGGCCTCTGACCGCGGGGGTCAGGGACGTCGGGGCGCCTTCCCGTGGGGGGTGCCCTTCGGCCCGTCGGGCGCCGTGGCGTCGGACCCGGCGGGTGAGAGCGCGGCGAGGAGCCGCAGTTTCTCGTCGCTGTCGCTGCCCTTGTCGGGGTAGTAGAGGACGAGGATGACGTCGTCGACGGCGAGTTTGTCGCGGTGGAGCCGCAGTTCGCCGACGACGGGGTGGTTCACCGTGGTCGTGCCGCCGTCCAGCGTGCGGACGTCGTGCCGGGCCCACAGGGTGCGGAACCGCTGACTGGACAGTGCGAGCTCCCCGACCAGCTCGACGAACCGGGGGTCGTCGGTGTCGTCCCCGATGGTCGTGCGCAAGGTGGCCACGAAATCGGCGGTGGCTCTCGTCCAGTCCTGCTGGAAGGCCTGCTCCTCGGGATCGAGGAGGAGGGAACGAAGCCGGTTCTCGCCCGGCCGCAGACGGGGGGAGAGCGCGACCGCCATCGGGTTGGAGGCCAGCACGTCGAAGGCGCGCCCCTCCACGAAGGCCGGGATCTGCAGGTGCGCGAGCAGTTCGTGCACCCGCTGCGGTACGTGCTCGGGCCGCCTGCGGCGCGGCGCCCTCGGGCGTGCCGCCGTCAGGCCGAGCAGATAGGCGCGCTCGACGTCGTCGAGCCGCAGCACCCGCGCGAGCGCCTCGAGGACCTGCGGCGAGGGGTTCTTGTCCCGGCCCCGTTCCAGGCGCAGGTAGTAGTCCGGGCTGATCCCGGCGAGCAGGGCGACCTCCTCACGGCGCAGGCCGGGCACGCGCCGGTTGCCGCCGGGCGGGAGGCCCGCCTGGGCCGGGGAGACCAGCTCGCGCCGGGCGCGGAGGTAGCCGCCGAGCCGGTTGCCGGATTCCTCGTCGTTCATACCGCCACCGTAATGCGGTCCGGGCGCCGCGAAGGGGGCCCTGGCAGGACCAGGGAGGACGGGGGCTCTGCCAGGTCCGGCGGACGTGTTCGAGACTTCGGAACCGGCAACACCGTCCGCGCCGCGGGTTCGAACGCCCTCGGCGCCCCGATCCGAAGGGAAGATCTCGTGGATCTCTCCAACCGCACCGTCCTCGTCGTCGGCGGGACCTCGGGAATCGGCCGGGAGCTGGCCCGCCGGTTCGCCGCGGCGGGCAGCACCGTGGCCGTCGCCGGCCGCAGCACCCGGGCCCTCGCGGAACTCGCCGGAGAGGGCTTCGGCACGTTCGCCGTCGACGTCACCGACGGCTCCTCCGTCGCCTCCCTCCGTGACGCGGTCCTCGCCCGCCACCCCGGGCTGGACACCGTCGTCGTCACGTCGGGCGTCATGCTCGTCGAGGACCTGCGCGACCCCGCGCACTTCGAGACCGCACGGACGACGATCGACACCAACCTGCTCGGCACCGTCCGCGTCGTCGACGCCTTCACCCCGCACCTGGTCCGGCGGGGCGAGGGCACCTTCGTCACCGTCACCTCCGGCATCGCCTTCCTGCCGTTCCCGCCCATGCCCAGCTACGCCGCGTCGAAGGCCGCCGTGCACGCCTACTCCGAGGCACTGCGCGCGCAGCTCGACGGCACCGGTGTCGACGTCGCCGAACTCGTCCCCCCGGCCGTCGCCACGGCCGGCCAGGAGAGGGTGAACCCGCACGCGTTGCCGCTCGACGACTTCGCCACCGAGGTCGTGCACCTGCTCTCGCAGGACCCCACCCCCCGCGAAGTCCTCGTGAAGGGCGTCCTGACGCACCGCTGGGCCGAGCGCGACGGCACCTACGACGGGCTCGTCGCACAGCGCTCCAAGGCCCTGGCCATGCTCCCCGGCCGCGCGGGCTGACCCCCTTGCCGCGGTGCTAGTTCAGGGTCCAGCCGGAAGGGGACCAGTAGCCGTACTCGGGACGGCCCTTGACGCCGCTGGTGCGGAAGGGGCGTCCGCCGTCGTCGAGCCGGACGGTGCCCGAGCGGCCGCCGGCGCTCCACTCCAGTTCCAGGAACCAGTCGCAGTCGCAGCGCACCGTGCGGGCGTGCACCCGGAGCACGAGCGGGTCCCGGTCGGAGACCTGGTAGGGCAGCCGGACGACGGGGATGGTGTGCTCGCTGTCGTTGCCGTCCCGTGGTTGCGGCTGCGGGCGGGCGGCGTCGAGGTCCACCGCGTACTCGGCGGGCGACAGCGCCCCTCCGCAGCCGTTGTCCATCGAGTACGTGGACCAGCGCAGCGGGCTCCGGCGGTCGACGACGCGGATGTGCAGGGCCTGCACCACCACAGGTGCCGCGCCCTTCCCGCGGATCGTGGCCTCGACGACGGTCGTGGCGCCGTGCACGGCGCCCAGGGCACCGGCCCAGGCGCGCGCGTCCTGGGAGACCGGCGGGGGAGGGACGTCCGCGGGCGGCCGGTCGATGAGGTAGCGGTGGCTGCAGCCGTTCTCCCAGACGTGCGAGCGCACGCTCCAGACCAGTGGCTGTGCCGGCACCGGCGCACGGGAGGTGGTGCCCGCGCCGCCGGGTGGACGCGGAACGGCCTTCGAGCCCGTCACCCCCGGCTCGGTGGACGGCGCTCGCCGCGAGGGGGACGCGCCCGGCGACGCCGGGGCCGTGCCCGTGACGCCCGGCGAGGGAGAGGTGCCCACCGCGTCACCGGAGCGCGTGGAGGGCGAGGAGGCGGCGCGGGCCGGCGGGTCCTCGCCGCCGGTGCCGTCGGTCATCGCCAGCGCGGCGCCGGTGAGCACCAGGGCGGCCACCGATCCGGCGACGGCGGGCCGGGACAAGCGGCGGCGCCAGGAACGCGGCCGCCGCGGTGCCGGGACGGTGCCGATCGGCTCGAGTTCCCCGGTGGGCGGCTGCGGTGCCGTCCCGGGAGCAGCGCTCGGAGCTGTCTCGGGAGCAGCGCCCGGTGCCGTCCCAGGTGCCGCCTCCGGAGCCGCTTCAACCTCCGGCCGCAGGTCGTCGCGCGCGGGCGCGTTCCCGTCGGGGGCCGTGTCCGTGCCGCCGTCCGGCTCGCCTTCCCCGGAGCCGTCGCCGCCGCCCTGTTCACGCGGCTCCGCCGCCCCCGCGGCGCCGCCGCGGTTGCCCACCCGGCGGACCGCGTCGGCGAGCACCCAGCGGCGGTGCAGCTCGACCAGCTCGTCCGGTCCCGCGCCGCACAGCCGCGCCAGACGCTCCACGACCGCGTAGTCGGCCGGCACCGCGTCACCGTTGCAATAGCGGTGCAGGGTCGACGTGCTGACGTGCAAACGGGTCGCCAGCTGCCCGTAGCTCAGCCCCGAACGGTCCTTCAGCTCCCGTAAGTTCCGGGCGAAGTGCTCACTGCCCGCCGCCGTACCACCCATGTCCCGCGCCCCCGACGCCTTCCCGTGTCCCGGCCGCCCGTTCCAGGGCGCTCACGTCTCCCCAGGCCAGGGTACGCGCAACCGTTCCGGCGTCCCGGATGCGGCCCCGGCTGTTGCCGGGCCGTGACGGCGCCGCACAGGCTGGGGTGCAGCACCGCCGCCGTCCGGCGACGGTCCTCGTCCACGACCTGACCACGGGGGATCCACCTTGAACCGCACCGCCGTCCGCCGCGCCGCCGCGACCGCGCTCGCCACGGTCGCCGCCACCTCGCTCCTCGCCGCCGGCTCCGCCGAGGCCGGGGCCGCCGCGTCCACGAAGGCGCCGAGGTTCCTCGCGCCGAAGGAACTGCCGCCCTACTCCTTCTCGCCCTGGTACGCCGACCGGGTCCGCGCCGGCCTGCCCGAGGGCGGCGTCGCCTGCGCCCTGAGCGGCCTGCCCCGCAAGGGCGTCTCCCACCGCTCGTTCTGGACCGAACTCGACACCAACGCCCAGCAGGTCACCTTCACGGCCAAGAACACCAAGGCCGCGCGTGACCTGGCCGCCGAGCTCCGCTCGTCCGTGCGGGGCTGCGTCGCGCGCTTCCTGGAGCAGAACCCGGGCTCCCAGGCCGACTGGAAGGACTTCGGCGGCCTCGCCGTGGAGGAGGGCGCGCACGTCTACGGCGTGCACGTGGCGCCCCCCGAGTCCGAGCACAACGTCCGGCTCTACGGCATCGGGCGCGACGGCCGCACCGTCACCGTCGTCGAGTGGGGCCAGATGGGCACCCTCGACCGGATCCCGCTGAAGGCCTTCAAGAAGACCACCCGGACCGCCGTGAACAAGCTCTACCGCTGACGCCGCCGAGCGGCCCACGGACACCGGCGGCGGGGCCCCGGGGGGAGCCCCGCCGCCGGAGCGGCACCGTACCCGTCACAGCGGCTCGACGCGGGTCAGGCCTTCCGCGTCGAGCCGCAGCCAGCGCGTGACGCCGATGTCCCGCAGGAACGGCAGGTCGTGGCTCGCCACGACCAGCGCCCCCTCGTAGGAGGCCAGCGCCGTCGTCAACTGCCGCACGCTCGCCATGTCCAGGCTGTTCGTCGGCTCGTCCAGCAGGAGCAGCTGCGGCGCCGGCTGGGCGAGCATCAGCGCCGCGAGCGACGCCCGGAACCGCTCCCCGCCCGACAGCGAACCGGCCGCCTGGTCGGCGCGCCCGCCGCGGAACAGGAAGCGGGCGAGCGACGCGCGGATGCGGTTGCCCGTGGCCTCCGGGGCGAACCGCGCCACGTTGGCCACCACCGACAACTCGTCGTCCAGGACGTCCAGCCGCTGCGGCAGGAAGCGCAACGGCACGTGCGTCACCGCCTCGCCCGCCGCCGGGGGCAGTTCACCGGTGATCGTCCGCAGCAGCGTCGTCTTGCCGGCGCCGTTCCGGCCGACCAGCGCGATCCGTTCCGGGCCGCGCAGTTCCAGGTCCCCGACCGGCGCCCCGTACGCCGTCCGCAGCGCACGCAGCGTCAGCACCGTCCGGCCGGCCGGGACCGCGGTGTGTGGCAGGTCGACGCGGATCTCGTCGTCGTCCCGCACCGCGTCGACGGCCTCGTCCAGCCGTTCCCTCGCCTCCGCCAGCCGCTCGGTGTGCAGGACGCGGTGCTTGCCCGCCGACACCTCCGCGCTGCGCTTGCGCAGTTTCATCACGGCGCGCGGCTCCCGCTTGGAGTCGTACATCTTCTGCCCGTACCGCACCCGGCGGGCCAGCTTGACGTGGGCGTCCGCCAGTTCCCGCTTCTGGCGGCGCACGTCGGACTCCGCCACGCGCAGCATCCGCTCGGCTGCCTCCTGTTCGGCGGCCAGGGCCTCCTCGTAGGCCTCGATGTCGCCCCCGTACCAGCGGACCCCGCCGTCGCGCAGCTCGGCGATCCGGTCGACGTGCCGGAGCAGCTCGCGGTCGTGGGAGACGACCACCAGCACGCCGTTCCAGCCCGCGACCGCCTCGTGGAGCCGCCGCCGGGCCGCCAGGTCCAGGTTGTTGGTCGGCTCGTCGAGCAACAGCACGTCCGGACGGCGCAACAGCAGGGCCGCCAGCCGCAGCAGGACGCCCTCGCCGCCGGACAGCTCCCCGACGACCCGGTCGAGGCCGACGTGGTCCAGACCGATGCCGTCGAGCGCGGCGCGTGCCCGCTCCTCCACGTCCCAGTCGTCGCCGACCGCCGCGAAGTGCTCCTCGCGTACGTCGCCGGCCTCGATGGCGTGCAGGGCGGCCCGGGCGTCGGCGACGCCCAGGGCCTCGTCCACCCGCAGCGCGGTGTCGAGGACGGCGTCCTGCGGCAGGTACCCGATCTCGCCCGCGACGCGCACCGTGCCGTCCACGGGCGCCAGTTCGCCCGCGATGAGCTTCAACAGGGTGGACTTCCCGGAGCCGTTGAGCCCGATCAGGCCCGTACGGCCGGGGCCGACGGCGAGCTGGAAGTCGTCCAGGACGGGAGTGCCGTCCGGCCAGGCGAAGGAGAGGTCGGTGCAGGTGATGGAAAGGGTGGGATGTCCCATGCGGTCCTCCGGGGTGCTCGTGGATGTCGACGGGGTCGGCACACGGGGACACCGGAAGGTGGGCGCTGCGCGGAGGCGGCTGCTCACGGCCGAGGTCGTACACGGCCCACGCGGACGCCGGTTCGGCGCCGCGGGCACGGTGTCCCTGACCTCAGAAGAGCAACGGCCTTCTCCAATCGGGCGGTGACAGGGCCGGAGCAGAAACTACGCCGGGACCGGGCACCCGGCAACGCATTTACCGGGCGCCCCCGTGGGCCCGTTCCGGGCGCTTCTGGCCGCCCGCGGCGTTCCCGTCGGTCGTGCCGACCGGCCCTCCGGCGGTGTCCACCACCCCCGGCGACACGGCGCGCTCCGGGTCGGCGAGCCGGTCGAGGTGCGTGGTGATCATCCTCGCGAAGCCGTCCAGGGAGCAGTCGGGATGGTCGGCGTGGTCCACAAAGCCGGGTACCTCGGCGTGCAGCCGGGCCATGCCCCGCTCCGACACTTCGCCGACCTGCTCCTTCATGCGCGGCGCCGCCGTCCGCAGCAGCTCCCGCACCGCCTCGTCCTGCCCCTGCGGGCGCGCCGTCACCGGGCCGCTCCCGGGTCGTGTGTCGTGCGGATCCGCTCGGCGTCCAGGGCGAGGGCCAGATGAACCACCTCCCGCGGGCGCGCCGGCGGTGGCCACCGCCGAGGCCGAGGTCACCTCCGGCGGGGGCTGACCGCAAATGGATTTGGTCCTGGCGCCGACACCCCGTAGAGTGATGTTCACCGACGCGGGGTGGAGCAGCTCGGTAGCTCGCTGGGCTCATAACCCAGAGGTCGCAGGTTCAAATCCTGTCCCCGCTACTGGATCCGAAGGCCCGGTGCATCAGCACCGGGCCTTCGGCGTTCCCCTTCCCGTTCCGGTACCCGTACGTGTCCGGTCGTGCGCGCCGTGTCGCCCCCGCGGGCCACCCCGGCTCAGCCCCCGGCGGCCACCCCGGCGTCCGCCTCAGCGTTTGCGGACCGGTTCGTAGGGCGGCACGTCGCGACCGGGCTGCCAGTGCGGGCCCTGGCGGATGTGCCGGACGACCACGACCAGGTCGACGGCCGCGGCGAGCGCCAGCACACCGAAGAAGACGGCCCACCCGGTGCGTCCGAGGTCCGCGAAGAGCACCGTCCCCGCGATCGCCCAGACCAGGCCGAAGGCCGCCAGCGCGAGCCGCATCCGCAGTGCGCTGCGAGCCCGCAGGGGTTCGTTGCCGGTACGTCCCATGCGCATGGAAAACGCCTCCTCAACCGGTTCGTACCCGGCTACGCTCTTCCCATGACATGGCGACATTGATCCTCACCGGAGTCACCACTGGCGCGCAGGCTCTACGCCTACGCGTTCCTCGAGGACCTGATCCCGCTCTACCCGGTGTACGCGGTGCTCTTCGCCGACGCCGGGCTGTCGGAGGCCGGGATCTCCTCGCTCTTCGCCGTGTGGTCACTCACGGCGTTCCTGCTCGAGGTGCCCTCGGGCGTGTGGGCCGACCGCTTCTCGCGGCGCGCCCTGCTCACGCTCGCGCCGCTGCTCACCGGGGCGGGCTTCACGCTGTGGACCCTGTGGCCGTGCTACGCCTCGTTCGCCGCAGGCTTCGTGCTGTGGGGCGCCGGTTCCGCCCTGCGGTCCGGTGCGCTGCAGGCCCTGGTCCACGAAGAGCTGACCCGCGTCGGCGCCCCGCACGCGTATGCCCGTCTCACCGGCCAGGCGCAGGCCATCGGCACCACGGCGGCCCTCGCCGCGACCGCGCTGGCCGGCCCGCTCCTCTCGGCCGGCGGTGACCGGGCGGTCGGGCTGGCCAGCGTCGCGGTGACCGTACTGACCGCCCTGGCCGCCCTCACGCTGCCCGAGCCCCGGGGCCGCAGGGCCGCCGCGGAGGACGACGACGCCGAGGCGTCCGGCGCCGGGCTGCTGCGCGAGGCCCTCGCCCAGGCCCGGCACGCCCCCGGCGCGGGACGCATGGTGGCCGTCGTCTCCCTGCTGGCCGGCGCGACCGCGCTGGACGAGTACGTCCCGTTGCTCGCGCAGGCGACCGGCGTCCGGGCGTCCTTCGTTCCGCTGCTGGTGCTCCTGGTGACCGCGGGCTCCACGGCCGGGGGCTGGCTCGCGGGCCGCGGCACCCGCTGGGCACCGCTCGCGCCGGTGGTGGCCGCCGTCTGCCTGGCCGCGGGCGCGGCGGGCACCCACCCGGCGGGCCTGGTCCTGGTGGCCGTGGCCTTCGGCCTCCTCGACTGGGCGACGACGGCCGCCGACGCCCGCCTCCAGGAGCGCATCACCGACCGCACCCGCGCCACGGTCACCTCCCTGGCGGGCCTGGGCTCCGAGGCCGGCTCCCTGCTCCTCTTCGGCCTGTGGGCCCTGGGCTCGCACTGGTCGGGGCCGGGGCCGCTGTTCGCCCTGGCGGCCCTTCCGCTCCTGCTTCCCGTGATCCTGCTCTCGCGGTGCAACATTTCCGCACCCCCACGACGTCAGTGAGGTGAAGGCGGTGCCGGACGACAACGGGGTGGGGCATGCACGAGGACCGTACGAAGGACTACCTGGACTTCGCGAGGACCCGCGCGGCACACCTCTTCCGGTCGGCCTGCCTGCTCACCGGCGGTGACACCCACCTCGCCGAGGACCTCGTGCAGGAGACCCTCGGCAAGCTGTACGTCACCTGGCGGCGGGTGTCCCGGGTCGGCAACCCCTCCGGCTACGCGCAGACCGTGCTCGTCCGCACCTTCCTCACCCACCGGCGGCGGCGCAGCAGCGGCGAGGCGCCCACGGGCGAACTCCCCGACGTGCCCGCGGCCGCCGACGGCTCCGACAGCGACACCGCGCTGCTGCGGCTCACCCTCCTCGACGCGCTCGCCCGGCTGGCACCCAAGGACCGTGCGGTCGTGGTCCTCCGCTATTGGGAGGACCGCAGCATCGAGGAGACCGCCGACGCGATGCGGGTCAGCTCCAGTGCCGTGCGCAGCCGGTCGGTGCGGGCCCTCGCCAGGCTCCGCGAACTGCTCGGCGACAGCCTCGCGGAACTCGTCTCCTCCCACTGACTCACCCCCTGCCGGCTTCCCCTTCCCCTGACGACCTCTCCTCTCCTCCGGACGGTGGTTCACCATGCCCTTCGAAGACGACCTCGGCGCCGCGCTGCGCCGCACCGGCGACACTTTCAGCACCGACAGCCGCGCCCTCGTCGCGGCCGGCCTCGCACAGGGCCGCAGCGCCCACCGCCGCCGCACGGCCGCCGTCGCGGGCACCGTCGCCGCCGTGGCGGCAGTGGGTGTGACGGCGACGCTGGTCGCGCCCGGCGGTACCGCGGGGGACACGGGCCCCTCGGCGCCGAGCGGCCCCCAGGCGACGCACAAGAGCGCCGAGGACTTCGGCGCGACACCCGAGGAGAAGAAGCTGCTCCGGCTCTTCGGAGGCCTGCTGCCCAAGGGCGGGTTTCTCAGCGGCCGCGCCGTGGGGCCGCGGGACGATCCGAGGGCCCAGCCCTCCTCGTTCGCCGAGGTGGTGTGGGACGACGGTCACGGCGCTTCGACGATCTCCGTCGGCCTGGACCTCGCCGACCAGTCGGGGCAGGACCTGACCGAGTGCCCCGACCTGGCGTTGATGAAGCAGGGCACGACGTGCCGGCGCACCGAACTGCCCGACCGCTCGGTGCTGGTGGTCATCAAGACCTGGGAGTACCAGGACGAGCGCGAGGGCCCCGAGAACTGGCAGGCCATCCTGACCACTCCCGACGGACGGCGCATCTGGGCCAACGAGTGGAACGCCCCGGAGGAGAAGGCGAAGGAGACCAGCAGGGACAACCCGCCGCTGGACGTCGCGCAGCTCACCGCACTGGTGCGGGCACCCCGGTGGAACAGCGTCTTCGACGCATTCCCTGCGCCGTCGGGGGCGCCCTCGGGCACGAGCGGTTCCGTCGAGCCGAGGGGCGCGGAGATCGTGAAGATCCTCAAGGCCGTCATGCCGGCGGGCCTGAAGATCACCGCCCCGGTGGGGGAGGACGGCTACGCCCACATCACCGTGGACGACGGCCACGGGCCCACGCTCGTCGAGGTCAACGTCCAGCACTGGGCCGAGGAGGACTTCGGGGACCTGCAGTTCACGGACCCCCAGACGCTGCCCGACGGCACCAAGGTGCAGACCAAGAAGGGGCCGGGGGACAAGGGCGGAGCCGGGATCCAGCAGTGGACCGCCGACACCCTGCGGCCCGACGGGCTGCGGGTGGTCATCTCGGAACTCAACTCCGGCGCCTACCACCGGCCCCCCACCCGCACCACGCCCGTCCTCGGCATGGACGCCCTGGTGAGGGCGGCGACCAACGCCCGGTGGAAGAAGTTCGGATGATTACCCGGGCGGCCCGCCCGGCGGGCCGCCCGCCGTGGGGTCGGTTAGCGTCGCTGGTGGCCCCACGGGATTGCCCGAGTCGCTGCTGACGGGGGGACCGCAGGCCTAGAATCCCGGACTGTCGCACCGTCCACCGACCCGTTCAGGGGGAGCGCATGTCCCAACTCCCGTCCAGGCGTGCCATGTTGCGAACGGCGGCGACGGCCGCCGGCGCCGTGGCGGTCGGGTTCGACCCGGTCGGCAGGAGCTGGGCCGTGGCGGCGGACGCCGCGGAGCGGGCGGACGGCGCGCTGGTGGGTCTGCCCCGGCTGGACGGGACGCTGCTCACCGATGACGCCTCCCTCGGCGCCGCGGCGGACGATTTCGGGCACGTCGTGCACCGCAGGCCGGTCGCGGTGCTGCGCCCGGGGTCGGTGGACGACGTCGTCGCCATGGTGCGCTTCTGCAACCGGCACGGACTGAAGGTGGCGCCGCGCGGCCAGGGCCACGGGACCTCCGGCCAGGCGCAGGTGGACGGCGGACTGGTCGTCGAGACCACGCCCCTGGCGCAGATCGGCCCGGTGGGACCGCGCAGCCGCACCGTCACCGTCGGCGCGGGGGCCAAGTGGGGCGACGTCACCAGGGCCACCCTGGCGCACGGCCTCACGCCGCCCGTCTTCACCGACTACCTCGAACTCTCCGTCGGCGGCACGCTGTCCGTGGGCGGACTCGGCGGCCAGAGCCACCACCACGGCGCGCAGGTCGACAACGTCACCGAACTGCAGGTCGTCACGGGCGCGGGCGAGTTGGTCCGCTGCTCGGCGTCGCGGCACCGGGACCTGTTCGAGGCGGTGCTGGCGGGCCTGGGCCAGTGCGCCGTCATCGTCTCGGCCACGCTGCGTCTGGTCACGGCCCCGACGACGGTCCGGCACTACCTGCTGCCGTACCACGACCTCGGCACCTTCCTCGCCGACCAGCGAACGCTGGTCACCGACGGCCGGTTCGGTTACGTCGAGGGCCAGGTCGTCCCGGACGCCGACGGCGCCTTCCGCGGCTACGTCCTGGAGGCCGTCTCCTACGACGCCGCGCCCGACGACGCCGCGCTGCTCGCCGGGCTGCGGCACGACACCGCGGGTGTGCAGATCGAGGACCTCGGCTACTTCGCCTTCCTCGACCGGCTCGCCGCCTCGGTGGAGGCGCTGAAGGCCGCCGGTCTGTGGGACTTCGCCCATCCCTGGCTGAACCTGCTCATCCCCGGCGACGCGGCCGTCGCCGTCGCCGGGGGCATCCTCGACGCCCTCACGCCCGCCGACCTCGGCCCCGGTGTCGTGCTGCTCTACCCGCTGCTGCGTGAGCGGCTGCACCGTCCCCTGCTGCGGGCCGGCGCGGACCCGGTCCCGTACCTGCTCGCGGTGCTGCGCACCACCCCGCCGCAGGACACCGCGACGATCGACCGCCTCCTGGCCGCCAACCGGGCCGCGTTCGAGGCCACCCGTGCGGCCGGCGGCACGCAGTACCCGGTCGGCTCCGTCCCCTTCGGCCGGGCCGACTGGCGGACCCACTTCGGTCCCGCGTGGCACGCGCTGGCGGCGGCCCGGCGGCGCTACGACCCCCGGGGGGTCCTCGTCCCCGGTCAGGGGATCTTCTGAAGCGGGGCGGCGGCCCCGTAGGGTCCCCCCATGGGGAGACACATCGCGTTCGAGCGACTGCACAACTTCCGTGACCTGGGCGGCTACCGCACGGCCGGCGGCCGTACGGTCCGCTGGGGGCGGCTCTACCGTTCCGACGCGCTCTCGAAGCTCGGGGGCGCGGACCTGGAGCGGTTCGCAGCCCTCGGCGTGCGCACGGTCATCGACCTGCGCTACCCGTTCGAGATCGAGGCCAAGGGGCGCGTCCCGGAGGCCACCGGTGTCGCGTACCACAACCTCAGCATCGAGCACCGGCCCGTGGACCAGACCGCGTTCGGGCCGGAGGTCGACACGACTGCCTTCTACGCACGGCTGCACGCCGAGGTCGCGGCCGACGGCGTCGAGGAACTGGCCCGCGCGCTGGAGGTGATCGCCGCCGGAACCAGCGGGCCGCTGGTCTTCCACTGCGCGGCCGGCAAGGACCGCACGGGACTGCTGGCGGCGCTGGTGCTCGGGCTGCTGGGGGTGCCGGAGGAGGACGTCGTCGCCGACTACGCGCTGAGCGAGCTGGCGACGGCCCGTCTGCTCGCGGACTGGACGGCGGCCAACCCGGAGCGGAGCCTGCGGTGGCCCGGCTGGGGGAGGGCGCCCGCCGACGCGATGCGGATCTTCCTCGCCGGGCTGGCCGCCGAGCACGGTTCCGTCGAGGGGTACGCCCGCGCACGGCTCGGCACGGACGACGCCCTGCTCACCGCCCTGCGGGGGGCGCTGCTCACCGACTGATCCCGGACGGAACCCCGTAACGTGCAACCCTTTGGTTGCGCGAAGGAATCTCACGTGCAACCCTGGAGTTGCACGTAATGCTGTCCAGCGACGGAGGAACCACCATGAGCACCCAGACCCCGGACCGGATCGAGCAGGAGATCAGCATCGCGGCGCCGGTCGAGCGCGTGTGGGACGTCCTGACCCGGCCGGAACACATCGGCCGCTGGTTCGGCGCGGACCTCGGCGGCAGCGGTGCGCCCGCTGACGTCGACCTGCGGCCGGGCGGCGCCTTCGAGATCGACCACGGCTTCGGCGTCTACCCCAGCCGCGTCGTGGGCGTGGAGCCGCCGCGCTACTTCGCGTACCGCTGGGCCACCGCCTTCCCCGGCGCGGAGGCCGCGGAGGACAACTCCACCCTGGTCGAGTTCACCCTCACCCCCGACGGGGACGGCACCCGCCTGCGGGTGGTCGAGAGCGGCTTCGCGGGCCTCGACATCCCCGAGGAGCGCGTCCCCTACGCCGGCCACGAGAGCCACTCGCAGGGCTGGGTGGAGGTCACGGCCGGACTCGCCGCGTACGTGGAGAAGCTGCCCGCATGACGCAGACCCCCACCAGCGGCGAGGAGGACGTCTTCGCCGCGCTGGCCGACCCCATGCGGCGGCGCATCCTGGACGCCGTCGCCGAGCACGGCGACGCCACCGCCACCGTGCTCGCGGCCGAACTCCCCGTGTCCCGCCAGGCGATCGTCAAGCACCTCACCGTGCTCGATCATGCCGGGCTCGTCGCGGGGCGGCGCGCCGGGCGCGAGATGCGCTACGCCGTACGGCCCGAGCGGCTGGTCGCGGCGGCGCGGTGGATGGACCGCGTCGCCGCCCGCTGGGACGCCCGGCTGTCGGCCATCAAACGCCTTGCGGAGGAGGCCACTTCGCAGGACCCCGGTGTACCCTGAGCGCCGTGAACGGGGAGAGGCCGCCGGACAGGTTCTCCGGCCGCATCGGCGACGGCCGCATCAACTGGCAGGTGGGCCTGCTGCTCGTCGTCGTCAACGTGCTGCTGCTCGCGCTGGGCGTGGCCTCCACCTTCTGGTTCTTCGGGCAGGACATCGGCATCGCCGGCCTGTCCGTGGCGCTGCCCGCGATGAGCCTGTGCACCTTCCTGGTGCTCTTCACCGACTCCCGCGACGTGCGCACCGCCGTGATGTCCGCCTTCACGGTCCTCTACTTCGGCTTCGTCGCGGCCTCGTTCAACAGCGAGGTCGCACGGGCCATGGCCGACACGTCCGGCTTCCTCGACGACGTCTACGACAGCTTCAACACCTTCATGATCGTGATGGTGGGCTTCTACTTCGGCGGCAAGACCGCGGAGAAGGTCGTCGAGAAGAAGCACACCGCGGGCCAGGCGCCCGCCGCCGCCCCGTCTCCCGAGCCCGTCGGCGACGACCGCGCCACGGTCACCCCGCTGCCCGCTCCCACCCCCGCGGCGGACGGCAGTCCGGCCTGACCGGCTACCCCGCCTGACCGGCACCCGGCCCCCCGGGCCCCGTGGTGGAACCGCCGGCCGCGGCCGTGCAGGGGCCGGGGCACCCCACGCCAGAGGGCCGGGGAGGGCGTGCCATGATCAGGGCTTCGACGCGCCCGTTGCGGATCACAGGAGGCGGCCCCCGTGCCCGAGCAGCACCTCGACACCATGCCCGAGGACTGGCAGCGGGCGCTCGCCGTCGTCGCCCACCCGGACGACTTGGAGTACGGCGCCGCCGCGGCCATCGCCCGCTGGACGGAGGCGGGCCGCGAGATCGGCTACCTGCTGGCGACCCGCGGCGAGGCCGGCATCGACGGCGTACCCCCGCAGGACGCTGCGCGGATACGCGAGGCGGAGCAGCGCGCGAGCGCGAAGGTGGTCGGCGTGCGGAATGTGGAGTTCCTCGGGCACCGCGACGGCGTCATAGAGGAGGGCCCGGCCCTGCGCCGTGAGATCGCCGCCGCGATCCGCCGGCACCGCCCCGAGCTGCTGATCACGTTCAACCACCACGACACCTGGGGCGGCACGGTCTGGAACACCCCGGACCACCGGGCCGTCGGCCGGGCCGCCCTGGACGCCGCCGGTGACGCCGGGAACCGGTGGATCTTCCCGGAACTGATCGAGGACGAAGGACTGGAGCCCTGGGGCGGCGTCCGCTGGGCGGCGGTCGCCGGATCGCCGTACCCCACGCACGCGGTCGAGGTCGGCGACGCCGACGTCGAGCGGGCCGTCGCCTCCCTCGCCGAGCACCAGGCGTACATCCGGGCGCTCACCGACCAGGAACCGGCCGACTACGCGCGCGAATTCCTCGGCCGCAACCTGGAGCTCGCGGCCCGGCGCTACGGCGACCGCTCGGCGGTGGCGTTCCAGGTCTACCCGAGGTAGCGGCCGGGCGGGCGGGCCGGCCCCGACCGCCTCGGTCCCGGCCTCAGCCGGGAACGATCAGGTCGATCCCGTACGCCGCCACCGCCAGGCACGCGGCGAAGCACAAGGCCGCCACGGCCAGGGCCGCCTTCTCCTGGCCGTCGCGCGGCTGCCCGTCGCGGGGGCCGCTGCCGGCGCGGCCCCACGCGGCGACGCCCAGCGAGAACATCACCACCAGGGCGATCGTGATGCCGAGGCTGGCCCCGAACACGGCGCCGAGGTTGCCCCATTCGATGTCCATGCGCATCCGCTCCTGACCGTCACCGGGTCGACTGGCCGGCGGGGCTCGGTTCCTGCGCACCCGACCGGGAGTCGTTGACGTTGTCCGCGTTGACCGGACGGCGGCGCGACAGCAGGTAGAAGCCCGCGGCGGCGGCGACCGCCACGCCCGCCACGAGCGCGACGCCGAGGTCGCCGTGGTCCGCGACCCATGCCGCCACCCCGCCGACGGCCGCCGCGGCGGGGAGCGTCAGCACCCAGGACACCGCGATCCGCCCGGCGACCCCCCAGCGCACCTGCGCGAGCCTGCGGCCCAGGCCGGCGCCCAGGATGCTGCCCGTGCAGACCTGGGTGGTGGACAGCGCGAAGCCCAGGTGCGAGGAGGCGAGGATCACGGAGGTCGCGCTGGTCTCGGCGGCGAAGCCCTGCGGGGTCTGGATGTCCGTCAGCCCCCTGCCCATGGTGCGGATGATCCGCCAGCCGCCCACGTACGTGCCGAGCGCGATCGCCAGCCCGGCGCTGAGCACCACCCACCACGGCGGACCGGTGCCGGGCGCGAGCAGTCCCCCCGAGATGAGCGTCAGCGTGATGACCCCCATCGTCTTCTGCGCGTCGTTGGTGCCGTGGGCGAGCGCCACGAGCGAGGCGGAGCCGACCTGGCCGGCCCGGAAGCCCCGCTTCACCTTGTCGCCCCGGGTCCGTCTGGTGATCACGTAGGCCAGGTAGGTGGCCAGCATCGCCACCACGCAGGCCACGACGGGTGAGGCGACCGCCGGGATGACGATCTTCTCCAGGACCTCGCCCGCGTTGACCGCGGACGTGCCCGCGCCCACCCAGACCGCGCCGATGAGCCCGCCGAACAGTGCGTGCGAGGAACTGGAGGGCAGACCGAGCAGCCAGGTCACGAGGTTCCACAGGATGGCCCCCACCAGCCCGGCGAAGATCATCACGGCGGAGACCTTGGCGTCGTCGACGATGCCGTTGGAGATGGTCTTGGCGACCTCCGTGGAGAGGAAGGCGCCCAGCAGGTTCAGCACGCCGGCCACCGCCACGGCCACCCGGGGCGCGAGCGCACCGGTGGCGATCGACGTGGCCATGGAGTTGGCGGTGTCGTGGAACCCGTTGGTGAAGTCGAAGGCGAGAGCCGTGACGATGACGATGATGATGAGAAAGGAGACGGAGCCCACCGCATACCTCCCACCCGGGTGCGGTGCGGTCACCGGGCCCGGCATACCGCTGTCGGCTCGGGATTCCAGGCTAGGCGAGGTGCCCGTGGCCCGCACGGCACGGCTCGCCGGGGCGGGCGGACGAGGCGGGCGGGAAGGGCGGCCGGAAGGGGTGGGCGGAAGGGGCGGGCGGAAGCGGCGGGCGGCGCGGCGGAAAACCCGTGGCGGACGTCGGGCCGCGGCGGGCAGGATGCCTGCAGCATGGAGAACACCGAGACGCCGTACCGGATGATCAGGGCCGCGCACACCGACGACACCGTGACGGTCTATCAGGCCTACTGCCCGGGGATCGGCGATCCCGCCGTGCTCCACGGCCGCTTCCCCGGGAGCTGGAGCCGCTCCCGGATGACGTGGATCAAGCCGTCCTTCCTGTGGATGATGTACCGCAGCGGCTGGGGCCGGAAGGAGGGGCAGGAGCGGGTGCTCGCCCTGGACGTCAGCCGTGAGGGCTTCGACTCCGCGCTCCGCCGGGCCTGTCTGTCGCACTTCGACCGTTCGGTGTACCCGGACCGCGAGACCTGGGCCGAGCGGGTGCGCGCGACGGAGGTCCGCGTCCAGTGGGACCCGGAGCGCGACCTCGCGCTGAACGCGCTGCCGTACCGCTCGCTGCAGCTCGGGCTCTCCGGCCGGGCGACCCGCGACTACGCCGACCAATGGATCGTCGGCATCAGGGACGTGACCGGACTCGCCCACCGCGTCCACGAGCTCGTGCGTTCCGGCGACCGGGAGGCCGCCGCCGCGCTGCTGCCGCGGGAGCGGCCCTATCCGCTGGACGCGGCGACCGCCGCCGTGATCGGCGCGACGACGGGGCCCGCCTAACCGCCGTCCAGCTCCGCGACGAGCCGCTTCGGGGCGACCGCGCGGTAGCTCTCCTCCACCCAGTCGCACAGCACCTCGGCTGCGGGCGTCTCCCCGGTGAGGGGGACGGAGACCCAGCCGGCCCTGCCGAGGCCGTAGCCGGAGGGCCGCGCGCCGGGGACCGACATCGCGTGCTCGTGGAGCTGGGGGTCCTTGAGTTTGACGTTGATGCCGGGCGGGTGGCCTCCGTCGCCGGCACCGAGGAAGACGAAGACCTTCCTGTTGACCTTGACGACGCTCTCGCCCCACGGGAACTCCTCGGCGGCGCCGGGCAGCGCGAGCGCGAAGGCGCGTACCTTCGCGCGTACGGCGAGCGGGTCGTGGACGGTGGTCACGGGGCCTCCCGGGCGGACGCGGACGGCGGTCGACGGGCACGCGTACGCCTGATCGTAGGCGGGTGCCGCCCCCGATCCCCGGCAGGCGGGCCCCGCCGGCGCCGGCGGCGCCCGCGGCGCCCCCGGCCGCGCCCCCGCTGGACCG
>NZ_JBEXYN010000013.1:0-136407 GCF_040630935.1 Streptomyces sp. NPDC005722
TTTCAGCGCCGATGGTACTGCAGGGGGGACCCTGTGGGAGAGTAGGACGCCGCCGAACAATTTTTAGCCTCAGCCCCCGAGTTGATACTCGGGGGCTGAGGCATTTTTGCGTTCGGCACCCGCAGGGCCGGGTCGTGTGCCCGACTACAGTGGGGCGGTGTACTACGACCTGGTCATCTTCGACAACGACGGCGTGCTCGTGGACAGCGAGCCGCTCTCCAACCGCATCCTGGCCGGCCTGCTGACGGAGCTGGGCCACCCCACCACGTACGAGGAGTCCGTCCGCGACTTCATGGGCGCCGCGATGCACCGCGTCCACGACCTGGTGGCGGAGCGCACGGGGCAACGGCTGCCGGAGGACTTCGACGCGACCTACTACGCGCGGGTCTTCGAGGGCTTCCGGCGTGAACTGCAGCCGGTGCCGGGCGTGGCGACCGTGCTGGGGAAGCTGGCGGCGGACGGGGTGCCGTTCTGCGTGGCGTCCTCCGGGAGCCACGAGCGGATCCGGGTGGCGCTCAAGAAGACCGAACTGTACGGGTACTTCGGCGAGGAGCGGATCTTCAGCTCGCAGGACGTCGGGCGGGGGAAGCCGGCGCCGGACCTGTTCCTGCACGCGGCGCGCACGATGGGTGTGGCGCCGGAGCGGTGCGCCGTGGTGGAGGACAGCCCGCTCGGGGTGCGGGCGGCGGTGGCGGCCGGGATGGACGCGTACGCGTTCACGGCGATGACGCCCGCGGAGAAGCTGGCCGGGGCGCGGGAGCTGTTCGCGGACATGGCCGAGCTGCCCGGGAAACTCTTTGTGTGATCTCCCTACCCGTGCGTAGCGTGCGGCCCTACGCTGCACGCTCATGGACGGCATCGACGGCGGTTTGCGCCACGGACGGGCCTCGTTGGCCGTCGGTTTCTTCGCGCAGGGGGCGGCCTTCGCGCTGCTGGTGACGCGGATCCCGGCCCTGCAGGACCGTTACGGCGTCAGTGACGCGCTGCTGCCCGCGTTCCTGGCCGCGGTGCCCGTGCTGGCGGGCGTCGGGAGCGTCGCCACCGAGCACCTGGTCAAGCGGGTGCGGCCGAGTGTGGTGCTGCGCTGGGTGCAGCCGGTGGTGTGCCTGGCGCTGCTGGGCGCCGGTGCCGGGAGCGCGCTGTGGCAACTGGCGGCGGCGTTGGCCGTGTTCGGGATATGCGTCGGTGCCCTGGACGCGTCCATGAACATGCTCGGGGTGAGCCTGCAGCGCGCGTACGGGCGCAGCATCATGCTGGGCTTCCACGCCGCGTACAGCTTCGGCGGCATCCTGGGTGCGTCGCTGGCCTGGGCGGGGGCGCACTGGCACCTGTCGCTGGCGGTGCTGTACGGGCCGGTGGTGGCGGTGCTGATCCCGCTGACGCTGGTGGCCAGTCGCTGGTACGTCGACCGGAGGGCGGAGGCGCAGGCCCAGGACGGCCCGGACGCACCGGTCGCGGCGCCGGTGGCGATGCGGTTGCTGCTCCCGCTCTGCCTGGTGATGGCGTTCGCGTACATCGGCGACTCCACCGTCTCCAACTGGAGCGCCAAGTACCTGCAGGACGTGCTCGGCGGTTCGGAGCAACTGGCGACCGTCCCGTACAACGTCTACATGGTCACCACCCTCCTGGGCCGTTCGGTCGGCGACCTCGGTGTGCGGCGCTTCGGGGCGGCCGCGGTGGTGCGGGCCGGTGCGCTGCTGGCGGCGGCGGGCTTCGCGGTGGTCGCGGCCGCGCCGGGCGCGTGGGCCGGGATGGCCGGGTTCACGTTGCTGGGGCTCGGTTTGTGCGTGATCGTGCCGCAGACGTTCGCGGCCGCCGGGCGGCTCTTCCCGGGGGCGTCGGACACCGCGATCGCCCGGCTGAACATCTTCAACTACGTCGGTTTCCTCGTCGGTTCCCCCCTGGTGGGCGCGCTCGGCGACGCCTGGAGCTACCGGGGGGCGATGCTGGTGCCGATGGTGCTGGTGGCGGCGACGCTGCTGTACGCCCGCTCGTTCGGGGCGGACCCCGCCCGATACGGTGTCGACCATGAGCGGCCGCGCACAGCTGATGTGGGACGAGCAGGTAACGGGCTATGACTTCGGTCGCGGCCACCCGATGGACCCGGTGCGGCTCGCGCTGACCATGGGGCTGGTCCGGTCGCTCGGACTCGACCGGGCGGTCACGGTCGCCGCGGCCCCCGTGGCCGGCGACTCGACGCTGCGCCTGGTGCACGACGCGGAGTACGTGGCGGCGGTGCGCCGCGCCTCCGCCGACCCCAAGGGCATGACGGAACTGGCGTACGGCCTCGGCACCGAGGACACCCCGGCGTTCGAGGGCATGCACGAGGTCTCGGCGCTCATCGCGGGCCAGTCGGTCGGGGCCGCCGAGGCGGTGTGGCGGGGCGAGGTGTCGCACGCGGTGAACTTCGCGGGCGGACTGCACCACGCGATGCCCGGGATGGCCTCGGGCTTCTGCGTGTACAACGACGCCGCGCTGGCCGTCGCCCGGCTGCTGGAGCTGGGCGCGGAGCGCGTCGCGTACGTGGACGTGGACGTGCACCACGGGGACGGCGTCCAGACGGCGTTCTGGGACGACCCGCGCGTGCTGACGATCTCGCTGCACGAGCACCCCCGCACGCTTTTCCCGCAGACCGGCTGGCCGGAGGAGACCGGCGGCGCGGCCGCGGAGGGCGGCGCGGTGAACGTCGCGCTGCCGGCCGGCACCGGGGACGAGGGCTGGCTGCGGGCGTTCGACGCGGTCGTCCCGGAGCTGCTGGCGTCGTTCCGGCCGCAGGCGCTGGTGACCCAGCACGGCGCGGACACGCACTTCGAGGACCCGCTGGCGCACCTCGCGGTGAGCCTGGACGCGCAGCGGGCCGTGGCGGAGGCGCTGCACGGCCTGGCGCACGAGCACGCCGAGGGCCGCTGGGTCGCCCTGGGCGGTGGCGGCTACGCGGTGGTGGACGTGGTGCCCCGGACGTGGACGCACCTGGTGGGCATCGCCGCCGGGCGGCCGGTCGCGCCGGAGACGGCGACGCCCGAGGAGTGGCGGGCGGAGGTGTACCGCAGGACGCGGCAGATGGGGCCGCTGCGGATGACGGACGGGCGGGACGCGGCGTTCACCGGTTTCCACGACGCGGGGTACGACCCGGCGGACCGGCTGGACCAGGCGATCCTGGCGACCCGGCGGGCGGTCTTCCCGTTGCACGGGCTGCTGCCCTGAGCCGCTCCCGGGCAGGGCGCGCTCCCGCGGGGAGGCGGGGTCAGGCGCGGTCAGGCGCCGTTGCGCAGTAGCTCCGCGGCCCGCTCGGCGATGGCGTGGACGGTGGCGTTGGTGTTCGCCGAGACCGGGGCCGGCATCACGGACGCGTCGGCCACGCGCAGGCCGTCGACGCCGCGTACCCGCAACTGGGGGTCGACGACGGCGTAGGCGTCGGTGCCGATGCGGCAGGTGCCGGCGTAGTGGTTGTAGGAGCGCAGGTTGCGGCGGAGGTAGGCGCGCAGCTCCGTCGCGCCGGTGGTGTCCGGGCCGGGGAGGACCTCCTCGCCGTACCAGTCGGCCAGCGCGGGGTCGGCGGCGATCTCCCGCGCCGCGTCCAGGCCCCGCGCCATCGTGTCGAGGTCGCGGACGTCGGCGTAGTAGCGGGGGTCGATCAGCGGTGGCGCGCCGGGGGCGGTGCCGGAGAGCCGGACCGTTCCGTGGCCGTACGGCGCCATGAGGGCGACCATGACCGTCCAGCCCTCGCCGGCGGCGGGCCCGGGCAGGCTCTCCTCGCGGACCGGTACGTCGACGACCTGCAACTGCACGTCGGGGCCCGGTGCGTCGGGCCGGGTGCGGATCAGTCCCTGGACCTCGCCGTGGCCGTTGGCGCCCGGCGGGACGGGTCTGGGGGAGCGTACGACGATGCCGGAGAGCACGTGGTCCAGCAGGTGGGAGCCGACGCCGGGCAGGTGCACGGCGGTGGGGATGCCCCAGTGGCGCAGGTGGTTGCGGGGGCCGATGCCGGAGAGCATCAGCACGTGGGGGGTGCCGACCGCGCCCGCGGTCAGGACGACCTGCCCCGAGGGGGAGCAGCGGGCGGTGCGCGGCTGCCCGTCGACGGTGTACTCCACGCCCGTGCAGCGGCCGCCGGCCAGCAGGACCCGGTGCGCGAGGGCCCCGGTCACCACGTGCAGGCCCGGCCGGTGCAGTACGGGGCGCAGGTAGGCGGTGGCGGCGTCCTGGCGTACGCCGTCGGCGATGCTGAGGTCGCCCCAGCCGAAACCCTCCTCCAGGCCGCCGGCGAGGTCGTGCGCCCGGGGGTGGCCGGTGCCGAGCGCGGCGCGCAGGAAGTCCCGGGCGAGGGGGTGGCGACGGACGGCGGGGCCGACGCGCAACGGGCCGTCCGTGCCGCGCAGTTCCGGGTCGCGGTCGGGGACGCCGGTGACGTTCTCGCTGCGGCGGAAGAAGGGCAGCAGGTCGTCCCAGCCCCAGCCGTCGGCGCCCTCGGCGGTCCAGGCGTCGTAGCCGGAGCGGTGGCCGCGCAGGAAGTTCATGGCGTTGACGGCCGAGCTGCCGCCCAGGACGCGGCCGCGGGGCCACGGGACGGTGAGGCCGGTCTCGGTCTGCGGCACGGTGCGGTCCGCCCAGTCGAGGGAGGTGCCGAGCAGGCCCGGCCAGGCGGCCGGGACGGAGACCTCCGGGGGGTGGTCGGCCGCGCCGGCCTCGAGGAGCAGTACGCGGGCCGCGTCGTCCTCGGAGAGGCGGGCGGCGAGCACGCAGCCCGCGGTACCCGCCCCCACCACGACGTAGTCGAACCCGCCGGCGCCGGCGGAGGTGTCGGCCACGGTGGACCTCCCCTCGCTGTCGCGCGGTACGCCTGCATTGTACGGAGGGCCCCACCGGGGGCGCGGACCCGAACAACCGCCCCTCGGGAGTGATGTTCGGGCCGTTCCGGCACGTGGGCGGGCGGGGACGGCCACCATCGGCTGCGTGGTGACTGTTGCCGCGCTGCGCGCGCATCTGGTGGGGGCGGGGATCGCGGGGGTCGTGACGACACCGCGGGAGAAGAGCCTGCGCAGCTACCGGCTGTTCGTGGCGGGCGATCCGCGGCAGACGCTGGGGCTGGAGCCGGCGCGGCCCTGGACGCAGACCGGTCTCCTGCGGTTGATGGCCGACCGATGTGGGGTTTCGCCTGACCCGGGGCACACTTCCGGGCAGGATGTGATCGACCCGGACCGTACGCTCGCGGGGCTGGAGGCCTTCGCCGTCCGGCTGGGGGAGGCCGCGCAGCGCAGGGAGCCCGTCCTCATCGGTACTGGTCACCCGCATCGGCTGCTCGGGTTCTACGCCGGATTGGCGGCCGCCCTGTCGGCGGCGGGATGTCCCGTCCTCACCCCATCGCATGGCCGATGTATCGACATGGCGACCCGATTCGGCCTACGCACGTACAACCTCTGGTACGTAGGGGGCGTCGCGACGGTCCGGGATGCGCCGGGTGGGGGCGCCCGTGGTGCGCCGTCGGTACACACGCACTCCCCGCTCCCGGTTCGGGCCGCGCTGGCGGGTGCGGCAGGACGCGGGGGGCTGCTGCCGAGCCTCGTGGTGGGAGACCACGGCTGGGTCTGCGGAGCAGGTCAGCTGGGCATCGAGGCCATCGGACTGGCCGATTCGGACGACCCGGCGGTGTTCGTCGCGGAGACGGAGGGCAGGGTCTCGGTCGTGGTTCCGCTTGATGACGCTGTGCGGTCCGATTACTACCGACCGCTTACGCGCTATGTACTCAATCGAGCGTGTCTGTCACAGTAGTCAACCGATCGCTACTCCTCTTCCCCACTTGCATCACCCGCACCTAATCTGGGGAGGAGCGCACGTGCGAGAGGGAGTCACCGGAGGGGAAGCCGGTGCCCGTCATGTGCGGAAGGTTCAGGTGTGTCATGGCTTCAAGCGAGAGGCCTCTCAACGAGGTCGTGTTCCTGACCGTGGCAGAGGTCGCCGCGGTGATGCGAGTGTCCAAGATGACCGTGTACCGGCTGGTGCACAGCGGTCATCTGCCGGCGATCCGGGTGGGGAGGTCCTTCCGGGTCCCGGAGCAGGCCGTCCATGACTATCTTCGGGAGTCCTACGTGGGGGTGGGGGAAACTGCCTGACGACCGCCTCGGTTTCTGCTCGGCGCTTGCGGACGGGTAGGCTGTGCCGACGTAGGTCGTGTGGGCTCGGACGCCCCGCACCGAGTGAAAACGAAGCGAGGGTAGTCGTGGGCTCTGTCATCAAGAAGCGGCGCAAGCGTATGGCCAAGAAGAAGCACCGCAAGCTGCTGAAGCGTACGCGTGTGCAGCGTCGCAACAAGAAGTAAGCGAGCTACGCGTCGCACTTCGCTGCCCTCCCGCCCCCACGGACCGTGGGGGCGGGAGGGCAGTTGCGTTCCCGGGGGCCGGCGGGCCGTGCCCCCTTGACGGTGCTCGTACGTTCGGGCGTCATCACGGCGCAACATCGAACCGATACGGTGCGTACATGCGGTGCGAGGGAAGGCGCTGATCTTGGGCAAAGTGGTGCTGGTGACCGGAGTGGCCCGCCGGCTCGGCGGCCGGCTGGTACGACGTGTGATGCGCGACCCCGACGTCGACCGGGTGATCGCGGTCGACACGATGCCGCCCACGCACCAACTGGGCGGTGCCGAGTTCGTCCGTGCCGACATCAGGCACCCGATGATCGCGAAGGTGCTGGCGGAGCACTCGGTCGACACGGTGGTCCACATGGACGTCAGCGGCACCCTGCCGGGCCGCAGCAGCCGGACCGCGGTCAAGGAGACCAACGTCATCGGCACGATGCAGCTGCTCGGCGCGTGCCAGAAGGCCCCGACGGTGCGCCGCCTGGTGGTGAAGTCCACCACGAGCGTCTACGGCTCCGCGCCCCGCGACCCCGCGGTCTTCACCGAGTCCATGCCGCCCAAGTCGCTGCCCAGCGGCGGCTTCGCGAAGGACGCGGTCGAAGTCGAGGGCTACGTACGCGGCTTCGCACGACGTCGCCCGGACGTTGCCGTATCGGTTCTGCGGTTCGCCAACATCCTGGGCCCCCGGGCCGACACGCCCCTCGCGGAGTACTTCGCGCTGCCGGTGCTGCCGACCGTGTTCGGCTACGACCCGCGGCTGCAGTTCGTCCACGAGGACGACGTCGTCGACGTCCTGATGCTGGCCCTGCGGGACGAGCGCAACGGGACGATCAACAGCGGCACGTTCAACATCGCCGGTGACGGGGTGCTCCTGCTGTCGCAGACCGCGCGGCGGCTGGGCAAGCCCACGGTGCCGGTGCTGCTGCCCGCCGTCACGTGGGTGGGGCAGGTGCTGCGCACGGCCGGCGTCACCGACTTCTCGCGTGAGCAGATCCGGTTGCTGACCCACGGCAGGGTCGTGGACACCACGCAGATGCGCGAGACGCTCGGGTTCGCCCCGAGGTACACCACCGCCGAGACCTTCAGCGACTTCGCCCGCAGTCGCGGCCCCGGCCTGCTGCCGCCCGACCGGCTCGCCGAGGCCGTCGACCGGCTCGCCGCGCTGGTCCCGGCGGGCGGCCCCCGAGGACTGAGCTCGTGAGCACTGCTGCGAGGAGGAACCGCACCATGGCGGACGCCAAGGTCATCCCGTTCGACGAGGACACGCGGACACGGAGGGGGACGCCGCGCTCGCGCGGGCGGGCCGCGGCCCGCGGCAAGGCGGCCGGCGACACCGGGAACCCGGTGGCCGCCCTGCCGGTCGAGGAGCGCACCGCGGACGCCGCGGCGGGGACCGGCGCCGCCGAGGACGCCGTGACGGCCTCCGCGGACGCGCCGGGCACCGGTGGTGCCGGTGAGGCGTCCGAGGGCGCCGGGACCGCCCCGGAGGGCGCCGAGGGGCCGTCCGGCGGCACCGCGGGCACCCCGCTGGCGGCGGCCCTCGGCTCGGCGGCGGACCGGCTGCTGGGCGCGCCCTGGGAGCGCCGGGTGGCGCACGGGCTGGCCTTCCTGCGGCGCCGGATCACCGGCGACTACGAGGTCGACGACTTCGGCTACGACGAGGAGCTCACCGACCAGGTCCTGATGTCGCTGCTCCGGCCGCTGTACGAGTCGTACTTCCGGGTCGAGGTGAAGGGCATCGAGAACATCCCGGCCGAGGGCGGGGCCCTGGTGGTGGCCAACCACTCCGGGACGCTGCCGCTGGACGGGCTGATGATGCAGGTCGCCGTCCACGACCACCACCCCGCGGGGCGGCACCTGCGCCTGCTGGCGGCGGACCTGGTGTTCGTGCTGCCGCTCGTCAACGAGCTGGCCCGCAAGGCCGGTCACACCCTTGCCTGCGCGGAGGACGCGCAGCTGCTGCTGGAGCGCGGTGAGGTCGTCGGGGTGATGCCCGAGGGCTTCAAGGGGCTGGGCAAGCCCTTCTCCGAGCGCTACAAGCTGCAGCGCTTCGGGCGGGGCGGTTTCGTCGCGACCGCGCTCAAGACCGGGGTGCCGATCGTCCCGTGCTCCATCGTGGGCGCGGAGGAGATCTACCCGATGGTCGGCAACGCGAAGACGGTGGCGCGGCTGCTGGGCTTCCCGTACTTCCCGCTGACGCCGACCTTCCCGTGGCTGGGTCCGCTGGGCATGGTGCCGCTGCCGACGAAGTGGACGATCCAGTTCGGCGAGCCCATCCCGACGGACGGCTACGCGCCGGAGGCGGCCGAGGACCCGATGCTGGTGTTCAACCTGACCGACCAGGTACGGGAGACCATCCAGCACACCCTCTACAAGCTGCTGGTGCAGCGCCGGTCGGTCTTCTTCTAGGACGACTCGGGTTCCAGGACGACGTGGGCCGGGGCGTGATGCCCCGGCCCACCGCCGTGAGGCGCTCGCTCAGTCGCCCCTGTCGTCCTCGGCGCTGAGCCCGAGGCCCGGGAGCAGCCCGGGCAGCAGCGGCGGGAGGGTGACCGACGGCTGGGTGCCGTCGCCGCCCGGGGAGCCGCTGCTCGGCGTGGGGTCGAGCAGATCGCCCGTGCCGCCGATGAGGCCGCCCTCCGCAGTGCGGGACGCCGACGGGCTGGACCTGTCGTCGCCGCGCTCGTCGGCCGAGCCGCTGGCGGAACCGCTGACCGAGGGCGAGGGCCCCCGGGTGCCGCTCGCGGAGCGGCTGCCGCTGCCCGGCAGGCCGCGGCCGTCACCGTGGCCGGAGCCGGTGTCGGGCGGCAACAGCTTCTGCAGCGGGGCCACTTCGTCCTCTATGGCGTCGAAGACCGAGGTGACCCGGTTGCCCATGTCGTCGAGCCGGGAGGGGAGCCGGCCGCGCAGTTCCGTCCAGCCCTTGCGGTGGTTGCTGGAGAACGCGGACAGCGTCTCGATCGGCCTCAGCGAACCGTCCTTGCGGTACGCGGCGGCGAGCAGCCGGTGGCCCTCGGTGGCCTCCTGCTGCATCCCCGACAGCGCCCTGCGGATCTCGCCCACGGACTCGTCGTCGAGCTCGCCGCCCCGGCCGCGTTCCATGAGGCGGCGGGCCTCCTGGAGCCGGGTGGAGGCGAGGTCGAGGTAGACCTTGCCGCGGTCGGCGTCGTCGTCGGCGAGGTTGAGGCGCATGTCCTCCATGCCCCGTTTGAGGCCGTAGAGGGTGTCGCCGGGCAGTGCGTCCGTGCTCGCGGCGGCGACGCCGCCGAGGGCGCCGGCCGCCACACCGACGGAGAGACCGCCGGCGGCGAGCCTGCGCGACCACGCGGAGCGCGGCTTCAGCTTGCCGATACCGCGGCCGCCGGCGCGGTGCGTGCCCCGGCCGCCGTCACGCTGTACGGGAACCGTCAGGGTGCCGTCGGCGAGCGCGGCCTCCATGGCGGCGATCAACTGGGCACGCTGGACGGTCTTGGTCTCCGGTTCCAGCACCGGTCGCGGTACGTCCCGCAGGGCGTCCGCCAGGGCCAGGAACGTGCCCTGGTCCGGATCCGCATGCCGGTCCGCGGCGTGGGCACCGTGCTGTACGCCGGCACCCGTCTGGGGGCCTTCGCCCTCGAGGGCGTCGGCGAAGGCGTTGGCCCGCCGGTGCGCCGTTGGATTCGCGATCACGGGCGGCACCTCCTCTCGTCATCCACCTCGACTCCCCGGAGTGCCTTCAAGGTTGTGCACCTTGAGCCTTTCCACCCGATCGAGTGATCGGAAGCGGGCAGGGCACGGCATTGGGGGGTCCGCATGTGATGCAACGAGTGCCGCCCGAGTTGGGTTACGCAGTCATGATGATCGGACCGTGGAGGCAGTCGCAAGATGAAGATCCATCCATCGCGCTCATCGCGCGTCGTCGGGGAGCAGCCGGGCGAGGGTCCGTACGGCCCGGTACTGCAGGGTCTTGATCGCGCCCTCGTTCTTGCCCATGATGCGGGCCGTCTCGGCGACCGAGAGCCCCTGCAGGAAGCGCAGCGTCACGCACTCCTGCTGCTGGGGGTTGAGCTTGCGGACGGCCCTGAGCAGCGACTCGTTGGACAGCGCCTCCAGGACGCAGTCCTCCGGGCTGGGCTCGACCTCGTTGGCGTCGAGCATCTCCCCGGTGGTCACCTCCAGCCGGAACCGGCTGGACTTGAAGTGGTCGGCCACCAGGTTGCGCGCGATGGTGACCAGCCAGGCGCCGAAGTCGCGTCCCTGCCAGGTGAAGGTGCCGATGCGGCGCAGCGCGCGCAGGAACGTCTCGCTGGTCAGGTCCTCGGCGGTGGCCTTCCCCCCGACCCGGTAGTAGATGTACCGGTAGACCGTGTCGGAGTAGTGGTCGTAGAGCCGCCCGAAGGCCTCGGTCTCGCCCGCCTGCGCGCGCTCGACCAGGTCCATCATGCGTCCGCTGTCGCTGTCGGCCGCCGGCCGGCGCGGGGTGGCGCCCGTGGTCCGGTCGGCCTGCTGGGTGTTGCGGGAACGTCTGCCGACCGTGGCCCGGCCGTCGGCCAGCGCGTAGGCGCGGCCGGCGGGCGTTGCCGCCGTGGCGAGTGCGGGGACTGGCACGGCGTACGCGGGGACGACGCGCAGCAGGTGCTCAGCCACCAGTGCGCGCAGCGTAGCCAGGCCAGAGGCGTCAACCCCGGTGTGTGGGTACACGGGACTCCCAGAGGCAGAACTTCCATCACGTGCAGTACGGAACCGTTCACCCGTCGTGGCGACGTGTGGGTACCGGCTTGCGTCTGAGGAGAATAACGCTTCGTACAGGCGACGCTACACCGAGTTGCTGAAATCGTCGGTTCCGCCCACTCTCTGGCGGAATGGTGATCGATCAATTATCGAACACCGAAACAGTGTTGACCACATAGCGTCGTGAAATGCTCGCGTGGAGAGCGTGTTGTGGCTGTGTGGCTCACCGTGAACTGACGGGGTGCCAGAGGGTGACCCCGGGCGTGTCGCCCGGGGCCCTAGCGGCGGCGGCGCTGCAGGGCCATCGCGGCGGCCGCGCCGCCCGCCACGGCGCCCACGCCCGCGGCCGCCGGGATGCCGATCTTCGCCGCCTTGCGGCCCGTACGGTAATCGCGCAGGCGCCAGCCCTTTTCGCGAGCGTGCTTGCGCAGACGCGTATCAGGATTGATCGCATATGGATGTCCGACGAGCGACAGCATCGGGATGTCGTTCGACGAATCGCTGTACGCGGCGCAGCGCGAGAGTTCGAGTCCCTCCGCGGCGGCGAGCGCCTTGACGGCCTCGGCCTTGGAGGGGCCGTGCAGCGGCTCGCCGACCAGCCGGCCGGTGTAGACGCCGTCGACGTGCTCGGCGACCGTGCCGAGGGCGCCGGTGAGGCCGAGCCTGCGGGCGATGATCGTGGCGGTCTCCACCGGGGCGGCCGTCACGAGCCAGACCCGCTGGCCGGCGTCGATGTGGGCCTGGGCGAGCGCGCGGGTGCCGGGCCAGATCTTGTCGGCCATGTACTCGTCGTAGATCTCCTCGCCGATGGACATGAGTTCCTCGACGCGGTGCCCCTTGATGATCGTGAGCGCGCTCTCCCGCACCTCCTGCATGTGCTCGGGGTCCTCGGACCCGGCGATCCGGAAGTACGCCTGCTGCCAGGCGAAGCGCACGAGGTCGCGGCTCTGGAAGAACTTCCGCTTGTACAGGCCGCGCCCGAAGTGGAAGATCGCGGCGCCCTGCATCACGGTGTTGTCCAGGTCGAAGAAGGCGGCCGCGTGCGGATCGCCGGCCACCGGGAACGCGGGGGCGCCCGCCGGGTCGTCCTTCTTCCCCGCGGGTGCCGCGGGAGCCGCGAGCGCGGCCTCCGCCGCGGCCTCGCCGGCCAGCACGCTGCGCGCGGTGGCGGAGCGCTTACGGGGGGTGAGCCATCGCAGAGCGGCCATGGGGCGAGCATAGCCAGTCCGTTGGGCAACTCCGGTGCACCGATGGAGCAGGTGAATGAACTCCTCGCGACGAGGGTGTTACCGCGGGTCGGGAGTTGACGGGGGCAGAATGGCCGGCATGAGCCCTCTGTTCGGACGCCAAGCGCGCGAAGCCCCGAAGGACCCGGCCGGCCGGACGGTGACGCTGATCGCCAAACCCGGCTGCCACCTGTGCGACGACGCGCGGACGGTGATCCGCAGGGTCGTCGACGACCTCGGCGCGCGCTTCGAGGAGAGGGACATCACGCGCGACGAGGAGCTGCACGACCGGTACTGGGAGCAGATCCCGGTCGTCCTCATCGACGGTGAGCAGCACACCTTCTGGCGTGTCGACGAGGCCAGGCTGCGGCGCGGGCTGGGCGCCTGAGGGCCCTGGTGCGACAGGTGGGCGATTTGCGTGTGTTCCTCTGGACGCGTGTGCTCGATTACCATCAAGGCGTTTTGTGTACAGCGGGGGTGCGTGAGTAAGGACGGTGACTGCGTGCTCCCGGGCAGGCTTCAGACGCGCGGCGGCTTCGCCGTGGTCGATCTCGAGGCCACCGGTGCCAGTTCGCGGCGCCACAGGGTGGTCGAACTGGCCGTGGTCCTGCTGGACCGCGACTTCGGGTACGAGGGCGAGTTCTCCACCCTCGTGGACCCCGAGGGGCCGGTCGGGCCCACCCACATCCACGGCATCGAGTCCCGCCACGTCGAGGCGGTCGGCGCCCCCCTGTTCGGGCAGATCGCCCCGAGGCTGCTGGGGCTGCTGCGCGGCAGGGTGCTGGTGGGGCACAACGTCGGCTGCGACCGCGCGTTCCTGGCGGCGGAGTACGCCCGGCTCGGGGTGGAGTTCCCCGTCGTGCCGGAACTGTGCACCATGCGGATGGCCGCGCTGCGCGAACCCGCGCCGGGCGGGCTGAGCCTGCTGGCGTGCGCCGAGGCGGCCGGGCTGACCGGCTGGACCGCGCACACGGCGCTGGGCGACGCCCGCGCCACGGCCCGGTTGTTCGCCTCGTACGTCCTGGACCCCCCGGGTGGACCCGCGCAGGCCGAGAAGGCGCTGGCGCGCGCGGGGGCGGTCGAGTGGCCGCAGTTGGCCGGGGCGGACGCGCTGTGGGTGGGACGCCGGAGTGCGGAGCGGGCTCCGGCGTGGAACGTTCCGTCGCAGCAGAAGGTTTCTTATGTCCGTAATGGGGGTGCGTGATGCCGGTCACTTCCCCCGGGCAAATCGGACACCATCTTTGTGCACGCGTTCACAAAGACATAGCCTGGCGTGCACGGGGCGGTCCCGACGAAGGGTGCCGCTCGCAGCCCAGCTCTACCCGCAGGAGCATCGTGGCAACTGGCCGAACTCACCGACCGGCGACCCGCAGCCGAGGGATTCCCGAGGCCACCGTCGCCAGGCTCCCGCTGTACCTGCGGGCCCTGACCGCGTTGTCCGAGCGATCGGTGCCCACCGTTTCCTCGGAGGAACTCGCGGCCGCCGCCGGGGTGAACTCCGCCAAGCTGCGCAAGGACTTCTCCTACCTCGGTTCCTACGGAACCCGCGGCGTCGGCTACGACGTCGAGTACCTCGTGTACCAGATCTCCCGTGAGCTGGGCCTCACCCAGGACTGGCCCGTCGTCATCGTCGGCATGGGAAACCTCGGGGCCGCGCTCGCCGGGTACGGCGGCTTCGCCTCCCGCGGTTTCCGCATCGCCGCGCTCATCGACGCGGACGTCCAGCTCACCGGCCGGCTCATCGCCGGGCTGCCCGTGCGGCACGCGGACGAGCTGGAGGGCATCGTCGAGGACAACCAGGTGTCCATCGGCGTGATCACGACGCCGGCCGGGGCCGCGCAGGAGGTCTGCGACCGCCTGGTGGGCGCCGGGGTCACCTCGATCCTCAACTTCGCCCCGACCGTGCTGACCGTCCCCGACGGGGTCGACGTCCGCAAGGTCGACCTCTCCATCGAGCTGCAGATCCTCGCCTTCCACGAACAGCGGAAGGCCGGCGAGGAGCTGGAGGGCAGCCTCGCGGCGCCCCCGGCGGCGGCCAAGGCGGGCCGTGACGGCGGCCGCCGTCCGGGACCTGACGGGGACGTCCCCGCCGTGATGCCGGCATGAGCCTCCTCGTCGTCGGACTGAGTCACCGCACCGCCCCCGTCAGCGTCCTGGAGCGTGCGGCGCTGGGTGAGGACACCAAGGGCAAGCTGCTGCTGGACGTGATGGCCGCCGAGCCCGCCGGCGAGGCCGCGGTGCTGTCCACCTGCAACCGCATCGAGCTGTACGCGGACGTGGACAAGTTCCACGCCGGCGTCGCCGAGCTGTCCACCCTGCTCGCCACGCACAGCGGCGTCGGTCTCGACGAGCTGACCCCGCACCTGTACGTGCACTACGAGGACCGGGCCGTCCACCACCTGTTCTCGGTCGCCTGCGGCCTGGACTCCATGGTCGTCGGCGAGGGCCAGATCCTCGGCCAGATCAAGGACACCCTGAGCCTCGGCCAGGAGCTGCACACCGCGGGTCGCTCCCTGAACGACCTGTTCCAGCAGGCGCTGCGGGTCGGCAAGCGGGCGCACTCCGAGACCGGCATCGACCGGGCCGGGCAGTCGCTGGTCACCTTTGGCCTGGAGCAGATGGCCCAGGCGGTCGGCGGCGTCCCCTTCGAGGAGTGGGGCAAGGGCAAGCGCGCCCTGGTCGTCGGCGCCGGATCGATGAGCTCGCTGGCCGCGACCACCCTCGCCCGCGCGGGGGCGGGCGAGATCGTGGTCGTCAACCGCACCCACGAGCGTGCCGAGCGCCTCGCCGAGAGCGTCGGCGGCCGTGCCGCGTACCTGGAGGACCTGGCCGGCGAACTGTCGTCCGCGGACATCGTCGTCTCCTGCACGGGGGCGACCGGGCTGGTGCTCACCGCCGACACCGTGGCCCGCGCCACGCTCTCCCGGGCCCTGCGCTCCGGCGGCGAGCCGGTGGCGCCCATCGGGATGCTCGACCTCGCCCTGCCGCGCGACATCGACCCGCTGGTGCACTCCCTGGACGGCGCCCACGTCATCGACCTGGAGACCATCGCCGAGGCCGCCGCCGACGCCCCGATGGCCGCGGACGTCGACGAGGTGCGAAAGATCGTTTCGGCTGAGGTGGCCGCCTTCGGCGCCGCCCAGCGCGCCGCGCACATCACGCCGACCGTCGTCGCGCTGCGCGCCATGGCCGCCGACGTGGTCGCCACCGAACTGGCGCGCCTCGACGGCCGCCTCCCCGACCTGGACGAACGGCAGCGCGCGGAGGTCACCCAGACCGTGCGCCGCGTCGTCGACAAGCTCCTGCACGCGCCTACTGTGCGGGTCAAGCAGCTCGCGGGAGAGCCCGGCGGCGCCGGGTACGCCGACGCGCTGCGCGAACTCTTCGACCTGGACCCCCAGGCGGTCGCCGCGGTCAGCAGGGCCGACTCACCGCGCACGCCGGTGATCCCCTCCGCCGCCTCGGCCGTACCGCCGGTGGCGTCGGCTGCTTCAGCAACGAGTGACTCGAATCGAGGGCGGGCATGACGAGCCCAACCGCACTGAAACTGGGAACCCGGCGCAGCGCGCTGGCGATGGCGCAGTCCGGCATGGTGGCCGAGCAGGTCCGCCGGATCACCGGCCGTGACGTGGAACTGGTGGAGATCACCACCTACGGCGACGTCTCGCGCGAGCACCTGGCGCAGATCGGCGGCACCGGCGTCTTCGTCTCCGCCTTGCGCGACGCGCTGCTGAGCGGCGAGATCGACTTCGCCGTCCACTCCCTCAAGGACCTGCCGACCGCCGACCCCGAGGGCCTGACCCTCGCCGCGGTCCCGCTCCGTGAGGACCCGCGCGACGCGCTGATCGCGCGTGACGGCCTCACCTTCGAGCAACTGGCCGCCTCCCCCCGGGGAGCCCGCATCGGCACCGGCTCGCCGCGCCGCATGGCGCAGCTCAACGCCTGGGCCCGCTCGATGGGGGTGCGCGTCGAGACCGTGCCGATCCGCGGCAACGTCGACACGCGCATCGGATACGTTGCCTCGGGCGACCTCGACGCCGTCGTGCTCGCCGCCGCCGGGCTCAGCCGGCTGGGGCGCCTCGCGGAGGCCACCGAGCTGATCTCCGCCGACGTCGTGCTGCCCGCTCCCGGACAGGGAGCGCTGGCCGTCGAATGCCCTGCGGACGACGCAGGGCTCGTCTCCGTGCTCGCCGAGCTCGACGACCCGTTCACCCGGGCCGCCGTGACCGCCGAGCGCGCACTGCTCGCCGCCCTCGAGGCCGGCTGCTCCGCGCCCGTGGGCGCGCTGGCCGAGCCTGCCTTCGAAGGCGTCGGCGAGCCCATCACCGAGCTGCGCCTGCGCGGTGTCGTCGGGACCACCGACGGCTCCTCGCTGGTGCAGATGTCCATCACCGGTCCGACCCCCGCATCCCGGGACGAAGCCGTGGCCCTCGGCCGCGAGCTCGCCGACGAGATGCTCGCCAAGGGCGCGGCCGGTCTTATGGGGGAGCGCGAACTTTGAGCCCCACCGCCGCCGCAGCGACCAACACGACCGCAGACGCCACCGCGGCCGGGCCGGCAGGACCGGCAGGCCGGACGGCCACCGCGGGCCGCACCGGGACCGCGGGCACGGGAACCCCGGGTTCCGTCCTCGGGCACGTCACCTTCCTCGGTGCCGGGCCCGGTGACCCCGGGCTGCTGACCCTGCGCGCCGTCGAGGCGCTCGCCCACGCCGACGTCCTGATCGGTGACCAGCACGTGCTGGACGTCGTGACGGCCCACGCCCGGCCGGGCGTGGACACGGCACAGCCGGGCGACGCCGAAGGGGAGTTGAGCCCCTCGGCCGCTGCCGCCAAGCTTTTCATGGCCTCCGCGCGCACCGGCAAGCGGGTGGTCCGTGCGATCGCCGGCGACCCCGGACTCGACTCCGCGGCCGCCGGTGAGATGCTCGCCTGCGCGCAGGCCGGCATTCCCTTCGAGGTCGTGCCGGGCGTGGCCGCGGCCGTGGGCGTGCCCGCGTACGCGGGTGTGCCGCTCAGCGGCGACGTGCGCTTCGTGGAGGCCGCGACCGCGTCGGGGCGGTGCTGGAACGAGGCGGGCGCGAGCGACGCGACCCTGGTCGTCTCCACCACCCTGCAGACGGTCGCCGCCAACGCGGCGGAGCTGGTCTCCGGGGGCCGCAAGCCGGACACCCCGCTGACCGTGACGGTCGCCGGCACGACGACCCGCCAGCGCACCTGGACGGCGACCCTGTCGACGATCGCGGCCGAGCTGAAGGCGACGAAGGCGCTGCCCACGCCGGAGGGCCCGATCGCGGCGATAGCCGTGGTCGGCGAGCCGACCACGCGGCGCGACCTGCTCTCCTGGTTCGAGACCAAGCCGCTGTTCGGGTGGAAGGTGCTCGTCCCGCGCACCAAGGAGCAGGCCGCCTCGCTCTCGGACCAGCTGCGCTCCTACGGTGCCGTGCCGCACGAGGTGCCCACGATCGCGGTGGAGCCGCCCCGCACCCCGCAGCAGATGGAGCGCGCGGTGAAGGGCCTGGTCACCGGGCGGTACGAGTGGATCGCCTTCACCTCGGTGAACGCCGTCAAGGCCGTCCGTGAGAAGTTCGAGGAGTACGGGCTCGACGCGCGCGCCTTCGCCGGGATCAAGGTCGCGGCGGTGGGCGAGCAGACGGCCGCGGCGCTGGTGGACTTCGGCGTGAAGCCGGACCTGGTGCCCAGCGGCGAGCAGTCCGCCGCGGGCCTGCTGGAGGACTGGCCGCCCTACGACCCCGTCTTCGACCCGATCGACCGGGTCTTCATGCCGCGCGCCGACATCGCGACGGAGACGCTCGTGGCCGGGCTCGTGGAGCTCGGCTGGGAGGTCGACGACGTCACCGCCTACCGGACCGTGCGGGCTTCCCCGCCGCCGGCGGAGACCCGTGAGGCGATCAAGGGCGGCGGGTTCGACGCGGTGCTGTTCACCTCGAGCAGCACGGTGCGCAACCTCGTCGGCATCGCGGGCAAGCCGCACAACGTGACGGTGATCGCCTGCATCGGCCCGGCCACCGCGAAGACCGCGGAGGAGCACGGGCTGCGGGTGGACGTGATGGCCCCGGAGCCGTCCGTCCACGCGCTGGCGCAGGCGCTGGCGGACTTCGGCGTCCGGCGGCGCGAGACGGCGATCGCCGCGGGCGACCCCGTCACGCGGCCCAGCGAGCGGCGTCCCGGCTCCCGTCGCAGGGCCCGCGTCTGAGGCCACCCCGGCCGCGTTCGCTCCGTGCCCCCGGCTCCCTCCCGGAGCCGGGGGCCGCTGCGTTCCGGGGCGGCGCCGGGACGGTCCGGGGCCAGTGCCGGGCCGACAACGGGTCGGCATGAGCACGGCGCCCACGGGCGTACCGTGGAACGCGGAAAACGGCCCGGGACGGAGAAAGGCGCGGCGCGATGACGAGCGGAAGCGGAAGCGGACACGGTCAGTTCCCCGGTACGAGGCCCCGCCGGCTGCGCACGACGCCCGCGATGCGCCGCCTCGTCGCGGAGACCCGGCTGCACCCCGCCGAGCTGATCCTGCCCGCCTTCGTCCGTGAGGGCGTGCACGAGCCCGTGCCGATCACGGCCATGCCCGGCGTCGTCCAGCACACCCGCGACACCCTCCGCAAGGCGGCCGTCGAGGCGGCCGAGGCGGGCGTCGGCGGGATCATGCTCTACGGGGTGCCGCTGGACGAGAAGAAGGACGCCGTCGGCACGCCCGGCACGGACCCGGACGGGATCCTGCAGGTGGCGATCCGGGACGTGATCAGCGAGGTCGGGGACGCGCTGGTGGTCATGTCCGACCTGTGCCTGGACGAGCACACCGACCACGGTCACTGCGGAGTGCTGGACGCCGAGGGCCGGGTGGACAACGACGCGACCCTGGAGCGCTACGCCGAGATGGCGCGGGTGCAGGCCGACGCGGGCGCGCACGTGCTGGGCCCGAGCGGCATGATGGACGGTCAGGTGGGGGTGGTGCGGCAGGCGCTGGACGCCGCCGGTCACCAGGACGTCTCCATGCTGGCCTACACGGCGAAGTACGCCTCGGCGTTCTACGGGCCGTTCCGTGAGGCCGTGGGCTCCTCGTTGAAGGGCGACCGCAAGACGTACCAGCAGGACCCGGCGAACCTGCGCGAGTCGCTGCGCGAGCTGGCGCTGGACATCGCCGAGGGCGCCGACATGGTGATGGTGAAGCCGGCGCTGCCGTACCTGGACGTGGTGGCGAAGGTCGCCGAGGCCGTCGACGTGCCGGTCGCGGCGTACCAGGTCAGCGGTGAGTACGCGATGGTCGAGGCGGCCGCCGAGCGCGGCTGGATCGACCGCGAGCGCGCCATCATGGAGACCCTGACCGGGATCCGCCGCGCCGGTGCGCAGCTGATCCTCACCTACTGGGCGACCGAGGTGGCCTCGCAGCTCTGAGGTCTGCGGCCGCCCGGCTCGTGGGTACCGGTCGCCACCGCGCACCGGACGCCCAGGGCGCGGCGTGGTGCCGCGTCCGGCGAACACCCGTACCGGGCACGCGAGTCCGGCCCGTCGCGGGAGCTGCGACGATCTCCGGCCCGTCCGTGCGTGTGCACGGGCGCGGCTGAGCACCGCGGACGGATGTGGAAGGGCCTGCCCCCGTGAGGGGTGGGCCCTTCGTCCGTTCCCGGGGGCCTCGGCTCTTCGGGTCCGGGGCCCTGTCGGAACGTGGAGGGCACGGGACGTGACGCCCCCTCAGCGTGGGGCGGCCGTCGCGCAGCCGTGGGGCCGCCGGCCGGGTGTGACCGGCGGCAGAGGAGTGATCATGCCCGGCCGGGTCTGCAGCCGGGACGGTCACCTGCCGAAGGAGGCGGGGCGGCGTTCTTCCCGCCCTGCCCGGACGCGGTGCCCACAGATGATCGCGCGCAGGACGCGGATGCGGACGGCGCGGTTCCAGGTCCTCCGGCATTTCATTACATCAAGTGGCGTTGGTGTCGATTCGGACTTAACGGCCTAAGTGGGTGGGAAATTCACAGCAAGTCCACAGCAGGCGGAGGCACAAGGGCCTCCGCCGTGAAAGGAGAACCGCGATGCGGATTCCCCGATTCGCCGCCGCGCTGGGCGTCGCTGCCGCCGTCCTGCTGGGCGGCGCCGGCGCTGCCGGCGCCGCAACGCCGCCCACGGCGGCGGTGTCGCAGACGACCCAGGCGACAAACGACCGGGGCGGCGAGTACCGGTACGACGGTGACCGCGGCCGGGGCGGCCGTGAGTTCCGCCGTGACCGGGGCCGTGACGGACGCGAGTACCGCCGCGGCGGGCGCGACGGCCGCTGGCACCACCGCCACCACCGGCACCACCCGCGCTGGCACCACCGCCACCACCGTCACGACCACCGCTGGCACTTCCACCGCTGAGCGGTCCTGACCGGGTTGTCTCGGGGGTGTCCTTCCACCGCGGGGAAGGACACCCGTACCTCGGGCCCGGCCGGAAGCCGGCCTAGTCCCACCAGAAGGACCAGACGGGGGCGTCCACCAGGGATCCGGCGTACGCGCGCAGCGAGCCGTCGCCCTGGGTGACGTTGTCCGGGCAGAAGGCGAAGTGCTCGGCGGCCACGGCCTCGGCCTCCGCCACGGTGGCCGGCGGCGCGGCCACGGAGACGACGAGCACGTCGAAGCCGACGGCCACGACGCGCACGCCGAAGCGCTCCTCCCAGGAGCGCAGGACCGAACAGAGCCGGGCCACGTCGTACTCGTGGTTGCACGGCCCCGTCCAGCCGATGGCGGCGGGGACGTCGGCGCTGCGCCGGGCGGGGACGAGGGCCGCTCGGGGGTCCTTGATCCATCCCGCCTCGACCACGGACGCGGCGACCTCGGCCGCCCTGACGTCCGGGTCGGCCTCGAACTCCCGCGCGGGCGCGAGGCCGGGCCACGTCCGGCCGAACGGGGCGACCAGGTCGCCGTCGTCCTCGTCGGGCTCCTCTTCCCACCCGCCCTCCCAGAAGCCGGCGAGGACCTCGTCGGCTTCGTGGTCGCCGGGGTAGGACATCGCCCCGGGGTCCAGGTCCCTGGTGGTGGGCAGCGCCCCGTCCATGGAGAGCAGCACCGGGAGCAGACCCGCCGTCATCCGCGCGGGGAGCAGCCGTTGCCAGGAGGCGGGTTCGGCGGGCCCTTCCGCGTGCCAGAGCAGCGGTTCGTGCCGGCGGCCGTCGCGCGTGGTGTCGACGAGCGTGCCGGGCGGGAGGTCGAGGCCCAGGGACCGGCCGGCCGGGTCCTGCGCGAGCTTCGGGAGCTGGTTGGGGAGCATCGCCATGGCCGTGAATCTAGGGGTGCCCACCGACAGCGGCGGCCCCGGGGGAGTGATGACTCCCGCCGGGGCCGCCGACGTACGGACGCGGGGGCGCGTCAGAGGCGCTCGGGCGTGCGGATGCCGAGCAGCGCCATGCCCTGCCGCAGGGTGCGGGCGGTCAGGTCGCAGAGGAAGAGGCGGTTCTCCCGCAGCTCCGCGGTCTCGGCCTTCAGGACCGGGCACTGGTCGTAGAAGGTGGTGTACGCCGAGGCCAGCGCGTACAGGTACGAGGCCAGCTTGTGCGGCTCGTACGTCTCCGAGACGCTCGCCAGGGTCTCCGCGAACCCGTCCAGCAGCAGGCCGAGCGCCCGCTCGGCCGGGGCCAGCGGCAGCTCGGGGTGGGCGACCGGCTTCGCGTCGCCCGCCTTCCGCAGGATCGACTGGATACGCGCGTACGCGTACTGCAGGTACACGCTCGTGTCGCCGTTGAGCGAGACCATCCGGTCGAGGTCGAAGACGTAGTCCCGGCCCAGCGAGGTGGACAGGTCGGCGTACTTGATCGCGCCGATGCCGACCTCCTTGGCCCGGTCGGCGACCTCCTCGTCCGTCAGATCGGGGGACTTGTCCCGGATGACGGTCGCGGCCCGCTCCACGGCCTCGTCCAGCAGGTCGACCAGCCGGAAGGTCTCACCGGACCGGGTCTTGTACGGCTTGCCGTCCTTGCCGAGCAGGGTGCCGAACGGGATGTGGAGCGCCTTGACCTCGTCGGTCAGCCAGCCCGCCCGCTTGGCCGTCTCGAAGACCATCTTGAAGTGCAGGGCCTGCCGGGAGTCCACCACGTACAGCAGCGTGTTCGCGTGCAGGTCGGCGGTGCGGTTGCGGATCGCGGACAGGTCGGTCGCGGCGTAGCCGAAGCCGCCGTCGGCCTTCTGCACGATCAGCGGGACCGGCTCGCCGTCCTTGCCCTTGACGTCGTCGAAGAACACGCACAGCGCGCCCTCGGAGCGCACGGCGACGCCGGACTCCTCCAGCAGCTTGCAGGTCTCGACGAGCATGTCGTTGTAGCCGGACTCGCCGACGACGTCCTCGTCGCGGATCTCGATGTCCAGCTTGTCGTAGACCGAGTTGAAGTAGATCTTCGACTCGTCCACGAAGCGCTGCCACATCGCCAGCGTCTCCGGCTCGCCGGCCTGGAGGTCCACGACCCGCTTGCGCGACCGGGTCTTGAAGTCGTCGTCGGAGTCGAAGACCGTCCGGGAGGCCTTGTAGAGCCGGTTGAGGCGCGACATGGAGGCCTCGCCCGCCTCCTCGCCGGCCTCGGACGTCCCGTGGTCCAGCTCGTGCGGGTGCTCCACCAGGTACTGGATGAGCATGCCGAACTGGGTGCCCCAGTCGCCAATGTGGTGGCGCCTGACCACCGTCTCGCCCTCGAACTCCAGGATCTTGACGAGCGCGTCGCCGATGACCGAGGACCGCAGGTGGCCGACGTGCATCTCCTTGGCCACGTTCGGCTGCGCGTAGTCGATCACCGTGATGCCGGGGTCGGCCTTGGCGGGCACGCCGAGCCGGTCGTCGGCGGCCCGGGCGGCCAGCGTACGGGTGATCGCGGCGTCGGAGACGGTGATGTTCAGGAAGCCGGGGCCCGAGACCTCGACGTCGGCGATGAGGCCGTCGTCCTTCGGGAGGGCGGCCACGACCTCGGCGGCCAGCTCGCGCGGGTTCGCCTTGTTCCGCTTGGCGAGGCCCAGCACACCGTTGGCCTGGAAGTCGGCCCGGTCGCTACGTCGCAGCAGCGGGTCGGCACCGAGGGCGTCAGCGACGCGCTGCTGGATCGTGGCGGAAAGCGAGTTGACCGAGGCCATGGGATGGGTGCTTCCTGAGAGGGATCGGAGATCAACCCTCAGTATCCCACGCGCTACCACTCATTTTTCTCTGGGACAATTGCCGGGTACCGCGCTACCCGCTGCACAGGTGGAAGGAAGTCGAGACAGTGGCTCAGAGCACCGAGGCCGACTGGGTCGCCCGCTTCGCGGACGACGTCATCGCGGAAGCCGAGCGGCGGGCTCCGGGCAAGAAAATCACCGTCGCCTCCGGGATCAGCCCGTCCGGGCCGATCCACCTCGGCAACCTGCGCGAGATCATGGTCCCGCACCTGGTCGCCGACGAGATCAAGCGGCGCGGCGTGCCCTGCGAGCACATCCTGTCCTGGGACGACTTCGACCGTTACCGCAAGGTGCCGGCGGGCTACGACCCGTCGTACGCCGAGCACATCGGCAAGCCGCTGACGGCTGTCCCGGCGCCCGAGGGCAGCGCGTACGGGAGCTGGTCCGACCACTTCAAGGCGCCCTTCCGCGAGGCGCTGGCGGCGCTCGGCGTCGAGGTCACCGAGATCAGCCAGACCGTCGAGTACACCTCCGGCACCTACCGCGAGCAGATCCTGCACGCGATGCGCGAGCGCCGGCGGATCGACGAGGTGCTCGGCCGCTACCGGACGAAGAAGAAGGCCGGCGGCGAGGAGCAGGACGACGAGGAGGCCACGCTCGCGCAGGCCCCCGAGTACTTCCCGTACAAGCCGTACTGCACGGCCTGCGACAAGGACCTCACCACCGTCGTCGCCTACGACGACGACACCACCGAGCTCAGCTACGAGTGCCAGGCCTGCGGCAACCGCGAGACGGTCCGGCTGAGCGAGTTCGACCGCGGCAAGCTGGTGTGGAAGGTCGACTGGCCGATGCGCTGGGCCTTCAAGGGCGTGGACTTCGAGCCGTCGGGCGTGGACCACCAGTCGCCCGGCTCCTCGTGGATGGTCGGCCAGCAGCTGGTGCGCGAGATCTTCGGCGCCGAGCCGCCCATCGGCCCGATGTACGCCTTCGTCGGCATCAGCGGCATGGCCAAGATGTCCAGCTCCAAGGGCGGCGTGCCGATCGCGGCCGACGCCCTGCAGATCATGGAGCCGCAGCTGCTGCGCTGGCTGTACGCCCGCCGCCGGCCCAACCAGGCGTTCAACATCTCCTTCGGCGACGAGATCTCCCGCACCTACGACGAGTGGGACGCGCTGGAGCGCAAGGTCGCCGAGGGCGCGGCCGCGCCGGTGGACCTCGCGGTGCACTCGCGGGCCGCGCGCACCGCGAGCGGCGAGCTGCCGACCACCCCGCGCAAGCTGCCGTACCGCACCCTCGCCTCCGTCGTGGACATCACGACCGGGGACGAGGAGCAGACGCTGCGCATCCTGCGCGACCTCGACCAGGAGCGGCCGCTGGCCTCCCTGGACGAGGCCCGGCCGCGGCTGGACTGCGCCGAGCGCTGGGTGAACACCCACGTCGAGCCGGAGGCCCGTACCCGGGTGCGCACCGAGCCCGACGCGGAGTCCCTCGCGGCCCTGTCCGGCGAGGAGCGGGAGGCCCTGAAGCTGCTGGTCGACGGGCTGCCCGAGCACTGGTCGCTGGACGGGCTGACCACCCTGGTCTACGGCGTGCCGAAGATCCAGGCCGGCTTCGCGCCCGACGCCAAGCCGACCCCGGAGATGAAGGTCGCCCAGCGGTCCTTCTTCGCCCTGCTCTACAAGCTGCTGGTCGGCCGGGACACCGGACCGCGGCTGCCCACCCTGCTGCTGGCCGTGGGCCAGGACCGGGTGCGGGAGCTGCTCGCGGGCAGCTGACCCCGGCTCGTACACGACGGCGGCGGGTGGCATGGCCACCCGCCGCCGTCGCGCGTTCCGGGGCGAATATTCGAACGCGTCGTGGCGCGTGGGGCGTTATGGTCGTCGGGCGCGGGGCGGCTCCTGGTGTGCTTCCTTCTCTTCACTCTCACTGAATCGAGTGCACCCCCTTCCCGCCCCGCGCGCGCAACCGGCGTCACCGGTCCGGCGACCGGACCGGACCCGGGGCGGCTCACGGGCGTGCTTCCTTCTCACTGCGAAGTCGCATTCTTGCGATGGATTTCAGCGCGCCCATTTCCCGCCCTGAGGTCAACCAGGGGGAGACACAGCGATGTTCACGACCACGACCGCACCCGCCACGACCGCTCCGCGTCCGCTCGCGGCCGTCATGCTCGCCCGCCGCGGAGCCGTGTACCTGCCCTCCGCCCCGGCGGGCATCTCGCTCGGCAGCGCCGCAGGCGCGGCGCTGCTGGAGGCCGACCTCCTGGACCGCGGCTACCTGATGTCGCCCGCGCTGCGCGAAGCGCTCGCCGGGCGCGGCGGGACCGCGCTGGCCGCCGCGGGCCGCGCGCTGCTGGACGACGTCGACGAGGCGCTCGGCGCGGACCGGTCGCACGTACCGCTGTTCCGCGACTTCCCCATGAGCACACCGGCCGACACCTTCGCGTTCTACGTCGACCGCGTGCTGACCCTGCTCTTCCAGCACCCGGAGCAGCCGTGCGTCCTGTGCGGCACGGACGGCACCGTCCACGCCGTCTCGCCCTGCGCGCACCTGGTGTGCCGGAGCTGCTTCGACGGCGCTGACTTCTCCGCGTGCCCCGTCTGCCACCGCCGCATCAAGGCCGACGACCCCTTCCTGCTGCCGCGCCGCCCGCGCCGTTTCGGCGGCCGCCGGCGCGCCCTGCCCGAGCGGCTGCGCGTCCTGCACCACGGCGGCGACCTCGCCGCCCGGGACGCGGACGCGGTGCGCGAGCTCCACGGCCTCCTCGCCAGGCCCGGCGCCCTGAGCCCGCAGGACGCCGACGACCTGGCGGCACTGCTGGAGACCCGCGACCGGACGGACGTCTCCTGGCTGCCGGAGCACGTCCCCGGCCGCGAGACCAAGGCCCGCGTCCTGGCCTGGCTGCTGGCGGACGCCGCCGCCCACGGGACGACGGTCCCGGCCGTGACCGCCCGCATCGACACGGCGACCGACATCCTGCGGCTGCTCGCCGTGCGCTCCGGCGGCGACCCCGGCCTGGTCGACCTGCCGCGCTTCGTCTCGGTGCCCCGGCCGCTGCGGCGCGCCCTGCTCGGGGTGCTGGAGGGCCTGGCCACCGACCTCGCCGTGCAGGACATGCGCCGGCACCGGCACGCGTGGCTGCGGGTCGCCGAACTGCTGCACCCCTTCGAGTACGCGGACCGCTTCCCCCGGGCGGCACTGGCCGTCGCGGCGCTGCGCGACACCCGGCTCGCGGACGGCGACGCGCTCACCGCGACCCTGCGGACGGCGGCCGGCGCGGACGCGCGGGTCGACGCCACCGGCACCACGGTCCGGGTGCGCGGCTGGGCGGGCCGGGTCGAGGCCGCGCTGCACGCCATGGACGTGCCGGCCGCTGTCGCGCTGCTGGCGCAGCGGCCCGGCGAGTTCGTGCGCCGCCTCGACCACCTGCTGCGGCTGTCGGTCGCCGAGGACGTGCACACCGTCCTGGCGGCGCTGGAACCCGCGGTGATGCGGGTGTCGCCCGCCGTGCTGCTGTCCGCGCTCGGCGAGCTGCGCAGCCGTCCCCACGCGGTCCCCACGCGGGTGTTCTTCCCCAAGGGCGGCACCGCCAGGGCGCACCTGGCGGAGGACGACCGGCTGCCGATCGGGGCGGACGTCGTCGCGCGGGCCGTCGCCCTGCTGGAGGCCGAGGTGCTGCGGCGGGCGGCGCAGGGGGAGGCGGCCGACGTCGCCGTCGTGGACGCGGGCCTGGACGGCGTGATCGCGCCGTTCACCGAGCGCACGGCCTCGCGCGCCCTGGTGACGCTGCCGCGTGGCAGTGAACTGCCCGTCCCGGACGGGAGGACCCTGCGGCTGTTCCTGCACTGGATGGAGAGCGAGGAGTCCGGCCGGACCGACCTGGACCTGTCCACGGCCATGTTCGACGCCGAGTGGAACGCGGTCGGTCACTGCGACTACACGCGCCTGCGGTTCGGGGCGGACGCCGCCGTGCACTCGGGCGACCTCACCAGCGCCCCGGCGCCGCAGGGCGCCGCGGAGTTCGTGGACCTCGACCTGGACGCGCTCGCGGCCGCCGGGGTCCGCCATGTGGTCGCGGTGGTCTTCTCGTTCAACAGCGTCCCGTTCGAGGCGCTGGCCGAGGCGTTCGCCGGGCTCATGGTCCGCGACCTGCCCGGGGACCGGGGGCCGGTCTTCGACGCACGCGCCGTGGAGCAGCGCTACGACCTGACCGGCCGGGCCTCCGCGAGCGTGCCGCTGGTGGTCGACGTGGTGAACCGCACGATGCGCTGGCTGGACGTGACGAGGGGCGTCACCGGCACGCACCACTCGGTCGCGCGGCACGGGGACGACCTCGCCCTGCTCGGCAAGGCCCTGACCGCCCAGTTCGCCTCCGGGGCGCGCGTGGGTCTGGGCGAACTGGCCGTGTGGCAGGCCGCGGCCCGTGCGGCGACCGTGCTGCTGCGGCACGCGGACGGCTCGGTGACGGCGTACCGGCGTCGCGCCGGGGAGCCGGTGGCGGGGTTCGCGGCGCGGATCGGGTCGCCGGACGCGGACGGCGACGTCGACGTGCCCGCGGAGCTCGGGCGGGTGCGGCTGGCCTGGCTGGTCCGGGGGGACCTCGAACCGGCCGAGGGCGCTGAGGTGTTCGCGCTGCATCCGGCGGGGCTGGACGCGGCGCGGGTGCGGCTGCTGTCGGCGGCGGACGTCGTCGCGGCGCTCACGCCCGCCCCGGCGGGCGTCTCCTAGGAGGCGTACTGGCCGTCGAGTTCGAGCTTGCGGCGCAGGTCGCGGACGTGCGGGCGCAGCGTGCTCTCGCTCAGGGGGCCGCCGTTGGGGCTGGAGATGCCGTAGCGGTCCTGGAGCAGCAGGCCGAACTGGCGGGCGTTGGGGAAGACACCGAACTGCTGGTGGTAGGCCCGGAAGGCCCGGTCGTAGAGCTCCTCGCGGCTCATGCCCTCGACGACGGGCTCCGACTCCGGCTCCGGCTCGACGTAGTACTCCGTCTCCGGTTCGGGCGTGAACTCCGCGCGCGGGGTCGGGATCACGCCGGTGCCGTCGGCGAGGGCGCGGCGGCGGTTGCCCGCGCCGACCGGTGCGGTCAGGGGCTCCGGCTGCGGTACGGGGGCGGGAGCGGGGGCCGGTGCCTCGGCCTGCGGCTGCGGCTGGAACGGCACTGCGGCGGCCTGCGCGGGCGTGAACCGCGCCGGGTCCGGGGCCGCTTCGGGGGCCGGGTCCGGGACCGGGAACTCCTCGGGGTACGGGGCGGCCTCCGGTACCGGCGCCTCCGCGACGGCCGGGGCCGGTTGCGGGGCGGGCAGCGCGGCGGGGGCCGGGGCCGGGAGGTCGATGCCGGCGGCGGCGAGGCCGATGGCCGCGGTCTGCTCCATGGGGACCCCGTACCGGGCGAGCTTCAGCGGCATCAGGGACTCGACCGGGGCCTTGCGGCGCCAGGCCCGGCCGTAGCGGGCGCGCAGCCGGGCGCGGTAGACGAGACGTTCCTGCTCGACCCGGATGACCTCGTCGTAGCTGCGCAGCTCCCACAGCTTCATGCGCCGCCAGAGGCGGAAGGTCGCGAAGGGGGCCAGCAGCCAGCGGGCGAGCCGGACCGACTCCATGTGCTTGTCGGCCGTGATGTCGGCGACCCGGCCGATCGCGTGCCGGGCCGCCTCCACGGAGACGACGAAGAGGATCGGGATGATGCCGTGCATCCCGACGCCCAGTGGGTCCGGCCAGGCCGCCGCGCCGTTGAAGGCGATCGTCGCCGCCGTCAGCAGCCACGCGGTCTGGCGCAGCAGCGGGAAGGGGATGCGCAGCCAGGTCAGCAGCAGGTCCAGCGCGAGCAGGACCACGATCCCCGCGTCGACGCCGATCGGGAAGACGTTGGCGAACCAGCCGAATCCCTTGTCGAGCGCGAGTTCGCGCACCGCCGCGTACGAGCCCGCGAAGCCGATCGCTGCGATGATCACCGCTCCGGTGACCACCACACCGACCAGGATGCGGTGCGTCCGGTTCATGCGTATCGCGGACACCCGCGACCCTCCCAGGCTCGGAAACTGGCCCGCCCAGCCTGCCACACGGGGCGACGGGCAGGTTGCCCAAACGGGGTGTATCGGTACAGCGGATCCCGCAGTTGTTACGCGTTCGCCGCCGCGACCGCGGTGGCCGCCTCCTTGGCCGCCTCGAGCGCGCGGGCCTTCAGCCCGGACCCGGCCGGGGTCTTCGCGTCCTCGAGGCCCGCGCCGTTGTAGGTGAGCACCAGCACGGCGTTCGCGGTGCGGGCGACGACCGTGACGTCCCGGTACTCCTCCTTGTCCTTCTTGACCGTCGAGGTGACCGCGGTGCCCGCGTCCCACACGCCGTCCACCGTGACCGGAGCGCTCTTCGCGCCCTTCGCCCGGCCGGCCTCGGCGACCTGCTCGGCGTAGCGCCGCTTCGCCTGCTCCTCGGCCGAGCCGAGGCCCGCGACCGTGTCGTAGCGCTGGAGCGAGACGTCCAGCCACCGGTACTGGTAGCCGTCCAGGCCGTTCCACGAGCAGCCGCCGCGCTCGTCGCGCTCGGCGGAGTGGGCGGGGGTGCCCGCGGGCTTCTTCGCCTTGGGGACGAGCGACGTGACCGTCTTGGCGCCGATGACCTCGCAGGGGTCGGGGAGTTCGGCGAACTTCGCGGCGACGGCGCGGGCCGACGGTGACGCGGACTTCGACGCGGGTGCGGAGGCGGTGGCCGCCTTCCGCGCGTCGTCCTTCGACGAGTCCGAGCCGGAGGAGCAGCCGGCGACGAGCATCACCGGCACGGCCGCGCCCACGAGCAGGCGGGCGAGGTGCGGGGCTGATCGGTGCATGGATCCTTCGCTCATTTCGTTGCGTGTCATGTCATGGCACAAACGGCCAGACTACGCGCTTCGTCTCATTCGTCGAGTTGATCTGCCAGCTCCGCGGCCACCTTACGGGCGCCCAGCTGCAGCTCCTCGCTGGGCGGTTCGACCGATTTGTCCGTGGACCACTGGGAGAGTTCGACGGTGACCAGGACGTTCGCCATGCGGAAGACCACGGTGATGTCGCGGTGGAGTCCGGAGCCCTGGTTCTTGAGGACGTCGTCGAGGAAGGCGCCGTCGCCGAGGTCGTCGAGGGTGCGCGGCGAGATGTCGCCGGTGGCCGTGACGGACGGCGAGGGGGTGTCGGAGGGCGCCGGGTCGCCACTGCGTGAGCCGGGCGGGCTCGCGGTGGCCGAGGTGGAGGCGGCGGCGTCGGCGGGCGCCGTGGCGGCCGGGATGTGGGCCTCCGCGACCCGGCTGTCGTAGTCCGCCGTGGCCTGGTTCTCGTCGCTGACCGATGTGTCGTACGACACGACCCGCTCGAGGTCGATGTGGAGGTAGCGGTTGCCGAGGTCGGTGCGGCCGGTCCACTTGCAGCCGACCTTGCGGTCCGTGTCGAACGTCACGGTCGCCTCGCCCGCGTCGTCGTCCGACTCCGGCACGAACTTCGCCAGCGTGTCCGGCGCGATCGAACCGCACGGCTCGGGCAGCACCCGGTAGCGGCCGGGAGGGGCCGCCGGGCTGGACTGCCTGCCGTCCGGGGTGTCGCCGTTGCGCGCGCCGTCCCCGGTGCCGCCCGACCCGGTGCACCCCGCCAGTGCGGCGACGGCGAGCGCGGTCGTGCACGCCGCGGCCACCAGGCCACGGATCCGGTGGACACGGTCTCCCGTTGGCTGCACTTGAGGTGGCCCCTTCCTCCGGCGATCGGTCCGGCGCCCGCGTAAATCCCTTGGCGGGGGTGGGCGACGGGTAGACACAATGTCTACCGCACACGCTGCGGCCGTCGCCTGATCATGGGGCTCTATGGCTGCTTTCGCCCTTTATTTCGCTTTCCGTTGAGACGTGTTGTTTGTGCTGCCTTGATGGAAATCAGCGTCCGACCCAGGGGGGATCGAGATGTCGTACACAGAAGTGCCCGGAGTGCGGGTGCCCATCCGCATGTGGACCGACCCGGCCGCGGTCGAGGGCGGGGCCATGCAGCAGCTGCGCAACGTCTCCTCGCTGCCGTGGATCAAGGGCCTCGCCGTCATGCCCGACGTCCACTACGGCAAGGGCGCCACGGTGGGCTCGGTGATCGCGATGCACGGCGCGGTCTGCCCGGCGGCGGTCGGCGTGGACATCGGCTGCGGCATGAGCGCGGTGCGGACCTCGCTGACGGCGAACGACCTGCCCGGCGACCTCTCCCGGCTCCGCTCCAAGATCGAGCAGGCCGTCCCGGTCGGCCGCGGCATGCACGACGAGGCCGTCGACCCCGCCCGGCTGTACGGCCTGTCCGCCGCCGGCTGGGACCGCTTCTGGGACGGCTTCGACGACCTGGCCGAGCCCGTCCGGTTCCGCAGGGAGCGCGCGACCAAGCAGATGGGCAGCCTCGGTTCCGGCAACCACTTCATCGAGGTCTGCCTCGACGAGGAGGGCGCGGTCTGGCTGATGCTGCACTCCGGCTCGCGCAACATCGGCAAGGAACTCGCCGAGTACCACATCGGGGAGGCCCAGAAGCTGTCCCACAACCAGGGCCTGGTCGACCGCGACCTGGCCGTCTTCATCGCGGACACCCCGCAGATGGCGGCCTACCGGCGCGACCTGTTCTGGGCGCAGGACTACGCGAAGCGCAACCGAGCGATCATGATGGCGCTGTTCCAGGAGGTGCTGCGGCGCGAGTTCCGCAAGGCCAAGGTCACCTTCGACCAGGTCATCTCCTGCCACCACAACTACGTGGCGGAGGAGCGTTACGACGGCATGGACCTGCTCGTCACCCGCAAGGGCGCGATCAGGGCCGGCAGCGGCGACCACGGCATCATCCCGGGCTCCATGGGCACCGGTTCGTACATCGTCCGCGGCCTCGGCAACACCGACGCCTTCAACTCCGCCTCGCACGGCGCGGGCCGCAAGATGAGCCGCACCGCGGCGAAGAAGCGGTTCTCCACGCGGGACCTGGAGGAGCAGACCAAGGGCGTCGAGTGCCGCAAGGACTCGGGCGTGGTGGACGAGATCCCGGGCGCGTACAAGCCGATCGAGAAGGTGATCGAGCAGCAGCGGGACCTCGTGGAGGTCGTCGCGAAGCTCAAGCAGGTCGTCTGCGTGAAGGGTTGAGCCCGGGCGGACGAGCGGCGGGTCCGGGGCCGTGAAGGGCCCCGGACCCGCCGTTCGTACGGCGCCGGTGAGTGGGGAGCGGTGATGCGCGAGGGGACCCTGTGGGAGCGGACGCTGCACCAGCGCGTCGACCCGAGAACGCTGGGGATCGCCGGGGACCGGCTCGTCGTGCACGAGCGGTGGAGTCGGCTGGTCTGCCTGGACCGGCGGGACGGCACCGTCCGGTGGGACGTGCCGTTCGGCCTCTGGCCGCGCTCGGTCGTGGTGGCGGGCGACCATGTGCTGGGCATCGCCCAGGACAGCGACGTCCTGCGCTGCTGGGACCTCGCGACCGGGGTCGCGCTCTGGGAGGCGCCCCTGCGGCCTTTCACCGGGCACATCACGGTCGGCGCCGGCACGGTGCTCGTCGGGGGCCGGCGCGGATACTCGCCCCTGCACGCCTTCGACCTGCGCACCGGCCACCCGCTGTGGAGTACCGGCCAACGCCGTGACACCGTCCTGCCGTTGGCCGTCGGGGACCATGCCCTCGTCGGCGCGGACAGTGGGACGTGCCTGTGCCTGCTGGGGATGCGGGACGGAGTGGAACGGGCCCGGTGGGAGCTTCCGGAACCGCTGACCCCGGTGGACGCCGGGGCGGCCTTCTCCCGGGCAGCCGACGACCGCGTCCTGGTCCGCTGCGGACCGGGGACCGTCGTGGAGGTCAGGGTGGAGTGCGGGACCGTGCGCACCCTCCGGCGCCACGACACCGCGCTCATGGCTGCCCCCGTCGAGTACACGGGCGAACTGCTCTGGCTGCGCGAACCCGGGGGGGTACGCGGTCGTCGACCCGTCGGACGGGTCGCTCCGTCGCCGGGTCGATCTCCGGCAGCGACCGGCCGAGGGCGTGGTTCCCACGGGGTCCGGGTTCCTGGTCGGCGGTGACCAGGGCACCGTGCTGCGCCTCGACCCCGCCGGGCGGGTGGTGGCGCGCACGACCGTGAGCCGGCGCGTCTGCGCGATGCGCCCCGCGGGCCCGGACGGCCACCCCGAGCACGTCGTCGTGGCCACCCGGGGCACCCTGCCCGCGCTGCGCCTGTGATCCCGCCGGGCGGCTACGGCTCCCGGTGCACCCGGTGCTGGGCGGCCTGGGCGCGGGGGCGGACGACCAGCAGGTCGACGTTGACGTGGGACGGGCGGGTGACCGCCCAGGTGACGGTGTCGGCGACGTCGTCGGAGGTGAGGGGCTCGGCCACGCCCGCGTAGACGGCGGCGGCCTTCTCCTCGTCCCCGTGGAAGCGGGTGAGGGCGAAGCCCTCGGACTTCACCATGCCGGGGGCGATCTCGATCACGCGGACCGGCTCGCCCAGCAGCTCCAGACGGAGGGTGCCGGCGAGGGCGTGGGTGCCGTGCTTGGCCGCCACGTAGCCGCCGCCGCCCTCGTACGGGGTGAGGGCCGCCGTGGAGGAGAGCACGACCACGGTGCCGTCGCCGGACGCGATCAGCCCGGGCAGGAAGGCCTGGACGGTGTGGAGCACGCCGAGGACGTTGACCTCGTACATCGTGCGCCATTCCGCGGGGTCGGCGGTGGCGACCGGGTCCGCGCCGAGGGCGCCGCCGGCGTTGGCGAACAGGACGTCCACCCGGTCGAGCGAGGCGGCGAGCGCGTCGACGGCGTCGCGGTCGGTGACGTCCAGGGCGACGGCGGCCGCAGAGTGGCCCGCGGAGGTGATCTCCTCGGCGAGCGCTTCCAGGCGGTCGGCACGGCGGGCGGTGAGCACGACGTGGTAGCCGGCTTCGGCCAGCCTGCGGGCGGTGGCGGCGCCGATGCCGCTGCTCGCGCCGGTCACGACTGCGGTACGGGGGCTCATGGTCGTGCTGCCTTTCGCCGGTCGGGGGTCGGAGGTCCGAGGTCAGGGGGTCGGGAGGGGCAAGTGCCCGCCTACGCTTGCAGCATAGGCGCGGTGGCGCCGCGCCCTCTCGGTGCGGTCCGCCGGGTGGACCGGAGCACGGACACCTCGGGCGCCCCATCGGCGTGGCGGTCCCGGCACCGCCGGGTGCGACCGCCCCGCCGGCGGTCCGCGCGAGCGGACCGGCGAACGGACGGAGTGACGGCGCATGGATGGACCGAAGAACGTCCTCGCGGTGGTCGCGCCGCACGTCGGGGGCCGCCGCATCGGGGCCGCCCTGGCCGGGCTCCTCGAGGGGCGGGCCGCCGTCACCGTCGTCGAGTCCGCGGACGAGGACCCGGACGCGCTGGCCGCGGCCCACGTGATCATGACGGCGCTGTCCCCCGTGACGGCCGGGCACCTGCTCCGTGCGCCCGTCCTGGAACTCGTCCAGTGCACCAGTCACGGCCACGAGCACGTGGACGTCGCCGCCGCGCGGGCCCGGGGCGTGCCCGTGTGCACCATCGGCTCCAGCGGGGTGGAGACGCAGAGCGTCGCCGAGCAGGCCTTCGCGCTGATGCTCGCCCTCGCCAAGCGGATCGTCCCCGGGCACGAGGCGCTCTCGCGCGGGGAGTGGCCGCTGCCGGACCTGCAGCGCTCGCTGACCGGGCTGGACGGCCGGGTCCTCGGGGTGATCGGCTTCGGGGCGATCGGGCAGGCCGTGGCCCGGCGGGCCGCCGCCTTCGGGATGAGCGTCCTCTACACCTCGCGCGGGCCCGTGCCGGCCGCGACCGAGCGGCTGCTCGGGGCCCGCGGCGTGCCGCTGGAGGAACTGCTGGCGGGTGCCGACTACGTCTCGGTCCACGTCCCGCTGAGCGAGGCGACCCGGCACCTGCTCGACGCGCCACGCCTGGCGCTGCTCAAGCCCACGGCCTTCCTGGTCAACACCGCCCGGGGCGCGGTCGTCGACCAGGACGCGCTCGCCGACGCCCTGGAGGCCGGGCGCCTGGCCGGTGCCGGGCTCGACGTCTTCGACCCCGAGCCCCCGGCCGCCGGGACGCGCCTGCTGCGGGCGCCCAACGTCGTCCTGTCGCCGCACGCGGGCGGGGCGACGCGGGACACCCTGGTGCGGATCGCGCAGGCCGCCGTCCGCAACGTCGTGGACTTCCTCGACGGCCGTCCGCCGCGGGACGTCGTGACCGCCGCGGGGGCCTGACCGGGAGGCCGCGGCACGCCTCAGGCGCTCTGGTCGCCCTCGACGTTGGTGCCCGGGCCGAGACCGGCGAGCGCGTCCTTGGCCACCGCCAGGGCGGCGTCGCGGACCTCGGAGTCGTCCGGCGCCTTCTTGTTCTCGAAGTCGCTGCCGTTGTAGGTGACGGTCACGACCGCGTTGCCCTTGCGGAACACCACGACCGCCTCGCGGGTCTGCTGCTTGTCCTCGGTCGACAACTCGACCGACAGGGACGCCTCGTCACCGATGCCGGGGGCCGCGATCGACTTCTTCAGGCGCTTGTACGAGGCCTTCGCCGCCGACTCGCCGTCCTGGCCGCCGCTGGTCGTGGACACCTCGAAGGTCACGTCGAGCCAGCGGTAGTCGAAGCCCTTGAGGGCGTTCCACGAGCAGCCGGTGCGGTGCGAGGGGTCGGTGAGGGACAGCTGCTTGCCCGCCGTCTTGGCCTCCGGCACCAGCTTCTTGATGGTCGCGGTCTTGATCGCGGTGCACGGCGCGGGCGGCTTGGAGTAGGTGGCGGGCACGTCTTTCGAGCCGTCCGATCCGGAGTCGGAACCGCCGGAGCCGGAGTCCGGACCCGAGCCGGAGTCCGACCCGGACGGTGCGGCGGAACCGGTCTGGGATCCGTTCGCCGACGTGCGGCCGGCCTCCTCGTGGGACGAGGAGGCCATCGTCCAGCCGACGATGGCGAGGATGGCGGTGGGCAGCAGACGAGCCGCCAGGGTGAGGGGCAGGGACGCCACGGCGGTCTTCTCTTCGTCGATCCTGAGGAACCTGGGGCTGAGGAGGTGAACGTGGGGAACGTGGGGCCTGAGCGTACGACGTGAAGATGAGATTGCCATATGAAAGTGGCCCGGGAACAGACCAGGCGCGTAGGGGTTGCGGCACCCGGCGTGACGGGTGTAGCCGCACGCCCCCGGAATACGGGTGCGCCGGAGCCGCGCCGCGCCCCAGGATGGCGTCATGACGGACCCGCTGTGGGACGACGTGGCCGACGTCTTCGACCCGGCCGAAATGGGCCGGCTGCCTGATGTGCGCGAGTGAGCCGAAGGGGCGCGCGCCTGTCGAAAAGGAGAGCACGCGGAGGCTCCGAGGGACGAGGAGTCGAGCATGGTCGACTGTCGACAGGCGCAGAGGGCGCCCCGGAGGCGAACCGAGCCCCGAGCGCCGAGTTCCCGGCGTCGGGGTGGCCGGGTGGCAGGCCCTGCTCGACCTCGTCGTCGACCGTGGCTGGTGGTACGCGTACGACGAGGGCAGCCGCGTCCTGCCCCTGCCCACCGCCGCGCGGGTCCTGGCCCGGCAGGCCGACGGCGAGGTGCCGAACCTGAGCGTCCGCGTCGGCCCGGGACCCGGGTTCCTCGCGGTCTTCCGCTTCCTGTCCGACGAGGTGATCGACTTCGACGTGGACCTGTACGAACTACGGGACCAGGAAGGGCTGGACGCCTTCTGCGGCTTCCTCCGGGCGATCGGCCGCCGCCTGGACAGGACCGTCTTCCTGTGCCCGGAGGGAGGCGGCGAGAAGGTGGCCGTCCTGTGGTACGAACCGGGCGCGGACCGGATCACCGTCCGGCACGACCGGTGACAGCGTGGGAGCGCTCTCCTAGCATGCGGGGGCATGAGGAGCCTGACCAAGCGTGAGCTGTCCGCCGGCCAACTCGCCGCCCTGCTGCGGGAGTCGGCGGGTCTGGGCTGCAGCGTGGAGGCCGAGCTGACCGACGGCTGGTTCAACGCCGCCTACCGGGTGCGGCTCGACGACGGGCGTCCCGCGGTGGTGAAGATCGCCCCGCCGCCGGACGCCGACGTGCTGCGCTACGAGCGCGGCATCATGGCCACCGAGGTCATGGCGCACCGCCGCATCGCCGCCCTCGGCGACGTGCCGCTGCCGGAACTGCTGCACGCGGCGCCGGACTTCATGGCGCTGTCGGTCCTGCCCGGCACCGCCTGGGACAAGGCGGCCGACCGCATCCCCGCGGACCGGCAGGCAGCGCTGCGCCGTGAACTCGGCCGGATCGTGGCGCGGCTGCACACGCTCGCCCCGGAGGACGGCCGGTACGGCTACCCGGCCCCCGAGGCCGGACTGTCGGCGGCCGACTGGCCGACGGCGTTCGCCGCCATGGTGGACGCGATGCTGGAGGAGGCTGCGCGCCGGGGCATCCCGCTCGGCGTCGCCCCCGGCGAGGTCCGCGCGCTCGTCGCGGAGGGCGCGGACGTCCTCGCGGAGGTGACCGAGCCGCGGCTGGTCCACTTCGACCTGTGGCCCGGCAACGTCTTCGTCGCCGACGACGGCTCCGCCGTCACCGGCCTCATCGACCACGAGCGGGCCTTCTGGGGCGACCCGGTGGCCGAACTGGTCTCCCTGGCCCTCGGCGGCGACACCGGCCCCGGCAGCGACCTCGTCGCCGGTTACCGGGAGGCGGGCGGCACCCTGGACTTCGGGCCCTCCACGCTGCACCGGCTGGCCCTCTACCGGGTCTACCTGGGCCTGATCCTCGTCGTCGAGTGCGGTCCGCGGGGCTACCCCGCCGACCACGCCGACCACGTCCGCGGCGTCCTCGGCGGGTGGCTCGCGGAACTCGGGACCGTGACGCGGGACGAGGTGTCCGGGGCCTGAATCCCCGGCCGAAGCGGCGGACATCGCCTGGGCCGAGCCCCCTTCGGCCGGAGCTACCCCGCGGCGCTCGTGGGCTGTTCCAGCACGTTCCGGCCGCCGAGCGGCGCCACCCTGCCCGACGGATCCGCCGGCTGACCGGACGTCAGCCCCGGGCCGGACGCCGGGAGGGACGACGGGGCGGAGGCGGGGGAGGCGGTGCGGGTGGTGGTGTGCGCCGAGGTGGTGTGGGCGGCAGTGGTGTGGGCGGCGGTGGGGGCCGAGGCGTGGCCGGCCGCGTGGGCGGAGGTGTGCGCCGGGGCGGTGTGCGGGGTGGGGGCCGCGTGGGCGCCGCCGGACTGCTGGGCGGTGCCCGGTGCGATCGCCATCGGGGCGGCGGGGGGCACCGCTGCGGTGACCGCGCGGGTGGCCTCCGTCTTCGGGTGCTCGTCCTTGTCGGGCGCGTGGCTCACCCCGAACCGGGTCCGCAGGTGGTGCCCGGCCGCCTCGTCGAGGCTCACGGGCCGCTGCAGCCGCACCGCCAGCCGGCTCGCCTCACGGCCCAGCGCCGCGAGGTCCTCCCACCGCAGGTGCACGACGAGGGGCAGTTCCGCCTCGCCGTCGGGGAGCGCTTGGAGGCCCTGGAAGGGGACGTTGCTCTGAGTGTTCATCGGCCGGTCCTCACCGTCGGCTGCAGTGCGGTACGCCAGGGGATACGCACCCCGGCACCGGAACGTTCAGCCCGCGCCCGCGCGGCGCCCCCCGCGCGGCGGGGATGATGGGAGCGTGCGCACCCTCGGCATCGACCTCGCCGCGAGCCCCCGGACGACCGCGGTCGCGGTCGTCACCTGGCCCGGGGACGGCACGGCCGTCGTCGCCCCGCCGCTGCTCGGCTGCGCCGACGACGTGCTGGTGGACCTGTTGTGCGGCCTGGAACCGGGGGAACGCGCCGGGGTGGACTGCCCCTTCGGCTGGCCGATCCCCTTCGTCGAGGCCGTCGCCGCGCACGCGGCGGGCACTCCCTGGCCGGGGCGGGGCACCGACAGCACCGCCCACCGGGCGACCCTGCGCCACCGCCGCACCGACATCCTCACCCACGAGGAACTCGGCGGCCGGTGGCCGCTGTCCGTCGCCTTCGACCGGCTCGGCGCCACCGCCGCCCGCTGGGCCCACCTCGCCGACGAACTCGCCGCCCGGGGGCGGCCGGTGGCCCGCGACGGATCCGGCCCGATCGCCGAGGTGTACCCGGCGGCGTCCCGCAGACGGTGGGGCCTGGGACCCGAGCGTTCCACCGCGGAACTCCTCGCGGCCGCGCCCTGGCTGCGGTGCGGGCCGGCCGAACCGGCCGCGTACGACGGCAGCGAGCATGCCTTCGACGCCCTGATCGCCGCCCTGGCCGCCCGCGCCGTCCAGCGGGGGCTCACCCGCGCCCCGTCCGGTCCCGAGCAGGTCCGTGCGGCCGGCGTCGAGGGCTGGATCCACGTCCCGCACGCGGCCACGCTGCCCGACCTCCCGTAGCGTCCCCCGTCCCGCTGCGGGGGCGCGGCCGGTTCAGTGGAGGCGGATGGCCAGGGTGACGACCGCGCCGACCGGTCCCGGACCGATGGTGAGGCGGTCGGTGACCAGGCGGGCGAGCCACAGGCCGCGTCCGGGGCGGGAGTCGAGGCCCGGGAGCAGTTCCGGGATGACGGCGGCGTCGAAGCCGGGGCCGTGGTCGGCGACCCGGCACTGCACCTCGCCGTCGGCCCGGCGCAGCATCAGGCGGCCGCGGCCACCGCCGTGGACGATCGCGTTGGAGGCCACCTCGTTCACCACCAGGACGAACTCCCCGCGGCGCGCGGCCGGGAGGCCCGCCCACGTCGCGAACTCCTCGGTCAGTACCCGCAGCCGGGGCAGGTCGCCCTCCGCGAAGTCGCGCTCCAGCCGACAGCCGTCGGTGGCCGGCTCGCCGGCGGACGGTTCGCGCAGCTCGTCCAGCATCAGCCGCTCACCTCGATCAGCGTCAGCCCCGGCAGGGACGGCGCGCCCAGTCTGCGCAGCAGCGTCAGGTGGAAGGCCGAGCAGCGGACCTCCACCCGCACCCCCCGCTCCCCGGCGGCGGCCACCAGCGTCAGCAGCTCCGCCGCGCATCCCACGTCGAGGAAGTGCAGGTCGTGCAGGGCCAGCACGAGCCGCCCGCCCTCCGCGGTGCAGCGCAGCGCGTCCCCGACCGCGCCGCGGAACCGATGCCGCGTGCTGAGGTCGGCCTCGCCGAGCAGCCGCAGCAGGCCCTCGGCGCGCGTCGCGTAGAGCGCGCCGAGCCGGGTCAGCAGGTTGCGGGGGTGCGCCTGCGCCATCGCGTCGAGCACGTCCCCGGTGAACCACCGGCGGTCGTAGGCGCAGACCTCCGCGTACGGGCGTCCGGCGAAGAGGTGCTCGGCGTGCGTCTCGCGGTGCACCATCGCGTCGATGGGCGCGCCCATGTCGCGCACCCAGTGCATGTCGATGTACGTGCGCAGGCCCGCGTACCCGTCGCGGACGGCGCGGTCGGTCTCCTCGGCGAGCCGGCCCTGCTGCCGTACGGCGGTGAAATCGCGGTCCGGGCTGACCAGTTCGCGCATGCTGCTCAGCACGAGCTGTCCGCGCCGCCGCGCCGACCGCACCCACACGTCGGCGTCCCCGGCCCGCCCGGCGTCGTCGGCGGGCCCCAGGTGCGCCAGCACCTCCCGGTCCGGCACGCCGGGGGCGGCGAAGACCATGACCCGCTCGCCCGCCGCCAGGCCGAGCCGGGCGAAGGCGGCCAGGACGTCCCAGCGTGTGTCGTCGCCGTCGTAACTGACGAACGCGTGGTCGCCGGAGCGCATCCGCTGCACCGGCACGACCCGCACATCCGCGGCAGGCATCCGTGCTCACCCCCAGGTTTCCGAGCTGCCGAGGCTAGGAGTGCGCGGGGCGGGACCGCCAGGCGGGACCGACTCTGCCCGGGATCGCGCGCGGAGCGACCGCGGGTACGCCGGAGCTGCCCGTAAGCGCCCGTCCGTCAACGCGATGTGACGGGCGGGTGATCACCGGGCCCGGTCCGGCCGTCCCGGGGGCGTCACCCGGATGCGCCGCGCGGGGGATGCGCCGGCCCCTGCCGTGGTCCCGTAGGTGCCGGGAGGGCCGGACCGGACGCGCGAGGAGGCGGTTTCCGGCGCCCCGCGGGGCCCGGCACGCTGTGAGAGGGACCACTTGCCCTCTTTTCGACAGGCCGCGGGGATTAAGCCCCGGTAAACTGCCTGTTCGCCATATGTGACGCCAGGTGGGAGGACCCGTCGCCCGTCCGTCGGGGACGGCCGCGGTACGGGACACCGGGCGTACGCCGAACGCGGGGACGAGCCCGCGCGCAGGGACGCCGTGGTCCCCGGCCGGCCGGCCGAAGCCACCCGGCACCGCAGTGGTCCTGAGCCTTTGGAGGGTTTGACATGCGTCCGTCTCTGGCCGTGAGCGACCGGAACAAGATGCCCCGCACGTCCGCCGCCGCGCCACCCACCCCCGGCTCGTCCGAGCCGGGGAGCGCCGCATGACGCTCGTCGAGTCGCCCCTCCCGCTCCGGGAGGAGCCCGCGCCCGCGGGCGTCACCGGTGTGCTGTGCGCACCCGGTCCCGCTCCGGCGCTCTTCCGGGCCGGCGACGCCGCCCCCGAGCGCACCCTGCTCGGGGTCCTGGCCGCCACCGCCCGGGCGCACCCCACCGCGCCCGCCGTCGACGACGGCACCACGACGCTGAGCTACCGCACCCTCGCCGCCGCGACCGAGCGCCTGCGCCGCCGCCTGGCGGAGGCCGGCATCGGCGCCGGCGACCGGGTCGGCGTACGTGTCCCCTCGGGCACCGCCGACCTGTACGTGGCCGTGCTCGGCGTGCTCTCCGCGGGCGCCGCCTACGTCCCGGTCGACGCCGAGGACCCCGAGGAACGCGCCCGTCTGGTCTTCTCCGAGGCGCAGGTGTGCGCGGTCATCGGCGAGCACCTCACCATCACCCCGTACGCCGAGCCCCACGGCACCGTCGGCCGCCGCCCCGGCCCGGACGACGACGCGTGGATCATCTTCACCTCCGGCTCCACCGGCAAGCCCAAGGGCGTCGCGGTCACCCACCGCTCGGCCGCCGCGTTCGTCGACGCCGAGGCCCGGCTCTTCCTCACCGAGGAGCCGCTGGGCCCCGGCGACCGGGTGCTGGCCGGGCTGTCGGTGGCCTTCGACGCGTCCTGCGAGGAGATGTGGCTGGCGTGGCGGCACGGGGCCTGCCTGGTGCCGGCGCCCCGCTCCCTCGTCCGCACCGGCCTGGACCTCGGCCCGTGGCTGGTCGAGCAGGGCATCACCGTCGTCTCCACCGTGCCGACGCTGGCCGCGCTGTGGCCCGTCGAAGCGCTGGACGACGTCCGTCTGCTGATCTTCGGCGGTGAGGCCTGCCCGCCGGAACTGGCCGAGCGGATGGCCGTCGAGGGCCGCGAGGTGTGGAACACCTACGGCCCGACCGAGGCCACCGTCGTCGCCTGCGCCGCCCAGCTCACCGGCGAGGGCCCGGTCCGCATCGGGCTGCCCCTGGACGGCTGGGAACTGGCCGTCGTGGACGCCCACGGGGAACCGCTGCCCATGGGCGCGACCGGCGAGCTGGTCATCGGCGGCGTCGGACTCGCCCGCTACCTGGACCCCGCCAAGGACGCCGAGAAGTACGCCCCGCTGCCCTCCCTCGGCTGGGCCCGCGCCTACCGCAGCGGCGACCTGGTCCGCGCGGACCAGGAGGGCCTGGTCTTCGTCGGCCGCGCCGACGAGCAGGTCAAGCTCGGCGGCCGGCGCATCGAACTGGGCGAGATCGACGCGGCCCTGCAGGCGCTGCCCGCCGTGGCCGGCGCGGCCGCCGCCGTGCGCACCACCAAGGGCGGCAACCAGATCCTGGTCGGCTACGTCGCGGTCACCGAGGACTTCGACCAGGCCGACGCGCTCGCCCGGCTCCGCGAGGCGCTGCCCGCGGCGCTCGTCCCGCTGGTCGCCGTCGTGGACACCCTGCCCACCCGGACCTCGGGCAAGGTCGACCGGAACGCGCTGCCCTGGCCGCTGCCGGGGCTGGACGTGCCCGCCGCGGACCTCGCCGGCACCCAGGGACTGCTCGCCGGGATGTGGGGCGAGATCCTCGGCGCCCCGGTCACCGGGCCCGACGCCGACTTCTTCGCGCTCGGCGGCGGCAGCCTGACCGCCGCCCGCCTCGTCTCCCAGCTGCGCACCCGCTACCCCGCGGCCGCCGTCGGCGACATCTACCAGCACCCCACCCTCGGGGCGCTCGCCGCCCGCCTGGACGAGGCCGACGCGCGCCGCACCGCCGCGCGCCCGGTACGGCCGGTGCCCCGGCGGGCCGCCGCCGTCCAGCTGGCGCTGATGCTGCCGCTGCTCGCCCTGGCCGGTCTGCGCTGGGGCGTCGTGGCCGCCGCCATCGGCAACGCGCTGCTCCTGGCCGGCCCGCTCCCGTGGGTCCCGGCCGTCTCCTGGTGGTGGGTGCTGGCCGGCTGGGCGCTGCTCATCAGCCCCGCCGCCCGGGTCGCGATCTCCGCCGGCGGCGCCCGGCTGCTGCTGCGCGGGGTGCGCCCCGGCACCTATCCGCGCGGCGGGGCGGTGCACCTGCGCCTGTGGGCCGCCGAACGCCTGGCGCAGGTCAGCGGCGCCGTCAACCTCACCGGTGCCTGGCTGAGCCACTACGCCCGCGCGCTGGGCGCCAAGGTCGGCGACGGCGCCGACCTGCACTCGCTGCCGCCGGTGACCGGCATGCTCAAGCTCGGCAAGGGCAGCGCCGTCGAGCCCGAGGTCGACCTGTCCGGGCACTGGCTCGACGGCGACCTGCTGCACATCGGCAAGATCCGCGTCGGGGCGGGCGCCACGGTCGGCTCGCGCAGCACCCTGCTGCCCGGCGCCCGGATCGGCAAGCGCGCCGAGATCGCCCCCGGCTCCGGCGTCGTCGGCGCGGTCCGGGCCGGGCAGCGCTGGGGCGGCGTGCCCGCCGTCCGCACCGGCAAGGCCGCGCACCGCGGCGGCGACGCCCGGCCACCACGGCGGCTGCGCTGGGCGGCGGCGTACGAGGTGACCGCCTTCCTCCTGGAGCTGCTGCCCGCGGTGTCGGCGCTGCCCGCCCTGCTGGTGACGGCCTGGTTCCTGCACGGCGCCGGCGCCGCGCCGCTGTCCGCCGCGCTCGCGGCCGTCCCCCTGGCCACGCTCGCCTGGCTGCTGACGTACGCCCTGCTGGTGCTGGCCGGGGTGCGCCTGCTGGGCGTCGGGCTGCGCGAGGGTCACCACCCCGTGCACGGCCGCGTGGCCTGGCAGGCGTGGACGACGGCCCGGCTGATGGACCGGGCCCGCGCGCACCTGTTCCCGTTCTACGCCAGCCTGCTGACGCCGGTGTGGCTGCGGGCGCTCGGCATGAAGGTCGGCCGCCACGTGGAGGCGTCCACCGTCCTGGCGCTGCCCACGATGACCACCGTCGGCGACGGGGCCTTCCTCGCCGACGACACCATGGTGGGCAGCTACGAGCTGGGCGGCGGCCGGATGCGCATCGCCGAGGCCCGGATCGGCAAGAAGGCCTTCCTCGGCAACTCCGGCATGACCGCCCCCGGCCGCTCGGTGCCGAAGAACGGCCTGGTCGGCGTGCTCTCGGCGACGCCCAAGGGCGCCAAGGCGGGCAGCTCGTACCTGGGCATGCCGCCGATGCGGCTGCCCCGGGTCCCCGAGGAGGGCGACCGCAGCCGCACCTTCGCGCCGCCCCGGCGGCTCGTGCTGGCCCGCGCGGCCGTCGAGCTGTGCCGGATCGTGCCCGTGATGTGCGCGGTCGCGCTGGTGGTGCTGGTGCTCGCCGGGTACGCGGCGGTCGCGGACCGGTACGGGGTGCCCGTGGCGTTCGCCGCCGGCGGGGCGCTGCTCGCGGGTGCCGGGGCGGCCGCGTGCGCGGTGGCCGTGGTGATGAAGTGGCTGCTGGTCGGGCGGGTGCGGGCGGGCGAACGCCCGCTGTGGAGCTCGTTCGTGTGGCGCAACGAGCTGGCCGACACCTTCGTCGAGGTGCTGGCCGTGCCGTGGCTGGTCGGCGCGGTCGGCGGCACCCCGCTGATGAACCTGTGGCTGAGGTGCATGGGGGCGCGGATCGGGCGCGGCGTATGGTGCGAGACGTACTGGCTGCCGGAGGCGGACCTGGTCCGGGTCGGGGACGGCGCGACCGTCGGCCGCGGCTGCGTGGTACAGACACACCTGTTCCACGATCGGATCCTGCGGATGGACGAGGTCGTCCTCGGGGAGGGCGCGAGCCTGGGCCCGCACGGCATCGTGCTGCCCGGCGCGACCGTCGGGGCCCGGAGCGCCATCGGCCCGGCCTCGCTCGTCATGCGGGGCGAGGGCGTGCCCGAGGGCACCCGCTGGCTCGGCAACCCGATCTCCGCCTGGCACACAGAGGGGGCCCGCACAGGGTGAGCAACGGCAAGCGCGTGCGTGGCGGGGCCGTCGTCCCCGCCACGCCCGGGGCGGAGGTGTCCGCGGACCCCTACTTCCCCGAGCACGGCAACGGCGGCTACCGGGTCACCCACTACGACCTGGAACTGGACTACCGCCCGGCGGCCAACCGCCTGTCGGGCCGGGCCCGGATCTCCGCGGTGGCGGACCGGGCCCTCTCCGCGTTCAGCCTCGACCTGGGGGCGTTCCGTCTGGACCGGGTCCTGGTCGACGGGCGCCCCGCCCGCTACACCCACCGCGCGGGGAAGCTCCGCGTCAGGCCCGCGAAGGCGCTGCCCGAGGGCCCGTTCGCGGTCGAGGTCCGCTACGTCGGCAACCCGAGGCCCGTCCGCTCCCGCGACTGGGGGGAGCTCGGCTGGGAGCAGCTGGAGGACGGCGCGCTCGTCGCCAGCCAGCCGATCGGCGCCCCGTCCTGGTTCCCGTGCAACGACCACCTCGGCGACCGGGCGGGCTACCGGATCACGGTGACCGCGCCCTCGCCGTACACGGTCGTCGCCAACGGCGGACTGGAGTCGTACCGGGTGGGGGCCTCCACGACGACCTGGGTGTACGACCAGCCGCGGCCGATGCCGCCGTACCTGGCGACCGTGCAGATCGGCCAGTACGAGCTGATCGACCACCTCGGCGGCCCGCTGCCCCAGCCGGCCGCCGTACCGCCGCGCCTGACCGCGGACTTCGCCCACGACTTCGGGCGCCAGCCGCGGATGGTGGAGCTGTTCACCGAGCTCTTCGGGCCCTACCCCTTCGACGAGTACGGGGTCGTGGTGGTCGACGAGGAGCTGGAGGTGCCGGTCGAGGCGCACGGGCTGTCCGTCTTCGGCCGCAACCACCTGGACGGACGCCGCGGTTCCGAACGCCTCGTCGCCCATGAACTCGCCCACCAGTGGTTCGGCAACAGCCTCGCCCTCGCCGACTGGCGGCACATCTGGCTCAACGAGGGCTTCGCCGCGTACGCGGAGTGGCTGTGGGCGGAGTCCTGCGGCGAGATGACCGCCGCCCGCAACGCGGCCCGTGCGCACGCCCGGCTCGCCGCCCAGCCCCAGGACCTGCGGCTCGCGGACCCCGGTGTCCGGCGCATGTTCGACGACCGGGTCTACAAGCGCGGTGCCCTGACCCTGCACGCGCTGCGCACGGTCATGGGCGACCCGGCGTTCTTCCGGCTGCTGCGGGCCTGGACCGCCGCCCACCGCCACGGGACCGTGACCACCGGGCAGTTCACCGCCCTGGCGCAGGAGCACACCGACCGGCCGCTGGAGGCGCTGGTCTTCCACCCGTGGCTGCACGGGACGCGGCTGCCGCGCCTGCCGGCCGGGGGAGCGTGAGCGACGTGCGGGAGGCCGGGGGAGGGACGGCCGCCCGCCCTCGGGCCTGCGGCCGCTCTCGGGCCGGCCGCGCGAAGCCGTGGGCGCGAGCGCCGCGCACGGGGCCGCGCCCCACCACGACCGGCGTCCGGCGCGGTCCGGGCGCCGGCCCGCGCCGTCAGCCGAAGCGCGACACGTAGCGGCGCTGCCAGGGCGTCTCCACCGCGCGCCGGGCGTAGTGCTCGCGCACGTAGGCGACGGCCTCGCCGGACGGCACCCCGTCCAGCACCGCGAGGCATGCCAGGGCCGTCCCCGTACGGCCGACCCCGCCGTGGCAGGCGACCTCCACCCGCTCGCCCGCCGCCCGGCGCCACGCCCCGCGCAGCGCCTCCGCGGCGGCGGCCCGGTCCGCCGGCAGGCGGAAGTCCGGCCAGCGCACCCAGTGGGCCTCCCAGGCCGTCTCCGGGGGTTCGTGGCCCAGCAGGTACAGCCCGAACCCGGGGAGCGGCCCGGCGGGCAGCGGATGCCGCAGACCCCGTCCGCGCACCAGCCGCCCCGACGGCAGCCGCAGCACCCCCGGTGCACCCGGCTCCCAGCCGGCGGCGGGCTCAGCGCTCATGGTCGCCGCACGCAGCGGGGTAGAGCACGGCGCCGGTCAGGCCGCCGTCGTCCGCGGCACCGGTCGAGAGGCCGGACAGCCGCAGGCACGCGTCCTCGGTGGCGTCCACGCGGGGGCACTCGACTCCCACGGCGGCGACCTCGGTCACCGAGCCGTCGTGGTGGAGTTCGCCGGTGGCGGACGGCGCGGGCAGTCCGCCCTGCAGGGTGCCGAGGGCGACGACGTCGCCGCCGGACGTGCCGGATGCCTCACGGATGTCGAAACGCCAATGCGCGTCGCTCGCTTTGAGGAGGTATTTCCCGGACCTCCCGTATTCCGCCAGGGAATCCCCCCGGGCGCGGACCAGTTCGGCTATCGCGCAGCACAACGGGGCGTCATGTCCGGCCGCCGTGCGGAAACGGCTGAATTCGGCGAGCGGCGCGGACCGCATCGCGCGGTCGAGCAGGACGACCGCCGACTCCCGTGCGTGCGGATGGCCGTGCTCGGCGATGTCCAGCAGGAACGGAGCCGCGACGACGGCGCCGGGAAGCACCTCCCCGGTACGTCCGCGCAGCAGGGAACTGCTGGTCAGGGCCGCCACCGCGGAGGCGACCGAGTCGAGGTCGCGCGCGGCGGCGAGTGCCCTCAGGCCGTCCCGGGCGTCCTCGGTCCGAGGGCGCGGCCGCGGCGTGGGAATGGCATTCCAATTGACGGCGTCGATCTCGGTGAGCAGCATCCGCACATGATTCCACCCGCTCCGGAATCTCGGGGTTCCGCATGCGGGACAGACGTTCGAGCGGCTATCCTCCGCCGCCTCAGGCGGTATGACGCAGATACAGCGCGCCGCAACTGTGGCAGAACGGCTGCGCCTGCGGCGTCCCCCACACGTCCTCCGCCTGCACGGCCGCCGCGGGGGACAGCTCCCGCCCGCACAGTCCCGTCGCGGCGCCGTCCTCGACCATGTGCCACGCCCGCAGCGGGCTGTCGCCGGCCGGGCCGCCGTCCTCGGTGTCGTACTCCGCGCGCATCTCGTACACGGGCATCGTGGTGCCTCCGGGTGGGTCATGTCCTTTATCGGGTAGCAGGTCCAGTATGTCCGGGCCTTGCGCCTCCGGTGATCGCCGCCACGCCGGGGCGGGCGGGCCGTGGCCGACGGGGCCGGGCGGGTGGTCCAACGCGCCTGCGGTTCCGGTGAGTTCGGCCCCGGTGGACGGCACCCCTCCCTCGCCCCGTGTCGCCGGCGCGTTCCGAACGGCCCGGCCCCGGGGGCGCCCCCGCGTGACCGGTGGGCGGCGGACCGTCACCGACTTCGTCACCCTTCGTGGGCGGAGAAGTTCCCACCGCATGAATGAAGTCCGGAATTAGGGGATTTCACCCTATGTATTGACTGCGGGGAGTAATGGAACCTAAGGTTCATGTCAGAGGGTGACTCCTAGGAGCCGCATCCCGTCCGACAGTTCAGGTCCGTGATGGTGCGTCCGCCCCCAGAGGCCCGGGCGCACCTTCCGTCGCACCGGTGCCACGCGCACCGTCGGTGCGACCCGCGCACGGTCGTACGCGACCGGCGCCGACGTTTCCGCACCTCGAAGGGAACGACCATGCGCGTCCAGAGCATGACCATCCGCCGGGTCGCCGCAGCGGCACTGGCGGCACCGATCCTCGCCCTCGTCGGAGCCGGTGCGGCCGGCGCGGCGCCGCAGCAGGCGGCTCCCGCCTCGCACCAGTCCGTCGTCTCCCACGGGGACGGCTGCCGGGGCTACGGCGACTGGGGTTACGGGTGGCGTTACAACCACCACTTCCCCAACGACTGCGGCTACGGCTATGGCTTCGGAGGTTACGGCGGTTACGGCTACGGCTACGGCGACCGCTACGACGACGGCGTCGTCGTGGTGGTGCTGTAACCCTCAGTGAACCCGCGTCCGCCCGGCGCCCGTCACGGCCACACCAGGCAGTACAGCTGGTGCCCGCTCTCGTGGCAGCGCTGGGCGAAGTCCTGCCACTCGTGCAGCATCTTGTAGATCACGAACGCGTCCCGGGGGCCACGGCGGTCGGGGACGGTGGACCAGATGAACGCGGCGGCGCCGAGGGCCTCCTCGTCGGCCTTGCGCAACGGCTCGACGACGGAGTGGGGCAGTTTGACGACGGCGTAGTCGGGATGGAGCACGACGAGTTCCAGCGGCGGGACCTTCGCCGGGGGTATGCCCTCGATCCCGGTCAGCACCATCGCGGCCATCGTCTCCGGCTTGACCTTCGTGTACATGCCCTGGCCCAGCTCGTCGCCGCCCAGTTCCTCGGGCCGCATCGAGATGGGGACCCGTGCGGCGGTCGCACCATCGGGTGCGCCGAAGTACTTGTAGGTCACCCCCACTCGGCCACCCCTGCTCCCGCTTTTCTCAACGGCCATGTCGCGCTCTTTCGGCGGCCGGCGGCGCCGACCGGTGGGGCGGGCGTGCTCCGCGTCGGGGTCGTCCGCCCCGCCGCCCACGTCACCGCGTTCGCCACCGCGCTGCATTCCACTACCCGACCATCCGCAGACCCAACCGCGCAACCCGATCATCGTCTCAGATGCACGGTCGATACCTCGTCGCGCAACGCCCGGCATTTGAGAGCATGTGCTTGTGAGCTATCCGTACGCCTACGAAGCGCCAGTTTCTCAGACCTTGTTCGATCGAGCAGCCGCCGTGACCCCTGGTGGGGTGAACAGCCCGGTACGCGCCTTTCGTGCGGTGGGCGGTACGCCCCGGTTCATGGTGTCCGGATCCGGTCCCTACCTGAAGGACGCGGATGGTCGCGAATACGTCGACCTCGTCTGCTCGTGGGGGCCGATGATCCTCGGCCACGCCCACCCCGAGGTGATCGCCGCCGTGCAGGCGGCGGTTGCGCGGGGTACGTCCTTCGGCACGCCCGGTGAGGGCGAGGTGGAACTCGCCGAGGAGATCGTGGCGCGCGTCGCGCCGGTGGAGCAGGTGCGGCTGGTCTCCTCCGGCACCGAGGCCACCATGTCGGCGATCCGGCTGGCGCGCGGGTTCACCGGCCGGGCCAAGGTGATCAAGTTCGCGGGGTGTTACCACGGTCATGTGGACGCGCTGCTGGCCGCCGCGGGTTCCGGCGTTGCCACTTTCGGGTTGCCCGACACCCCCGGGGTGACGGGCGCGCAGGCCGGCGACACCATCGTGCTCCCCTACAACGACCTGGAGTCCGTACGGGCCGCGTTCGCCGCGCACCCCGGCGAGATCGCCTGCGTGATCACCGAGGCGTCGCCCGGCAACATGGGCGTCGTGCCGCCGGCGGAGGGCTTCAACCAGGGCCTGGCCGACCTCTGCCGGGAGAACGGCGCGCTGTACGTCTCCGACGAGGTCATGACGGGCTTCCGCGTCTCGAAGGCCGGTTGGTACGGCATCGACGGCGTCCGCCCCGACCTGATGACCTTCGGCAAGGTGATGGGCGGCGGCTTCCCCGCCGCGGCGTTCGGCGGCCGTGCCGACGTGATGGCGCACCTCGCGCCCGCCGGCCCGGTCTACCAGGCGGGCACGCTCTCCGGTAACCCGGTGGCCACCGCCGCGGGCCTGGCCCAGCTGCGGCTGCTGGACGACGCGGTGTACGGGACGGTCGACTCCGTCGCCGCGGAGGTGTCGGGCCTGGTCTCCGCCGCGCTCGCCAAGGAGGGCGTGGCGCACAGCCTGCAGACCGCGGGCAACATGTTCTCGGTGTTCTTCACCGAGCGACCGGTGACCGACTACGACGAGGCCAGGAAGCAGGAGGCGTTCCGCTTCACCGCCTTCTTCCACTCGATGCTCTCCCAGGGCGTGTACCTGCCACCCTCCGCCTTCGAGTCGTGGTTCGTGTCGTCGGCGCACGACTCGGCCGCCCTCGAACGCGTCGCCGCCGCCCTGCCGGCCGCCGCCCGAGCCGCCGCGGAGGCCACGGCATGAGCGAGATCACGGTCGTCCACCTGATGCGGCACGGCGAGGTGGAGAACCCCACCGGCGTCCTCTACGGGCGCCTGCCCGGCTACCACCTGTCCGACCTGGGGCGGAAGATGGCCGACCGGGTCGCCGAACACCTCGCGGGCCGCGACATCCGCCACGTCGTGGCCTCCCCGCTGGAGCGCGCCCAGGAGACCGCGGCGCCGATCGCCGCGCTGCTCGGTCTGGACGTCGCGAGCGACGAGCGGCTGATCGAGGCGGACAACGTCTTCCAGGGCAAGACCTTCGGCGTCGGCGACGGCGCGCTCAAGCGTCCCGCCAACTGGAAGCACCTGGTCAACCCGCTCCGGCCGAGCTGGGGCGAGCCGTACGCGGACCAGGTCGTCCGGATGACGGCCGCGCTGGAGGCGGCCCGGGACGCGGCCCGCGGCCACGAGGCGGTGTGCGTCAGCCACCAGCTGCCGATCTGGATCGTGCGCAGCGCCGTCGAACAGCGGCGCCTGTGGCACGACCCGCGCAAGCGGCAATGCACGCTGGCGAGCCTGACGTCCTTCACCTTCGAGGACGACCGGATCGTCTCCGTCGGCTACGCCGAGCCCGCCCGCGACCTGGTCCCGGCGCACCTGCTGGCCGGGGCGAAGCCGGTCAAGGGCGGCAGCAAGGGCTTCGGCGCGTAGGCAGCGCTCGTCGGGCTCCCCGGGCCAACGGCCGGGGGAGCCTTCCGGCGCGGGCCGGACGCGTCGAGACGAAGCCTCCCTGCCGCAGGCTCCGGTCACGGAAACGGGCGCCTTCCGGCACACCCCGTGACGCCCGCCGCCGCGCGGCCCGATCCGTGCCCGTCCCGGTGAAATACCGCCCGCCGGGAAGGAACCCGTCGCGCGCGCACGGCATCTAGCGCGGTGAGGCCGAGGCGAGGTACGGGAATTGGGGCGCGGAATGCGGGACATCAGCCGACGAGGAGTGCTGGGCCTGGCGGCCGGAGCGGCCGCCGCCGGGCTGGCGGGCTGTGCCGGGGAGGGCGCGGGCGGACGGCACGCCGGCGGGGCGTCCGAGCCGTCGTCGCCGTCCGCGAGCAGCACGCACGGGCGGCCCTCCCCGTCCCCGTCGGTGCGGACGATAGGCGACGGCTCCACGGCCGACACCGGGCCGCAGCCCCACCAGCCCGTGGTGGAGCGCCTGGAACCGGGGCAGACGCCGCCGCAGTTCGTGATCTTCTCCTGGGACGGGGCGGGCGAGCTGGACAACGGCCTCTTCGCACGGTTCCGGAAGCTCGCGGTCGAGCACGACGCGAAGATGACCTTCTTCCTCTCGGGCGTCTACCTGCTCCCCGAGTCGAAGAAGAGGCTCTACAAGCCGCCGTGCAACCCCGTCGGCGCCTCCGACATCGGGTACCTCACCGACGCCCACGTCCGCGCCACCCTCGAACAGCTGCGGCTGGCGTGGCTGGAGGGCCACGAGATAGGCACGCACTTCAACGGCCACTTCTGCGCGGGATCCGGCTCGGTGGGCCGCTGGAGCCCGGCCGACTGGCGCAGCGAGATCGACCAGGCCGTGGGCTTCGTGGAGAACTGGCGCACCCACACCGGGTTCACCGACCTGCCCCCGCTGCCCTTCGACTACCGCAAGGAGCTCGTCGGCGGCCGCACCCCCTGCCTGCTGGGCCAGCGTTCGCTGCTGCCCACCGCCGCCCGCCTGGGCTGGCGGTACGACGCCAGCGGGCCGGGCGGTCTGCAGGTGTGGCCGGGCAAGAGCCACGGGCTGTGGGACCTGCCGCTGCAGGCGGTGCCCTTCCCCGGCCGCTCCTTCGAGGTGCTGTCGATGGACTACAACATGCTGGCCAACCAGTCGGTGAACTCCACCCGCGGCAACCCCGCCCACTACCCGGCGTGGAAGCGGCAGGCCCGCGACGCCTACCTGGCGGGTTTCAGCCGGGCGTACGGGAGCAACCGCGCGCCGCTGTTCATCGGCAACCACTTCGAGCAGTGGAACGGCGGGATCTACATGGACGCCGTCGAGGACGCGCTGCGGCGCATCGCCGACCACCGGGACGTACGGCTGGTGTCCTTCCGCCAGTTCGTGGACTGGATGGACGCGCAGGACCCGAAGGTCCTGGCCAAGCTGCGCACCCTCGGGCCGGGGCAGCGCCCGGCGGGCGGCTGGCGCCGCTTCCTCGCGCAGGAACGTTCCTCCGGGTCTCCTTCCTCCGGGTCCCCTTCCTCCACCCTCTCCCCTTCCGCCCCCTCCTCTCCCTCTTAGCCCCTCCATCCGTTTCGTCCCGATGGCGGCGGGCAGGCGAGCCGGTGAGCGGGAACGCCCCGCAGTGCCGGACCGAGGAGGAGGGAAGCCATGCCCGCGACCCTGCACGGGAGGAAGATCGCCTTCCTGGTGGCGCCGGAGGGCGTCGAGCAGGCCGAACTCACCGGCCCGTGGGAGGCCGTACGCGAGGCGGGCGGCACGCCCAGGCTGATCTCCACCCGCCACGGCCGGGTCCAGGCCTTCGAGCACCTCGACCGGGCCGCCACCTTCCCCGTCGACGACACGCTCGGGGAAGTGATCGCCGCGGACTTCGACGCGCTGGTCCTCCCCGGCGGTCTGGCGGGCCCCGACCTGCTGCGCATGGACGCCGACGCCGTCAGCTTCACCAGGGACTTCTTCACCGAGGGCCGCCCGGTCGCGGCGATCTGCCATGCGCCGTGGCTGCTCGTGGAGGCCGGCGTCGTGCACGGACGCACCCTCACCTCCTGGCCCAGCGTGTGCACCGACGTCACCAACGCCGGGGGCACCTGGCTCGACCAGGAGGTCGTGGTCGACTGCGACGGCCCGAACGTGCTGGTCACCAGCCGTGGGCCCGGTGACCTCAAGGCCTTCCAGGACGCCCTGGTGGAGGAGTTCGCGCAAGGGACCGGGAGCGCCGATTAGCCGTCGCTTACTTGGGGCATTTGCCGCTTTCGGCAAAGCTGTCGGGGGTGCGCAAGATCGCCCCAGGCCTCATGCGAAACTTTTCACATGAGTCCTACGCGCGCCCTCCGACGCCGTCCGCTCCACGGTGCCGCGGCACTCGCCGGGGCAGCCGCGTTCGCGCTGGCCGTCACGGCCTGCTCCACCTCCACCGCGTCCTCCAACGGCACCGGCTCCGGGACCAACTACGTCGGCGGCACCGGTGAGATCTCCACCGTCGACCGGGGGCACCGGGTGGCCGCACCGGAGCTGAGCGGGAAGTCCGTCGAGGGCGCCCCGCTCAGCCTCGCCGACCACAAGGGCAAGGTCGTCGTCCTCAACATCTGGGGTTCGTGGTGCCCGCCCTGCCGGGCCGAGGCGCCCCACCTGGCCAAGGTGGCGAAGGAGACCGAGTCCCAGGGCGTGCAGTTCCTCGGCATCAACACCCGGGACCTGCAGACCGCCCAGGCCAAGGCCTTCGAGAAGGAGTTCGCCATCCCCTTCCCGAGCTTCTACGACCCGTCCGGCGACCTGGTGCTGCGCTTCCCCAAGGGCAGCGTCAACCCGCAGGCCATCCCCTCCACGCTGATCATCGACCGCCAGGGGAAGATCGCGGTGCGCGCCCTGAAGGAGCTCGGCGCCGACGAACTGCACGAGGTCCTCGACCCGGTGATCGCGGAGAAGTGACGTGAGCGCACTCGCCGCCGGCGCCAACCAGACCGTGATGAACGGCGCCCTGCTCGCCGCCGTGCCGATCGCCCTCCTGGGCGGCCTGGTCTCGTTCTTCTCGCCGTGCGTGCTGCCGCTCGTCCCCGGCTACCTGTCGTACGTGACCGGCGTCACCGGCACCGACCTCGCCGAGGCCCGGCGCGGCCGGATGCTCGCCGGCGCGTCGCTGTTCGTCCTCGGCTTCACCGCCGTCTTCGTCTCCGGCGGCGCGCTGTTCGGCAACTTCGGCTGGACGCTGCAGGAGCACAAGGCGGTCATCACCAAGGTGCTCGGCGCGCTCACCATCGTCATGGGCCTGGCGTTCATGGGCCTGGTCGGCGGCATCACCCAGCGCGAGTTCCGCTTCCACCGCAGGCCCACCATGGGCCTGGTGGGGGCGCCGCTGCTCGGCCTGCTCTTCGGCATCGGCTGGACCCCGTGCATCGGCCCGACCCTGGCCGCCGTCAACACGCTCGCCTTCAACGAGGCCAGCGCGGGCCGCGGCGCGCTGCTCACCGCCGTCTACTGCCTCGGCCTCGGCCTGCCGTTCATACTGGCCGCCGTCGCCTTCCGCCGCGCGCTCGGCGCGTTCGGCTGGGTCAAGCGCCACTACGTGTGGGTGATGCGGATCGGTGGTGGCATGCTCGTCGCCGTGGGCCTGCTGCTCGTCACCGGCGTGTGGGACCACATCGTCTACCAGATGCAGATCTGGTCGTCCGGCTTCACTCCAGGGATCTGATCGATGAGCTCCAAAGACACCGCGGGGACGTCCCCCGGCGCGGCGGCGGACAGCGCCGCCGACCTCGGCGCGGCCGGCGCCCAGCTGTCGACCGCGCCCGTCGAGGACCTGGGCCAGGCCGTTCCCGGCTCCTTCGGCGGTGTCCGCGGGCCCGGCACGGCCGGCGCCATCGCCTGGACCGGCCGCGAGGCCGTGGGCTGGGGGCGCTGGACGTGGCGTCAGCTCACCTCGATGCGGGTCGCGCTGATCCTGCTCTTCCTGCTGTCGCTGGCCGCCGTCCCCGGCTCGCTGGTGCCGCAGACGAGCGTCGACGAGATCAAGGCGCAGAACTTCAAGGACGCCCACACCACGGTGGCGCCGCTCTACGAGAAGCTCGGGCTGTTCAACGTCTACAGCTCGGTGTGGTTCTCGGCGATCTACATCCTGCTGTTCGTCTCGCTCGCCGGCTGCATCGTCCCGCGCAGCTGGCAGTTCGTCGGCCAGCTCCGCGCCAAGCCCCCGGCGGCCCCGCGCCACCTCACCCGGCTCCCGGCGTACGCGACCTGGCGCACCGAGGCCGAGCCGGAGGCCGTGCTCACCGCCGCGCAGCGCGCGCTGCGCGGCCGCCGCTTCCGCACCCAGGTGGCCGGCACGGCGGTCGCGTCGGAGAAGGGCTTCCTGCGCGAGGCCGGCAACCTGCTGTTCCACGTCGCCCTGTTCGGGCTGCTGATCTCCTTCGCGGTGGGCGGGCTGTTCAAGGCCGAGGGCGGCAAGCTGATCGTCGAGGGCGACGGCTTCAACAACACGCTCACCCAGTACGACGACTTCAAGCCGGGCACCTTCTACAACGCCGACGACCTCGACACCTTCGGCTTCAAGCTGGACGGCTTCAACGCCTCGTACGCGCGCAGCGGCCCGCAGAAGGGCACCCCGCGCACCTTCCGCGCCAACATCCAGTACTGGACGAGCCCGGGCGGCGCGCGGACGAAGACCGCGATCGAGGTCAACGAGCCGCTGGAGGTGGGCAGCTCCAAGGTCTACCTGATCGGCCACGGCTACGCGCCCGTCGTCACCGTCAAGGACGGCCAGGGCAACGTCGTCTTCCAGGGCCCGGTCCCGTTCCTGCCGCAGGACGGCAACCAGACCTCGGTCGGCGTCATCAAGGCGATGGACGTCCGCGACCACGCCGACAACAAGACCCAGTACGGCTTCCAGGGGCTGTTCACCCCGACCTTCGCGCTGAACGCGCAGCAGGGCCCGCACTCGTCCTTCCCGGCCCTGGACTACCCGGCGCTCGTCCTGACCGCCTACCACGGCGACCTGGGCGTGGACGCCGGCCTGCCGCAGAACGTGTACCAGCTCGACACCAAGAAGATGAAGCAGTTCAAGGACGCCGACGGCCGGATCGTCAGCAAGGCGATGAAGCCGGGGGAGACCCTCGCGCTGCCCGGCGGCGACGGCTCGCTCACCTTCGACGGCGTCAAGACCTGGGCCACCTTCCAGGTCTCCCACCAGGTCGGCAACGGCTGGGCACTGATCAGCGCCGTGGCCGCGATCGCCGGCCTGGCCGGCTCGCTGTTCATCCAGCGCCGCCGGATCTGGGTGCGCGCGGTGCGCGGCGCCGACGGCACCACCGTCGTCGAGCTGGCCGGTCTCGGCCGCAGCGAGTCGGCGCGGATCGCCGACGAGCTGGGCGAACTCGCCGCCGGCCTCACGGCCACGGCCCCGCCGCTGCCCGCGGCGGACCCCGAAGCCTCCGAAGAACCCCTGCCCCACGACGAAGGAGCGCGCGCGTGACCACCGCTGCCGCGGTCAACGAGAACGTCGCCCACATCAGCAACCTACTGATCTACTCGGCGATGGCGGTCTACACGCTGGCCTTCCTCGCCCACATCGCGGAGTGGGTCTTCGGCGGCCGCAGCAAGGTCGCCAGGACCTCCGCCGCGCTCGCCCCCGCCGCTGGGTCCGCGCCCGCGGTCACCGTGACCGTGAAGCAGGGCGGCGGCACCGCCACCCTGGCGCGTCCCGAGGTCGTCACCCGTGCCTCCGCCGCCGACCGCGGCTTCGCCGACGGCCCCGGCGCGGCGGGCGACACCGAACAGGGCGACCTGTACGGCCGCATCGCGGTCTCCCTGACCGTGCTGGCGTGGGCGCTGCACGTGGGTGCCGTCGCGGCGCGCGCCATCTCGGTGCAGCGCGCCCCCTGGGGCAACATGTACGAGTTCTCCACCACCTTCGGCGCCACGGCGGTCACCGCCTACCTGGTGCTGCTCCTGCTGGGCAAGAAGGTCCGCTGGATCGGGCTCTTCCTGACCACCTCGGTGCTGCTCGACCTCGGCCTCGCCGTCTCGGTCCTCTACACCGACAGCGACCAGCTGGTCCCGGCCCTGCACTCGTACTGGCTCTGGATCCACGTCTCCTGCGCCATCATCTCCGGCGCGGTGCTCTACCTGGGCGCGGTCTCCAACGTGCTCTACCTTTTCCGCGACCGCTACGAGACCGGCCTCGCGGCCCCGGGCGGCAGCAACGAGGGCGCCTGGGCGAACATCATGTACCGGCTGCCGTCCGCCGCGAGCCTCGACAAGTTCGCGTACCGCGTGAACGCCATGGTCTTCCCGCTGTGGACGTTCACGATCATCGCCGGCGCGATCTGGGCCGAGGCCGCCTGGGGCCGCTACTGGGGCTGGGACCCCAAGGAGACCTGGTCCTTCATCACCTGGGTGGTCTACGCGGCCTACCTGCACGCCCGGGCCACCGCCGGCTGGAAGGGCCGCAAGGCCGCCTACCTGGCGCTGCTCGCCTTCGCCTGCTTCCTGTTCAACTACTACGGCGTGAACATCTTCATCACCGGCAAGCACTCCTACGCCGGCGTCTGACCCGGCCGGGGCTCAGCCCAGGCCGATCGCGTCCAGCTTCGCCCGCAGGTACGCGTGCGAGTCCACCGGCTCGTACGCGTGCCTGCCGACAGGGGCGGGCAGCGGCGCGACGCGGGTGCCCGGGTCGCACTCGTAGAACCACACCAGCGACATCAGCTCCTCCGCCGGGGCGTCGGCCGGCGGGGGCAGCACGCGGTGGCGCCCGGAACGCCAGCGGTCGCCGGTCCAGCGGGCCATCAGGTCGCCGATGTTGACGGTGAGGGAGCCGGGCTCCCAGGGCGCGTCCTGCCAGCCGTGCTCGTCGGTGTGGACCTGGAGGCCGCCCCTGCCCCGCTGGCGGTCGAGCACGGTGACCGTGCCGAAGTCGGTGTGCGGGCCGATCCTGAACTGCCCCGGCTCGGGCGGTCCGACCACGTCGGTGCCGGGGTACCAGTTGATGTTGAAGCCCCAGGTGGGGTGGCGGGTGTGCCGGGTGAAGAGGTCCCCGGGCCCGCCCAGGGCGGCGGCCAGCAGCTCCAGCAGGTGGTCCGAGAGCTCGCGCATCGCCGCCACGTACGCGCCCACCAGCGGCCGCAGCCGCGGCGCCTCGGCCGGCCAGAGGTTCGGCAGGAACCACTCGGCGTCCACCACCGGGTCGCCGGTCGGCTCCTCGGCGGCGAACGACCAGGACTCCTTCAGGTCCGGCGGGGTGGCCGTACCCTCCGCGTGGCCGTTGGCCTCCGCGCCCGGGCCCAGCCAGCCGCGGCCGCCCACCCGTACCGCGTACGGCTCCTTGACGGCGGCCGGCAGCCGGAAGAAGCCGCGGGCGGCCTCCCGGATCGCCGCGCGCAGTGCCGGGTCGACGCCGTGCCCGGTGACCAGCAGGAAGCCGGCCGAGCACAGCGCCTCGTCCACGGTGGCGGCGACGCGGGCCCGGGCGGCGACGTCGCCGGTGAGCCAGGGCCCGAGGTCGATGGTGGGGATCATGCGCCGATGTCCTCGTTCCACAGGTCGGGCCGGGCCGCGACGAACTCCGTCATGAGGGCGACGCACTCCGGGTCGTCCAGCAGGACGATCTCCACGCCGTGCTCCGCCAGCCAGTCGTGGCCGCCGTGGAAGGTGCGGGCCTCGCCGATGACGACCCGGGAGATCCCGAACTGCCGGACCAGGCCGCTGCAGTACCAGCACGGCGACAGCGTGGTGACCATCGTCGTGCCGCGGTAGGAGCGCTGCCGTCCGGCCGCGCGGAACGCCGCCGTCTCGCCGTGCACCGAGGGGTCGTCGTCCTGCACGCGGCGGTTGCGGCCGCGGCCCAGCACCGTGCGCCCGTCCGGGCCGTACAGGGCCGCCCCGACCGGGATCCCGCCCTCCGCGAGGCCCGCCCGGGCCTCCGCCACCGCCGTCGCCAGCATCGCCCGCGCGTCGTCCATGACGCCCAGTGTCCCGCAGGATCAGCCGCGGGGCCGGTTGTCCTGGCCGTCGCCGGAGCCGCCCTCGCGCTGCCGCAGCTCCTCCTCACGGCGCCGCAGGTCGGCCTCCCAGCTCTTCAGCAGCTGCTCGTCCTTCTTGTTCTCCTCGCGGAGCGAGTGCAGGAACTCCGGGTTGTCGTCCGGCGCGACCCACTGCGTGCGGTGGTTGCGGTGCCACTCCGCGGGGGTGCTGCCGCCCGCCGGGGCCGTGCGGTGCTTGCCGGCCACCAGCCAGGCGATCGGGCCGATCAGCACCTCGCCGAAGAGCAGGATGACGATGACCCAGATGACCTTGGGGAGGCCGCGGACCTGCTCCTCGGGCGTGTTGAGGCAGTCGATGAAGGCGTAGATCCACAACGCCAGCACCAGCAGGAACGGGATGTACCGGATCATCGCGGAAGTGCCCCCCAGGCAGCGGCGGCGGGGCACGGCGGGCCCCGGTGACGGGTACAGGGTAGTGCGTGCCGGATACTGGACCGCATGGCATACGACGATCTTCGCTCGCTGCTGAGGGCCCTGGAGAAGGAGGGCGACCTCAAGCGCGTCAAGGCAGAGGTCGACCCGTACCTGGAGGTCGGTGAGATCGTCGACCGCGTCAACAAGGCGGGCGGCCCGGCGCTGCTGTTCGAGAACGTCAAGGGCTCCTCGATGCCCCTGGCGATGAACGTCTACGGCACCGACCGCCGGCTGCTGAAGGCACTCGGCCTGACCTCCTACGCCGACATCGGCGACCGCATCGGCGGGCTGCTCAAGCCGGAGCTGCCGCACGGCTTCGTCGGCGTGCGCGAGGCCTTCGGCAAGCTCGCCGGGATGACGCACGTGCTGCCGAGGAAGGTGAAGGACGCGCCCGTCCAGGAGGTCGTCCTCACCGGCGACGACGTCGACCTGGACGCGCTGCCCGCGCTGTTCACCTGGCCCGAGGACGGCGGCTCCTTCTTCAACCTCGGCCTGACGCACACCAAGGACCCCGAGACCGGCGTCCGCAACCTGGGCCTGTACCGGCTGCAGCGGCACGACCGGCGCACCATCGGGATGCACTGGCAGATCCACAAGGACAGCCGCAACCACTACCAGGTGGCCCAGCGGCGCGGCGAACGGCTGCCGGTGGCCATCGCGTTCGGCTGCCCGCCCGCCGTGACGTACGCCTCCACCGCGCCGCTGCCGGGCGACATCGACGAGTACCTGCTGGCCGGCTTCGTCGGGGGCAGGCGCGTCGAGATGGTCGACTGCAGGACCGTGCCGCTGCAGGTGCCCGCCCAGGCCGAGGTGGTCCTGGAGGGCTGGCTGGAGCCCGGGAAGATGCTGCCCGAGGGGCCGTTCGGCGACCACACGGGCTTCTACACCCCGCAGGAGCCCTTCCCGGCGCTGACCATCGACTGCGTGACCATGCGGAAGCGGCCGCTGCTGCAGTCCATCGTGGTCGGCCGGCCGCCGACCGAGGACGGTCCGCTGGGCCGCGCCACCGAGCGGTTCTTCCTGCCGCTGCTGAAGGTCATCGTGCCGGACATCGTGGACTACCACCTGCCCGAGGCCGGCGGCTTCCACAACTGCGCGATCGTCTCGATCGACAAGAAGTACCCCAAGCACGCCCAGAAGGTGATGCACGCCATCTGGGGCGCGCACATGATGTCGCTGACCAAGCTGATCGTCGTGGTCGACGCCGACTGCGACGTGCACGACCTGCACGAGGTCGCCTGGCGGGCGCTCGGCAACACCGACTACGCCCGCGACCTGTCGGTCGTCGAGGGGCCCGTGGACCACCTCGACCACTCCTCCTACCAGCAGTTCTGGGGCGGCAAGGCCGGCATCGACGCGACCAGGAAGCTGCCCGAGGAGGGCTACACCCGCGACGGCGGCTGGCCCGAGATGGTGCTCCCCGACCCGGAGACCGCCGCGAAGGTCGACCGCCGCTGGAAGGAGTACGGCCTGTGAGCGCCGAGTCCGCGACCCCGGACCTCTTCGGACCCTCGCCCCGCCCGGACGGCAAGGTCCGGGCGTTCCTGCGGCTGGTGATGATCGAGCACTCGGTCTTCGCGCTGCCCTTCGCCTACATCGCCGCGCTCAGCGCGATGTTCGCCGAGGACCGGTCCGTCCACTGGTTCCAGCTCCTCCTGATCACCGTCGCCATGGTCGGCCTGCGGACCTTCGCGATGGCCTGCAACCGGATCATCGACCGCGAGATCGACGCCCGCAACCCCCGCACCGCGGGACGCGAACTGGTCACCGGCGCGGTGTCGGTGCGCTCGGCGTGGACCGGCGCGCTGATCGCCGTGGTGTTCTTCCTGGGCGCCGCCGCGCTGCTCAACCCGCTCTGCCTGGCGCTGGCGCCGGTCGCGGTGGTCCCGATGGTGGTCTACCCGTACGGCAAGCGGTTCACCGACTACCCGCACGCCATCCTCGGCCTCGCCCAGGCCATGGGCCCGGTCGGCGCCTGGCTGGCGGTCTCCGGCTCCTGGTCGTGGGACGCGGTGATCCTCGGCCTCGCGGTGGGCGTGTGGATCGGCGGCTTCGACCTGATCTTCGCCTGCCAGGACGTCGCGGCCGACCGCGCCCACGGGGTGCGCTCGGTGCCGGCCCGCTTCGGCGTGGACGGCGCGCTCCACGGTGCGCGCGCGAGCCACGTCGTGACGACCGTGCTGCTCGTCTGGTACGGGCTGGCGGTCGGCGCGGGGGCCTTCTGGTGGGTGGGCATGCTGATCGTGGGCGGCGCCTTCGTCTACGAGCACAGCATCGTCAAGCCCGGCGACCTCAGCCGGCTCAACCGGGCGTTCTTCACGGTCAACGGCTTCATCGGCATGGCGCTGTTCCTCTGCGCCCTGCTGGACCTCGCGGTGCGCGGCCTGGGCGTCTGACGCCCGGGCCGCGGCCGGCCGCGTTCGCTCAGCCGCGCACGAACGGCAGGGCGAAGAACTTCGGGTAGCTCCACCACTGGCCGCCGTTGGCCTTGGTGCTGCCGATGATGCAGAAGACCAGCCCGGCCAGGAGGTGCAGCCCGGCCAGGGCCAGCAGGCCGAACGCCACGAACGGCAGCCAGACCGGTCCGCCGTGCTCGTACGCGGCCAGGGCGGCGAAGCCGCCGCCGTAGCCGAGGATGCCGAGGAGGCCCACGATCGCCGTCGTGATGCCGTAGTTGATCCCCTGGGCGGCGTGGTGCCGGATGAAGGGGTCGTGCTTGTTCCGCTCGCTGGAGCGGATGACCAGCGGGGCGATCCAGGTCAGCGCCCAGCCGACGCAGCACATGCTGCTGCCCGCCACCAGGGTGAGCAGCGCCCCCAGATGGGCCCACATGGCCGGCGTGGTCGGCGGCCGCAGCGGCGGGGGCGGGTACGGCAGCGGCCCGTGGGCGTAGCCGTAGCCGTACGGCGGCGGCGGGGGAGCCGGCGGCGCGTAGGGCGGTGGCGGCGACGGCATCGCGTGGGGGCCGGGCGCCGGGCCCTGCTGCGGCGGCACGGGCGGTGCCGTGTCCCGCGGTGGTACCTCGTCGTGCTTGCCGAAATCGGTCATGGAGAACCGCTCCCCCCGTCGCGTCGTCCCCGGATCCTACGACCTCATCTGATCAGCCCGTCCGCGGGGCGGTCCCGGAAGAGGAAGGCGCCCACGACGCCGCCGACGAGGCCGAAGAGGTGGCCCTGCCAGGAGACCCCCTGCGCGGTCGGCAGCACGCCCCACAGGATCGAGCCGTACGCCACCGCGACGATCAGGCCGACCGCGATGTCGATCAGGCGCCGGTCGACGAAGCCGCGCACCAGCAGGTAGCCGAACAGGCCGAAGACGACGCCGGAGGCACCGGCGGTGTTGGTGTGCTCCGGGGCCACCAGCCAGACCCCGCCGCCGCTCGTCATGACGATGACGAAGACCACGCTGAGCAGGCGGCCGGTGCCCCGCAGCGCCGCGAGGAAGCCGAGCACCAGCAGCGGCAGGCTGTTGGCGGCGACGTGGTCGAAGCCGAAGTGGATGAAGGCGGCCGGGATGATGTCCCGCAGCTCGCCGATCTGCCGCGGCACGATGCCGAAGGTGTCGAGCGCGTGATGGGTCATCACGTCGACGCACTCGATCAGCCAGAGCAGCCCCACCCAGATGAACATGATCGCCGCGGCGGTCTTCGCCCGCTCGCCGGGACCGGGCAGCGTGTGGCCGCGCACGCGCCGCCGGGCGTCACCGGCGTCGTGCCCCGCGATGGGTTCGTACGCCACAGGTCCCCCCTCGTGGTTGTCCACCCCCCGCCCGGTGGGCCGGGCCTCCCTCACGGTAGACAACGACGACGGCATCCGCGGCGGTTCCCGGGCCTACTCGTCCATTCCGCCCATCATGAACCCCGTCGTGGCCGCCCGTGCCGTCCCGGGGGCCGGGCGGGGCCCTGCCGGCGGCCGGATAGGCTCGCCGCATGGACGACAGCGAGCGCGGGACGCCGTGGGTGGTCGGGGTCTCCGGGGCCTCCGGGACGCCGTACGCCGCGGCGGTGCTGCGGGCCCTGCTGCACGCCGGGGAGTCGGTGGACCTGGTGGTCAGCCGGGCCGCCCGGCTCACCGTCCTGGACGAGACCGGGTCGCCCTTGCGGGACGCGCACTGGCGCGAGGACCTCGGCCGCTGGCTGGCCCGCGGCGCGGACGGCACCCCGGACCGGTTCGAGACCGACCTGGGCCGGGTGCGGTACTGGTCCGCCGGTGACCTCGCGGCCGGGCCCAGCTCGGGCTCGTACCCGGTCAAGGGGATGCTGATCGTGCCGGCGAGCACGGCCTGCGTGGCGGGCGTCGCCCTCGGGCTCTCCAAGGACCTGCTGCAGCGGGTGGCGAGCGTCACCCTGAAGGAGCGCCGCCCGCTGGTGGTCGCCGTACGGGAGACGCCGCTGGGCGGCCAGACGCTGCGGCACCTGGTCGCGCTGGACGAGGCGGGCGCCGTGGTGCTGCCGGCCTCGCCCGCCTTCTACGCGGGGGCCCGGGACATCCAGGACCTGGTCGACTTCGTCGCGGGACGGGTGCTGGACGCCGTACGGGTGCCGCACAAGCTGTACCGCCGCTGGGAGGGCGAGCTGGGCGCCGCCGGGGCCGGTGCCGACGCAGCTGCCGCGGATTGATGCGCAGGGCACATCCCCGTTCATGCCTTAGATTCTTGTCCTGGCAGCGCAGTCGCGGCACGAATGAAGGGGTCCAGTCTGATGGACGCGGTGGACAGGCAGCTCATTCAGGCCCTCCGTGAGAACGGCCGGGCCTCGTACGCCGAGCTGGGCCGGCTGGTGGGCCTGTCAGGACCGAGTGTCACCGACCGGATCAACCGGCTGGAGCAGGCCGGTGTGATCACCGGTTACCGCGCCACGATCCGCCCCGCGGCCCTCGGCCTCGGCGTGACCGCGCTGGTGGGCCTGCAGCTCAGCGACGCCGCCGACCACGAGGACGTGGCGACCCGGCTGCGCGACCTGGACGAGATCGAGGACTGCTGGTTCATCGCGGGCGACGACTCGTACATGCTCAAGGTGCGCGTCCCCGACGTGGACGGCCTGGAGCACACCATCCGCCGGCTGTCCGGCACCAAGGGCGTCGCCCGCACCCGCACCACGGTCGTGCTGTCCACGAAGTGGGAGGACCGGGTCGGGGAACTCCCCGAGAACATCTAGGCGTAAGGTCGAACGGTCGATTTCGGATGGTGAAGGCGAGGCGGGCGATGGACGCGGGGCTCAAGCGCGAGTTGGAGGAGAAGGTCTACGCGGGTGAGCGGCTGACCCGCGAGGACGGCATCGCCCTCTACGAGTCCGACGACCTCGCCTGGCTGGGCGGTCTCGCCCACCACGTGCGGACGCGGAAGAACGGCGACGTCGTCCACTTCAACGTCAACCGCCACCTCAACATGACGAACGTCTGCACCGCCTCCTGCGCGTACTGCTCCTTCCAGCGCAAGCCGGGGGAGAAGGACGCGTACACGATGCGCATCGAGGAGGCCGTCCGGCTGGCGAAGGAGATGGAGGGGGACAACCTCACCGAACTCCACATCGTCAACGGCCTCCACCCGACGCTGCCGTGGCGCTACTACCCGCGGTCGCTGAAGGCGCTGAAGGAGGCCCTGCCGGACGTCTCCCTGAAGGCCTTCACCGCCACCGAGATCCACCACTTCGAGACGATCTCCGGGATGGGCGCGAGCGAGATCCTGGACGAGCTCATCGAGGCCGGTCTGGAGTCGCTGACCGGCGGCGGCGCCGAGATCTTCGACTGGGAGGTGCGGCAGCACATCGTCGACCACCGCACCCACTGGGAGGACTGGTCGCGCATCCACCGCCTGGCGCACGAGAAGGGCCTCAAGACCCCGTGCACCATGCTGTACGGGCACATCGAGGAGCCCCGGCACCGGGTGGACCACGTGCTGCGGCTGCGTGAACTGCAGGACGAGACCGGCGGCTTCCAGGTCTTCATCCCGCTGCGCTACCAGCACGACTTCGTCGACCTGAAGGACGGCAAGGTCCGCAACACCCTCCAGGCGCGGACCACGATGGCCACCGGCGCCGAGGCGCTGAAGACCTTCGCCGTCTCCCGGCTGCTGTTCGACAACGTGCCGCACGTGAAGGTGTTCTGGGTCATGCACGGCGTGCAGACCGCCCAACTGGCGCTCCAGCACGGCGCGGACGACATGGACGGCTCGGTCGTCGAGTACAAGATCACGCACGACGCCGACAACTACGGGACGCCCAACAAGCTCACCCGCGACGACCTGCTGGAGCTCATCACGGACGCGGGCTTCCGCCCGGTCGAGCGCAACACCCGGTACGAGATCATCCGCGAGTACCCGGGTCCCGACGCGGCGCGCCGCGAGTCGCCGCAGCCGATGCGCCTGTGACACCGGACGGCCGGGCGGGTGACCGGGTGCGTGACGTCGTGTGACGGCCCGCACCCGGACGGCACCGCCCGGCCCGCCGAGGCCTCGCCTTAACCCCGATGTCTTCCGGTGGCCGGGCGCCCGTCGAACGCAGTCAGCCTCGGTGCCTAAGGTGTGCGCCATGGCACTGCGCTACACCCTCGACCCCGAGCTCACCCCCGGTCTGCGGGAACAGCTCGTCTCCCTGTGGACCGACGTCACCAATGCGGGCGGCGCCGTCGGCTTCGTCCCGCCCGTGGGCCGGGCGGACGTCGCCCTCGAAGCCGAACGGCACTACTCGGCGCTGGCCGATGGCAGGGCGCACATGGTCGCCGGTTTCGACGGGGACCGGCTCGCCGCCGCGACCTTCCTCACCTTCAACACCCACCGCCTGATGCGGCACTGGGCCTGGCTCTACACCGTCATGGTCGACCCGTCCCTCCAGGGCCGCGGGCACGGCGCGGAACTGATGCAGGCGGCGGAGCGGACGGGCCGCGACCTCGGCCTGGAGGCGCTGAAGCTCACCTGCCGCAGCGGCATGGGCCTGGAGCGCTTCTACGCCTCGGCCGGCTACAAGGAGGTCGGGCGCGTCCCCTCGGCGATACGCGTCGCCCCGGACGACGACCGCGACGACATCACGATGTGGCTCCCGCTGACCTGACCGCCACGGCCCCGTGCTTCACTGGTAGGGGTACGTCCGGTACGTCCCGCAGGCCGTGACGAGGGAAACGAAGGAAGTGGCAACGACCGTGAGCTGGAAGCCGAGCCCCATGCTGCGCTACTCCCTGATGCGTCTCGGCCTGTTCGCGGCCTGCTTCCTGGTGATCTGGGGCCTGGTCTACGTCCGCGTGCTCCCCTCCGGGCTCGGCGACTCGAACCTGCTGTGGGTGATGCTGCTCGCGCTGGTGATCAGCGCGCCGCTCAGCTTCGTGGTGCTGCGCGGGGTGCGTGAGGAGGCGTCCGTGCAGGTCTCCGCGCGGGTGGAGCGCACGAAGGCGAACCTCGCGGCCAACGCGGCGCAGGAGGACGAGGCGGACGACGCCTCGCGCGCGGCGGCGCAGAGCAGCTGACGCACCCGGGCGGGCCGGCCCTCAGGGGCCGACCGTACCGGTGAGGTGGAGCCGTCCCGCCGAGCGCACGGCGAAGCTGCGCGTCTCGCCCGGTCCGGAGGCGTCGGCGCCCGAGGCCACGTAGGTGACGGTGGCGGGCAGCAGGACGGGGGCCTTGAACTCGGCCCGCAGGGTGACCGTTTCGGCGCCCGCGGGGACGGCCTCCGCGGCGCAGCGGGCGACGGTCCACATCCCGTGGGCGATGGCGCGCGGGAAGCCCAGCGGCCGTGCGGTCAGCGGGTGGAGGTGGATCGGGTTCCAGTCGCCGGAGACGGCGGCGTGCCGCCGCCCGAGGCCGGCGGGGAGCCGCCACTCCGCCACGACGGACGGTTCCACGTCCACGTCCACGTCCGCGTCCGTGTACGCGGCGGCCGGCGGGCCGCCGCCGGTCGCGCCGCCCGTGCGGGTCCGGGCGAGGTAGCCGCTGCGGTCCCGCCAGACGACCTCGCCGTCGAGGGACGCCTCCGTGACGATCACGACCTCCACGCCGCGCCGGTGGGGGCGCAACTCCTCGGCGTGGACGGTGATGCCGGGCCGGTCGCCGCGCAGGAGCGGCCGCCGCTGGACGATCTCGATCCATGTGTGCACCAAGCCGAGCAGCGGCAGCGGGAAACTCCGCCGGGCCATCAGCCGGGCGGCCGGCGGGAAGCCGAGGACGTGCGGGTACGTCAGGGGCAGCCCGGTCCCGGGCGGGAAGCCGCACACCTCGGCGTACGCGGCGAGCCGCCGGGGGTCCACCCGGACGGCAGGAACGGTCAGCCGGTCGGCGGGCAGCGGCGCGTCGGCGGCCGGGCGCTTGCCGGCCCCGGTCAGTGCGCCTCGGGCGAGGGTGAGCAGCAGGGGCATCGTGGGTTCCCGCGGGGTCGGTGGGGCGGTCGTGGACGTGCGGCGTACGGGCGCCGGGTGGGACGTACGGCGGACTCCGCAGCGGCGGCCTCCTCGCGGCGTCCGGCCGCCGCGCCACCCGGCGGCGACGTCACCGGGGGCAATGCGCGCGAACGCCGCCGTGGCGGACCGCCCGGGCGAATTCCCGCCATTTCCCGCGCCGGATCCATAGGCCGCTCGCGCCGCCGGCCGAATTGCCGGGGCATTCGCGCCGTTCCACCCGCTCATGAAACGTTGCAGCGCGATTCGGCGCAGCCGACTTCGCACACGGGAGCGAATTGCCCGCGCCCTGATCCTGACGGACGCGCCGCAAAAGGCAGGAGCCCCGCACGACGGTGCGGGGCTCCTTGGGTACTGCTCGTCGGTTACTGCGCGTCAGTCCGCGATCAGGCGGGGGAGACGTTCTCCGCCTGCGGGCCCTTCGGGCCCTGGGTGACGTCGAAGGTCACCGCCTGGTTCTCCTCCAGCGAACGGAAGCCGGAGGCGTTGATCGCGGAGTAGTGGACGAAGACATCGGGGCCGCCGCCGTCCTGGGCGATGAAGCCGAAGCCCTTCTCGGCGTTGAACCACTTGACGGTTCCGGTAGCCATAAGCCCTCCTTGGGCCAAAGGGTTGCCCTGCTCCAGAACCTGCCCTGCTCACTGCAAGAAGTCTGAAAACTACAAAAGCCCGCGGTCACATGCTCCGCAGGCTCTGTACTGCAAGGGAAACCAAACTGCAACTTGCGACGACAGTAGCACGGAGCATCTGCGCCGGGGAAGAGCGACAAGATCGGATTTCACAAGTGCCGCGCGGCGCCCCGGCGCGGGGTTCCTCCGGCGCCCGGCCGGAGGCCGCCCGGCGTGGGGGACGGGGCCCGCCGGAAGTTCCGGGGAGCGGGGGTCTAGCCTCCTGATGTGGACAAATCTGCGCCTCTTCCATCCGCCAGTGGTGTGCGCCGGACCCGGCCCCGCGTCGGGCACATCCAGTTCCTGAACTGCGTGCCCCTTTACTGGGGACTCGCCCGAACGGGTGCCCTGCTCGACCTGGAGCTGACCAAGGACACCCCCGAGAAGCTCAGCGCCCAGCTCGTCTCCGGGGAGCTGGACGTCGGCCCGATCACCCTCATGGAGTACCTCCGGCACGCAGAGGACCTGATCGCGCTCCCGGACATCGCCGTCGGCTGCGACGGCCCGGTGATGTCCTGCGTGATCGTGAGCCAGGTCCCGCTGGGCGCCCTGGACGGCGCCCGGGTCGCCCTCGGCTCCACCAGCCGCACCTCGGTCCGCCTGGCCCAGCTGATGCTCGCCGATCAGTACGGGGTCGAGCCCGAGTACTACACCTGCCCGCCCGACCTCTCGCTGATGATGCAGGAGGCCCAGGCCGCCGTCCTGATCGGGGACGCGGCGCTGCGCGCCTCGCTGCACGACGCGCCGCGGCTCGGCCTGGAGGTCCACGACCTCGGGCTGATGTGGAAGGAGTGGACCGGGCTGCCGTTCGTCTTCGCCGTCTGGGCCGCCCGCCGCGACTACCTGGAGGCCCGTCCCGGTGTGGTGCACGAGGTGCACCGGGCCTTCCTCTCCTCCCGCGACCTGAGCATGGAGGAGGTGGAGAAGGTCGCCGAGCAGGCGGCCCGCTGGGAGTCCTTCGACGCCCACACCCTCCAGCGCTACTTCACCACCCTGGACTTCTCGCTCGGTCCCGAGCAGCTCACCGGCATCGCCGAGTTCGCCCGCCGGGTGGGCTTCCCGGAGCAGGCGCGCGTCGAGCTGCTGGGCGCCGGGGGCTGACCCCGTGGGCCGGCGGGCACCCCCCCCGCCGGCCCTGGCCCGTTCCCCGGGCCGACTACGATCGGCGGCGGCCCCCCGCTCCGGCTGGGGTGACCACGGCGGCCACGGGTACAACTCCACTGACCTTCCGCACCGGCGAGAGGCGCGCAGATGCAGCCCCTGCAAGCGAACGACCCCCCGTCGATCGGCCCGTACCGTCTGCTCGGCCGGCTGGGCGCCGGCGGGATGGGCCGGGTCTACCTGGGGCGCAGCCCCGGCGGCCGGACGGTGGCCGTGAAGGTGGTGCGCTCGGAACTCGCGGACGACCTGGAGTTCCGCACCCGCTTCCAGCGCGAGGTCGACGCCGCGCGCCGGGTCGGCGGTACGTGGAGCGCCCCGGTGCTGGACGCCGACACCGACTCGCCGGTGCCCTGGGTGGCCACCCGCTACGTCGCCGGTCCCGCCCTCTCCGAGGCCGTCGCCACCTTCGGCCCGCTGTCGCCGCAGGGCGTACGGGCGCTGGGCGCCGGGCTCGCCGAGGCGCTGGAGGCCGTGCACGGACGCGGCCTGGTGCACCGCGACATCAAGCCGTCCAACGTGCTGCTCTCGCTCGACGGCCCGGTGCTGATCGACTTCGGCATCGCCCGTGCCATGGACGCCACGGCCGCCCTGACCAGCAAGGGCGTGGTCGTCGGCTCGCCCGGCTACATGGCGCCCGAGCAGGTCACCGGAAGACCCACCGGCCCCGCCGCCGACATCTTCGCCCTCGGCGCGGTGCTGGCCTTCGCCGCGACCGGCCGCGGCCCCTTCACCGGGGACAGCGCGGCCGTCCTGCTCTACAAGGTCGCCCACGAGGAGCCCGAACTCGACGGCGTCCCCGACGAGTTGCGCCGGATCGCCGAGTCCTGCCTCGCCAAGGACCCGGAGGTGCGCCCGACGCCCCGCCGGCTCGCGGAACTGCTGGCGCCCGGCGGCGACGCCGCGTCGCTGGTGCGCGCCGGCTGGCTGCCGGCCCCGCTGACGGAGCGCCTCGGGCGGCAGGCCGTCGAACTGCTCGACCTCGAACCCACCCCGCACCCGGGCCCGGTGGCCCCGGGCAACGGCACCCCCGAGGGGAACGGCGGGGGACCGGCCGGCGGCCACGGCTCCTACGGCTCGCACCCCTCGTACGGGTCGTTCGGCCCGCCGCCCTCGCTGACCGCGCCCCAGGACGCGCCGCCGTTCGCCGCCACGCCGCCGCCCACGCCCGTCCCGGGCCGCCGGCGCGGCCGGGCCGCGGCGCTCGCCGCGACGGGGATCCTGCTCGTCGCGGCCGCCGTGACCCTGGCCCTCGTGCTGCCGGGACTCCTCGACGGCTCGAACCAGGCCAAGGGCGGGGAGCGCACCCCCTCGCGGAGCGCGGGGTCCGGGGACGGTTCCCCGTCCTCGACCACGGCCTCCTCGACCTCCTCCTCGACCACGTCCTCGACGCCGTCCTCGGGACCGCGCGTGGACGCCCTCCCCAAAGCCTTCGTCGGCACGTGGAAGGGCAGCACGGTCACCGCCGGCGGAGTACCGGGCACGATGGAGATCACCCTGCGCGAAGGCAAGGTCGGCGCGGTCGTCGGCCGCGACAAGAGCGTGCTGGACCTGCTCGGCCAGTCCTACGACTGCAGCGGCGACTGGAAGCTCGCCGAGGCCACGGAGAAGGGCGTCGTGCTCGACACCAGCGGCGGCACCAACCCGCATCCGGGGATCTGCTCCGACGGTTCGGCCGACGAGCGGTTCACCCTCAACGCGGACGGCTCCCTGCACTACCGCTCGGGCGACTCGCTGGCCGGTCAGCCGGAAGGGGACCTCAGGAAGCAGGGCGGCTGACCCCCTGGCGTAGGCTGGGCGGGTCCGTCACACCCCTCGGAAGGATGCCCGGTGAGCGAGAACGCCGACCTCCAGTCCGTCCTCGACCGTGCCGCCGACGGCGGCCGCATCACCCCCGAGGAGGCGCTCGACCTCTACCGTTCGGCACCCCTGCACGCCCTCGGCGCCGCCGCCGACGCCGTGCGCCGCCGCCGCTACGCCGGTACCGAGCACATCGCGACGTACATCATCGAGCGGAACATCAACTACACCAACGTCTGCGTGACGGCGTGCAAGTTCTGCGCCTTCTACGCCGCGCCCAAGGACACCGCCAAGGGCTGGACCCGGGACCTCGACGACATCCTGCGCCGCTGCGCGGAGACCGTCGAACTCGGCGGCACCCAGATCATGTTCCAGGGCGGCCACCACCCGGACTACGGCGTCGAGTACTACGAGAAGCACTTCAGCGCCATCAAGCAGGCCTTCCCGCAACTGGTCATCCACTCCCTCGGCGCCTCCGAGGTCGAGCACATGGCCCGCATCTCCAAGGTGACGGTGGAGGAGGCCATCAGCCGCATCCACGCCGCGGGCCTGGACTCCTTCGCGGGCGCCGGCGCCGAACTGCTGCCGGCCCGGCCGCGCAAGGCGATCGCCCCGCTCAAGGAGAGCGGCGAGCGCTGGCTGGAGATCATGGAGACCGCGCACAAGCTGGGTGTGGAGTCGACCTCCACCATGCTGATGGGCACCGGCGAGACCAACGCCGAGCGCATCGAGCACCTGCGCATGATCCGCGACGTCCAGGACCGTACGGGCGGCTTCCGCGCCTTCATCCCGTACACCTACCAGCCCGAGAACAACCACCTGAAGGGCCGGACCCAGGCCACGCTCTTCGAGTACCTGCGGATCATCGCCATCGCGCGGGTCTTCCTGGACAACGTCGCCCACATCCAGGGTTCCTGGCTCACCACCGGCAAGGAGGTCGGCCAGCTGTCGCTGCACTACGGCGCCGACGACCTCGGCTCGGTGATGCTGGAGGAGAACGTGGTCTCCTCGGCCGGCGCCAAGCACCGCTCCAACCGCATGGAGCTGATCCACCTGATCCGCGCCGCCGGCCGGGTCCCCGCGCAGCGCGCCACCACCTACGAGCACCTCGTCGTCCACGACGACCCGGCGAACGACCCGGTGGACGACCACGTCGTCTCCCACCTGTCGTCGACCGCCATCGAGGGCGGCACGGCGCACCCGGAGCTGAAGCTGCTCAGCACCTCCTGACCGCGCCACCGATGCTGACGATCCATTCCGGGACCGACGGCACCGCCCTGCTCGTCGACGGCGGCCTCCTCGCCGCCATCGGCCCGCAGGACGCGCTGCTGGCCGGCCACCCGGGCGCCCGGGTACGGAACTGGCCCGGTGCGCTGCGCCCGGGCCTGACCCACGAGGGCGCGCTGCCACCCGCCCCCACCCCGCGCGAACGCGTGCACGCCCTGCTGCTGCGCGGGGTCACCGCCGTCGCCACCGCCCCCGACGACCCCGCGCTGCGCTCCGCGCTGGACCGCAGCGGCCTGCTGCCGGTGCGCCGGGCCCCGTCCCTGGAGCCGGGCGCCCGGGCGGACTTCGCCGTCTTCGACGAGCACGGCACCTGCCTGGCCACCGTCGTCGCCGGGCGGCTCCTGCACCGCAGGGCCTGACCGGCCGCGCGGGTCGTGCCGTACGGCGTTCCACGACCGCGGCGGGGCCCCTGCGCGGGGTACGGGGACGCCGGGTGAACAATGGGGAGGTGACCCGAGCCTCCCTGGACAAGCAGCCGCACGAAGTCGCCGCGATGTTCGACGACGTCGCCGCCAACTACGACCTGACCAACGACGTGCTGTCGCTCGGCCAGGACCGCCGCTGGCGCAAGGTCGTCGCGCAGTCCCTCGCCGTACGTCCCGGCGAGCGCGTGCTGGACCTCGGCGCCGGCACGGGGACCTCCTCCCTGCCGTTCGCCGGCGCGGGCGCCCGGGTCGTGCCCTGCGACTTCTCCCTGGGCATGCTGCGCGAGGGCAAGCGCCGCCACCCCTTCCTCCCGCTCACCGCGGGCGACGCGACCCGGCTGCCGTTCGCCGACGGGGTCTTCGACGCCGTCACGATCTCCTTCGCGCTGCGCAACGTGCACGACACCGACGCCGCGCTGCGCGAGATGCTGCGGGTCACCCGGCCCGGGGGCCGCGTCGTCATCTGCGAGTTCAGCCACCCCACCTGGGCGCCGTTCCGCACGGTCTACACCGAGTACCTGATGCGCGCCCTCCCGCCGGTCGCCCGGGCGGTCAGCAGCAACCCCGACGCGTACGTGTACCTGGCCGAGTCCATCCGCGCCTGGCCCGACCAGCCCGGCCTCGCCGGGCGCCTGCAGAAGGCCGGATGGTCGAAGGTCGCCTGGCGCAACCTGTCGGGCGGCATCGTGGCGCTGCACCGCGCGGTGCGCTGAAGGCGGGCCGCCCGGCCCGTCCGCGGAGGGGGCCCATAGACTGCTCGGGGTCCGGTCCGGCCGCCGCCGGCGGCCGGAGCCAGGCCCGCAACAGCCCACAGCAGCGAGGAGTGCCGCACTGTGACCGAGACCGCCGCTTCGGAACGCAGCGCCGATGTGATCGTCGTCGGTGCCGGTCCCGCCGGTTCCACGACGGCCTACTACCTGGCGAAGGCGGGACTCGACGTCCTGCTGCTGGAGAAGACCGCCTTCCCGCGCGAGAAGGTGTGCGGCGACGGCCTGACGCCCCGGGCGACCAAGCAACTGGTCGCGATGGGCATCGACATCTCCGAGGAGGCCGGCTGGCTGCGCAACAAGGGCCTGCGCATCATCGGCGGCGGCGTCCGGCTGCAGCTGGACTGGCCGGACCTGGCCTCGTTCCCGGACTACGGCCTGGTGCGCAGGCGCGAGGACTTCGACGAACTCCTCGCCCGCCAGGCGCAGAAGGCCGGCGCCCGGCTCTACGAGCGCTGCAACGTCGGCGCCCCGATCCGTGACGAGCGCACCGGCCGCATCACCGGCGTCGAGGCCAAGCTGGGCGAGGAGAAGACCCCGGTCACCTTCCACGCGCCGCTGGTGGTCGCCGCTGACGGCAACTCCACCCGGCTCTCCCTGCAGATGGGGCTGCACCGCCGCGAGGACCGCCCGATGGGCGTCGCCGTCCGCACGTACTTCACCTCCCCGCGGCACGACGACGACTACCTGGAGTCCTGGCTGGAGCTGTGGGACCGGCGCGTCCCCGGCAACCCGCGGCTGCTGCCCGGATACGGCTGGATCTTCGGCATGGGCGACGGCACCTCCAACGTGGGCCTCGGCGTGCTCAACACCTCCGCCTCCTTCAAGGAGCTGGACTGGCGCGAGGTGCTGAAGGCCTGGTGCGCCTCGATGCCGGAGGACTGGGGCTACACCGAGGAGAACATGACCGGGCCGATCCGCGGCGCGGCGCTCCCGATGGCCTTCAACCGCCAGCCGCACTACACCAAGGGCCTGCTGCTGGTCGGCGACGCCGGCGGCCTCGTCAACCCGTTCAACGGCGAGGGCATCGCCTACGCGATGGAGTCCGGCCAGATCGCGGCCGACGTCATCGTCCAGGCGCACGCGCGCGGCACCGCGGCCCAGCGGGAGCTGGCGCTGCAGTCGTACCCGCGGATCCTGAAGGACACCTACGGCGGCTACTACACGCTCGGCCGGGCCTTCGTGAAGCTGATCGGCAACCCGAAGGTCATGAAGCTGGCGACCCAGCGCGGCCTGACGCACCCGATGCTGATGCGCTTCACGCTGAAGCTGCTGGCGAACCTCACCGACCCGTCGGGCGGCGACGCGATGGACCGCGTGATCAACGGTCTGTCGAAGGTGGCGCCGCGTTCCTGACCCCGGCATCCCGCTCGCCGCGCCGGCCCGTGCCGCACGGGCCGGCGCGGCTTTTTGCTGCGGTGAGACCGGAGGGAGCCGGACGCGCGGAGGCGCGCGGAGGCGTGCGGGGGCGCGTGGGGGTACGCATACATCCCTGTCCTTACCTTCACGGGGTAGGATGCGGCACTATGGAGAGGGAATGGCTGTCCGTCGAGCAGGTCGCGGACCGGCTGGGACTGCACGTGCGCACCGTCCGCGGCTACATCCGCGACGGCCGGCTCAAGGCCGTGCGCATCGGCAAGCAGTACCGCGTCGCCCGGGCCGACCTGGAGGCCCTCACCGGCGCGCCGGCGGCCGCCGCCCGGCAGCGGGTGGAGGTCTCGGCCATCGTCGAGGTGGACGGCATCGGGCCGGCCGCCGCCGACCGCCTCGGGACCCTTCTCGTGGCCGGTGCCCAGATGGCGCGGGACCCCCACGAGTTGGCCCGGGTCCGGATCGCGTACGACGACGAGCGCTCGCGGCTGAAGGTCGTGGTGCTCGGCGGTGCCGCGGCGACGGCGGACGTCCTGCGCACCATCGACGACGTCATGGGAGGGGGGAACGACATGTTCCCGGAGGAGCACACCGAGGACCCGGAGGCGGGCCGTGGCTGACGTGGTGACCGAGCGGCGGGGCGTGCCCGTCCTCGTCTGCGGCGAGGACGGCGCGAGGATCTCCGGCGTCCAGGACGCGCTCGACGTGATCGGATCGGCCTACCACCGGGCGGACGTGGTGGCCGTCCCCGTCGCCCGCCTGGACGAGCGGTTCTTCGTCCTGCGGTCGGGCCTCGCGGGGGAGGTCCTGCAGAAGTTCGCCAACTACGGCGTCCGGCTCGTCGTCGTGGGCGACGTCTCGGCCCACACGGCGGCCGGCACGGCCTTCCGGGACCTGGTCCGCGAGTGCAACCGGGGCGACCGCACCTGGTTCGTCGACGACCTCGAAGCGCTCGACGCCCGCCTCGGCTGACCGGTCGCCGGCCGGCCCCGGGAGGCGAACCCCGCCCGGTGCGGCGCCCGTTGTCCCGTTGGGCGGCGCTGCGTACCGGGCGGGGTGGTGAACTCCCTCTCCCGGATGGCCGGTTCGCGCGGGCCGGGGTGGAGGGGCGCGGGCGGGGCGGGCCGCCGGTCCTTTGACATCGATGTCGTTGACATCGATGTCAGATGCGCCTGCCCCGGAGTCAGCTCGCGCCCGAAATGCGGGATTTGAGGCGCTGTGCTCATACTTTTGATCACTGCTCGGGGATCCGTGATCAACAGAAGGGTGCAGACATGAGCACGCGTATAACCCAGGTCCTCGCCGCCGCGGCCGCTTCGTTCCTGCTCGCCGGAGGGGGCGTGCTCGCAGCCGGCCCGGCCTCCGCGGCCTCCGCGGACCACCGTGCGGGCGACCAGCGCGGTGACGACCGCCGGGACGGCGACCGTCGTGGTGACGACCGTCGTGGCGACGACCGGCGGGACGGCGACCGCCGCGGGGACGACCGCCGCGGGGACGACCGCCGCGGCGACGACCGGAGGGGCGACCGGCAGCGTCAGTGCTCGGTCGGTCTGGGCTCCTGGAAGCTGGAGTACCGCCCCGGACGCCTGGTGCGCGTGTCCAGCCACGGTCGCGTCAAATGGGTCCGCACGCCGGGCCAGTGGGTCAGGGTCTGGCACGGCGGAGGCCACGACTGCCGCCGGTGAACCCGTCGCCCGGAGCCCGGTCCCCCGCCACGGCGGAGCCGGGCTCCGGCGCGTGAGCCCCGTACGGGGCTCCCCGGTCGCCCGGCCCCGCGTGCGGTACCTCTCCTTGCGGCGGGGCCGGGCCCGGCCGCCTGCCGCGGGGCGCGGTGCGGCGGCCCCCCTCGCGGCGGCGGAGGACCGTACGCGGGTGCAACGGAGGAGGCCGCCGGCCCGGGTGCGGGCCGGCGGCCTCCGTGGGGACGGGGCCCGTGATCAGAGCACGCGGACGGCCGACGTCGGCATGTAGTTGGACATCTGCTGGATGACGACGCCCTTGCTCGGGTTCGCCGCGTCCAGGTACTGCCCGCCGCCGATGTAGACGGCCACGTGGTAGGCGGAGCCGACCCCGCCCCAGAAGAGGAGGTCGCCCGGCTGGACCGCGCTCACGGACACCGGGGTGCCGAACGTCGACTGCGCCTGCGAGGTGCGCGGCAGGTCGACGCCGATGGTGCGGAAGGCGGCCTGGGTGAGACCGGAGCAGTCGTACGCGCTGGGGCCCGTGGCGCCGTACACGTACGGCTTGCCGACCTGGGCCTTCAGGAACGCGAGGACGGAGGCGACGCTGCCCGTCGCGGAAGTGGAGGAGGAGGCGGCCAGCGCGGTGCGTCCGGCGGAGCGGGACGCGGTCGCGGTCTCGCGCGCCTCGGCGGCCTTGGCAGCGGCGCGCGACCGCGCGTCGGCGGCGGCCTTCTTCTTCTGTGCGGCCTTCATGGCCTCGGTGCGCGCCTGCGCGCGGGCGGCGTCCAGCTGCTGCTCGACGACGGTCTCGTCGACGGCGTCGGCGGCCTGCGCGGCGGAGGCGGCGGTGGAGAGGGCGGGGATGACGGGGATGCTCCCCGTGGTCGCCGGGTCGGCGGCCGAGGGCTCGGCGTTCGCCGGGGCGGACATTCCGGTCAGGGCGAGCGTTCCGATGACGCCGCCGGCGACTCCTGCGCGGCGCACCCAGTTGGGGCTCTGCGCGGCTCGTCGCCGGCGGCTTATATGCGAGGTCTGAAGGGACATGAAGACTTGGGTATCAGGCCAGGTCGGTTCCGTTCAACAAAAGTGTGATGCGCCACAGTTGGCTCACGACCAGTGGTATTGTCCCCTTTTTGATCTTCCTTATTCAGGACTATAGGGACACCCAAGTACAAATCCTCGTGCGCGCGTTCACGTGCCTCCGGTCGCCGTCAGCGCGCGGTTTCGCGGCTCACCCGCACGGGTGGGGAGGCGCTATCACGTCCCCCGACCCAGCTCCAATTTGCCTCGGCTCGCGGGTGCCTGATAGTGCGGCACCCCTGTTTACCAGCGGAAACGCAAGTAAATGTGACTTCTGGTGATCGTTTGGGATTACTGAGTGAGAAGATCACCGCTCATCCCCGTTCATGATCGTTCGACTGGTGGCAGAGATCACAAGGACCAGACTGAACCCCGTGTCGCAGATCACAGACCAGGAGGCATAGGATGCGGGCAGTCCGGGCTTGTGAACTGCCTCACATGGAGCGGATCCAGGTGGCACGGGGCGCACGTTCGGGCACGGTCCGTCATCAGTCATCGTCGACTGGAAGGAGCGGGGACGTGAATGCCTACGCGCCCATCCTCGTGCTGGGCGGCCTCGGGGCCGGCTTCGCGATCTTCTCCGTGGTCATGGCCTCCATCATCGGCCCGAAGCGGTACAACCGGGCCAAGTTGGAGGCGTATGAGTGCGGCATCGAGCCGACTCCGCATCCAGCCGGGGGTGGCCGTTTCCCGATCAAGTACTACCTGACGGCGATGCTCTTCATCGTCTTCGACATCGAGATCGTCTTCCTCTACCCCTGGGCCGTCACCTTCGACGCCCTCGGGGTCTTCGGGCTCGTCGAGATGCTCCTCTTCGTGCTCACGGTCTTCGTCGCGTACGCCTACGTCTGGCGTCGCGGCGGTCTGGAATGGGACTAGGGGCGGAGAATAGCCATGGGTATTGAAGAGAAGCTGCCGAGCGGGTTCCTGCTCACCTCCGTCGAGGCGGCGGCCGGCTGGGTCCGGAAGGCGTCGGTCTTCCCGGCCACCTTCGGCCTCGCGTGCTGCGCCATCGAGATGATGACGACCGGGGCCGGGAGGTACGACCTGGCCCGCTTCGGCATGGAGGTCTTCCGCGGGTCCCCCCGCCAGGCGGACCTGATGATCGTGGCCGGCCGGGTGAGCCAGAAGATGGCGCCCGTCCTGCGCCAGGTCTACGACCAGATGCCGAACCCCAAGTGGGTGATCTCGATGGGGGTCTGCGCATCGAGCGGCGGGATGTTCAACAACTACGCAATTGTGCAGGGTGTTGACCATGTGGTGCCTGTTGACATTTATCTCCCTGGATGTCCGCCGCGTCCCGAAATGCTGATGGACGCCATCCTCAAGCTCCACCAGAAGATCCAGCACAGCAAGCTCGGCGTGAACCGCGAAGAGGCCGCGCGCGAGGCGGAGGAAGCGGCGCTGAAGGCGCTGCCGACGATCGAGATGAAGGGGCTGCTCCGATGACGGATTCCCCGGACACCCCTAACCCGGACAAGGACGTCAACGCGGCCGGGCTGCCCGGTCAGCGCGGCGACCACGGGGAGGCGATCCGCGTCCAGCGCGGCATGTTCGGTGCCCGCAACGGCGGCGACACCTCCGGGTACGGCGGTCTGGTGCGCACGGTACGGCTGCCCGGTGCGGCGAGCCGTCCCTACGGCGGCTGGTTCGACGACGTCGCCGACGAGCTCGAGGGTGCCCTCGAGGAGCAGGGACTCGTCCCGGACAACGCGGTCGAGAAGGTCGTCGTGGACCGCGACGAGATCACCTTCCACGTCGCGCGCGAGCACCTGCCCCTGGTCGCCAGGACCCTGCGGGACGACCCCGCGCTGCGCTTCGAGCTCTGCACGGGCGTGAGCGGCGTCCACTTCCCGGAGGACAAGGGCCGCGAGCTGCACGCCGTCTACCACTTGCGCTCGATCACCCACAACCGGCTGATCCGGCTGGAGGTGAGCGTCTCCGACGCCGACCGGCACGTCCCGTCGCTCGTCGAGGTCTACCCGACCAACGACTGGCACGAGCGCGAGGCCTACGACTTCTTCGGCATCGTCTTCGACGGGCACCCCGCCCTGATGCGGATCATGATGCCGGACGACTGGCAGGGCCACCCGCAGCGCAAGGACTACCCCCTCGGCGGCATCGCCGTCGAGTACAAGGGCGCCCAGATCCCTGCTCCGGACCAGCGGAGGTCGTACTCGTGAGCACTCACCACGCACCCCAGCAGGCCGCGGAGCGGGAGACCACCGAGGGCCGGGTCTTCACCGTCACCGGCGGCGACTGGGACGAACTGGCCGAGACCGTCGGCAAGGCCGACGACGAGCGCATCGTCGTCAACATGGGCCCGCAGCACCCCTCCACCCACGGCGTGCTCCGGCTGATCCTCGAGATCGACGGCGAGACGGTCACCGAGGCCCGCTGCGGCATCGGCTACCTCCACACCGGCATCGAGAAGAACATGGAGTTCCGGACCTGGACCCAGGGGTCCACGTTCGTGACGCGCATGGACTACCTGACGCCGTTCTTCAACGAGACGGCGTACTGCCTGGCGGTGGAGAAGCTGCTCGGCATCACCGACGCGGTCCCGGACCGCGCCTCGGTGATCCGCGTGATGCTGATGGAGCTCAACCGCATCTCCTCGCACCTGGTGGCCATCGCCACCGGCGGCATGGAGCTCGGCGCCACCACGATCATGATCTACGGGTTCCGCGACCGCGAGATGATCCTGGACGTCTTCGAGCTGATCACCGGCCTGCGGATGAACCACGCCTACATCCGCCCCGGCGGCCTCGCCCAGGACCTGCCGCCCGGCGCCGTGGACCAGGTCCGCGAGGTCGTGAAGAAGTTCCGCAAGAACCTGCCCGAGTACGACAAGCTCGCCACCGGCAACCCGATCTTCAAGGCCCGCATGCAGGACGTGGGTTACCTGGACCTCGCCGGCTGCATGGCGCTCGGCGCCACCGGCCCGATCCTGCGCTCCACCGGTCTGCCGCACGACCTGCGCAAGTCGCAGCCGTACTGCGGCTACGAGAACTACGAGTTCGAGGTGCCGACCGTCGACACCTGCGACTCCTACGGGCGGTTCCTGCTCCGCCTGGAGGAGATGCGGCAGTCGCTGGACATCGTCGAGCAGTGCCTGGACCGGCTGCAGCCCGGCCCGGTCATGGTCGCCGACAAGAAGATCGCCTGGCCCGCGCAGCTCGCCCTCGGGCCGGACGGGCTCGGCAACTCGCTCGACCACATCAAGAAGATCATGGGCACCTCCATGGAGGCCCTGATCCACCACTTCAAGCTGGTGACCGAGGGCTTCCGGGTCCCGGCCGGCCAGGCGTACGTCGCCGTCGAGTCCTCCAAGGGCGAACTCGGCGTCCACGTGGTCAGCGACGGGGGCACCCGCCCCTTCCGCGTCCACTTCCGCGACCCGTCCTTCACCAACCTGCAAACCATGGCGGCGATGTGCGAGGGCGGCCAGGTCGCCGACGTCATCGTCGCGGTGGCGTCCATCGACCCCGTGATGGGAGGCGTCGACCGGTGACAGAGGTATCACTCGGCATCCCCGCGATGCCCGCGCCGGAGTACCCGGCCGACGTACGGCACCGGCTGGCCGAGGACGCGGCGAAGGTCATCGCGCGCTACCCCGGCAGCCGCAGCGCCCTGCTGCCGCTGCTGCACCTGGTGCAGGCGGAGGAGGGCCACGTCTCCCGCACCGGGGTGCGCTTCTGCGCCGAACAGCTCGGGCTGACCACGGCCGAGGTCACCGCGGTGGCCACCTTCTACTCGATGTACCGGCGGGGGCCCTCCGGCGAGTACCAGGTCGGGGTCTGCACCAACACCCTGTGCGCGGTCATGGGCGGCGACGCGATCTTCGAGGAGCTCAAGGAGCACCTCGGCGTGGGCAACGGCGAGACCACCGATGACGGCAAGATCACGCTGGAGCACATCGAGTGCAACGCGGCGTGCGACTTCGCCCCCGTGGTGATGGTCAACTGGGAGTTCTTCGACAACCAGGACCCCGCGTCGGCCAAGCGGCTCGTCGACGACCTGCGCGCCGGCCGCACCGTCGAACCCACCCGCGGCGCCCCTCTCTGCTCCTTCAAGGAGACGTCCCGGATCCTCGCCGGGTTCCCCGACGAGCGCCCCGGCGCCGTCGAGGCGACCGGCGGCGCCGGCCCCGCCTCGCTCGCGGGCCTGCGGCTCGCCCGCGGCGAGTCGCTGCCCGGCACCGGGGCCGGCGTGCCCCGGCAGACCTCCGCGCCGCCGCAGGACGAGACGCCCCCGGCCCACCCCAGCTCCCACGACGCCCCGTTGGACTCCGCGGTCTCCGACCCGGAGCACCCGGCGGGACCGGTCACGGAGCGCCCGACCGAAGGCGAGGAGGACCGGTGACCATGGTCGACTCGGCGGAGAAGGTACTGTCACCCGTTCTCTCGGCCTTCTGGGACGATCCGCAGTCCTGGACCCTCAAGACGTACCGTCGCCACGAGGGCTACGAGGGCCTGCGCAAGGCGCTGGCCCTGCCCCCGGACGACGTGATCGCCCTCGTCAAGGACGCCGGCCTGCGCGGCCGCGGCGGCGCGGGCTTCCCCACCGGGATGAAGTGGCAGTTCATCCCGCAGGGCGACGGCAAGCCGCACTACCTCGTCGTCAACGCGGACGAGTCGGAGCCCGGCACCTGCAAGGACATCCCGCTGCTCTTCGCCAACCCGCACTCGCTCATCGAGGGCATGGTGATCGCCTGCCACGCGATCCGCTCGAACCACGCCTTCATCTACCTGCGCGGCGAGGTCGTCCCCGTGCTGCGGCGGCTGCACCACGCGGTGGCCGAGGCGTACGAGGCGGGACTCCTCGGCAAGGACATCCTGGGCAGCGGCTTCGACCTGGAGCTGACCGTCCACGCCGGCGCGGGCGCCTACATCTGCGGTGAGGAGACCGCGCTGCTGGACTCCCTGGAGGGACGCCGCGGCCAGCCCCGGCTGCGTCCGCCCTTCCCGGCGGTCGAGGGTCTCTACGCCTGCCCGACGGTGGTCAACAACGTCGAGTCCATCGCCTCGGTGCCGTCGATCCTGCTCAAGGGCAAGGACTGGTTCCGCTCGATGGGCAGCGAGAAGTCCCCCGGCTTCACGCTCTACTCGCTCAGCGGCCACGTCGCCAACCCCGGCCAGTACGAGGCCCCGCTGGGCGTCACGCTGCGCCAGCTGCTGACCCTCAGCGGCGGCATGCGGCCCGGCCACAAGCTGAAGTTCTGGACCCCGGGCGGCTCCTCGACGCCGATGTTCACCGACGAGCACCTCGACGTCCCGCTGGACTACGAGGGCGTCGGCGCCGCGGGCTCCATGCTCGGCACCAAGGCGCTGCAGTGCTTCGACGAGACGACCTGCGTGGTGCGCGCCGTCACCCGCTGGACCGAGTTCTACGCCCACGAGTCCTGCGGCAAGTGCACCCCCTGCCGCGAGGGCACGTACTGGCTCGTCCAGTTGCTGCGCGACATCGAGGCGGGCAAGGGGACCCTGGCGGACCTCGACAAGCTCGCCGACATCGCCGACAACATCAACGGCAAGTCCTTCTGCGCCCTCGGCGACGGAGCGGCCAGCCCGATCTTCTCCTCCCTCCAGTACTTCCGCGACGAGTACGTGGAGCACCTGGAGGGCCGCGGCTGCCCCTTCGACCCGGCCAAGTCCACGGTCTGGGCCGACAAGTCTCACCTGGAGGTGAACGCGTGACCGTCACGACCAGCGCCGCCTCCGGTGAGGCGGCGGTGCCGCCCGAGGACCTGGTGTCCGTCAGCATCGACGGCGTCGAGATCTCCGTGCCCAAGGGCACCCTGGTGATCCGTGCCGCCGAGATGATCGGCATCGAGATCCCGCGCTTCTGCGACCATCCCCTCCTCGACCCCGTGGGCGCCTGCCGCCAGTGCATCGTCGAGGTGGAGGGCCAGCGCAAGCCGATGGCGTCCTGCACGATCACCTGCACCGACGGGATGGTCGTCAGGACCCAGCTCACCTCCGGCGTCGCGGACAAGGCCCAGCGCGGGGTGATGGAGCTGCTGCTCATCAACCACCCGCTGGACTGCCCGGTCTGCGACAAGGGCGGCGAGTGCCCGCTGCAGAACCAGGCGATGTCCGCCGGCCAGGCCGACACCCGCTTCGAGGGACGCAAGCGGACCTACGAGAAGCCGGTGCCGATCTCCACCCAGGTGCTGCTGGACCGCGAGCGCTGCGTGCTGTGCGCGCGCTGCACCCGCTTCTCGCAGCAGATCGCCGGCGACCCGATGATCGAGCTGCTGGAGCGCGGCGCGCTGCAGCAGGTGGGCACCGGAGAGGGCGACCCCTTCCAGTCGTACTTCTCGGGCAACACCATCCAGATCTGCCCGGTCGGCGCCCTGACCTCGGCGGCCTACCGCTTCCGGTCCCGGCCCTTCGACCTGGTCTCCTCGCCGAGCGTGTGCGAGCACTGCGCGGGCGGCTGCGCCACCCGTACCGACCACCGGCGCGGCAAGGTCATGCGCCGGCTCGCGCAGGACGACCCCGAGGTCAACGAGGAGTGGATGTGCGACAAGGGCCGCTTCGGGTTCCGCTACGCGCAGCGCCCCGAGCGGCTGACCACCCCGCTGGTCCGCGACGCCGACACCGGTGAGATGGAGCCGGCGAGCTGGCCCGAGGCCCTGGAGGCCGCGGCGCGCGGCCTCGCGGCGGCCCGCGGCCGGACGGGCGTGCTGACCGGCGGCCGGCTCACCGTCGAGGACGCGTACGCCTACGCCAAGTTCGCCCGCGTCGCCCTCGACACCAACGACGTCGACTTCCGGGCCCGTGTGCACTCCGCCGAGGAGGCCGACTTCCTGGCGTCCGTGGTGGCGGGCCGCGGACGGGACCTGTCCGGCGACGGCGTCACGTACACCCTGCTGGAGAAGGCCCCCGCCGTCCTGCTGGCCGGGCTGGAGGCCGAGGAGGAGGCGCCCGGCGTCTTCCTGCGGCTCCGCAAGGCCTGGCGCGGGCACAAGCAGCGCACCTTCGCGCTGGCCCCGTTCGCCACCCGGGGGCTGGAGAAGGCGGGCGGCACCCTGCTGCCCGCCGCGCCCGGCACCGAGACCGAGTGGCTGGACGCCCTCGCCGGCGGGGTGGGTCTGGACGGCAACGGCCTCACCGCCCACGAGGCGCTGCGCGAGGAGGGCTCGGTCGTCCTGGTCGGCGAGCGGCTGGCGGCCGTACCCGGCGCGCTGACCGCGGTCGTGCGCTTCGCGCAGGCGACCGGCGCCAACCTGGCGTGGATCCCGCGCCGCGCGGGCGAGCGCGGTGCCGTCGAGGCGGGCGCCCTGCCCGGGCTGCTGCCCGGCGGCCGCCCCGTCACCGACCCGCGGGCCCGCGACGAGGTCGCCGGGGTCTGGGGCGTGGCCACGCTCCCGTCCCGCCACGGCCGCGACACCGGCGAGATCCTGGAGGCGGCCGCGAGCGGCGAGCTCGGTGCGCTCGTCGTCGGCGGCGTCGAGCCGGCCGACCTGCCCGACCCGGCCCGGGCCCGCGCGGCCCTGGACGCGGTGGGCTTCGTGGTCAGCCTGGAGCAGCGTCCCGGCGAGGTCACCGACCGGGCGGACGTCGTCCTGCCGGTCGCCGCCGTCGCCGAGAAGGCCGGCACGTTCCTCAACTGGGAGGGCCGGGTGCGGCTCTTCGAGGCCGCGATCAAGCCCGGCCAGCAGGTCCAGCGCCACCAGTACCCGGACGCCCGGGTGCTGACCATGCTGGCCGACGCGATGGACGTCCCCCTCGGCCTCGCCGACGTCCGCTCGGCCCGCGCCGAGCTGTCCCGGCTCGCCCCGTACGAGGGCCCGCGCGCCGCGGCCCCGCAGGAGACCGGCCGTCAGCTGCCGAAGCCCGGCAGCGGCGAGGCGGTCCTCGCGGGCCACCGGCTGCTGCTCGACCAGGGCCTGCTGCAGCAGGGTGACGACGCCCTCGCCGGCACCCGCCACCCGGCGGTCGCCCGTCTGTCGGCGACCACCGCGAAGGAGATCGGCGTCGCCGACGGCGAGCCGCTGGAGGTGTCCGGTCCGCTGGGCACGGTCCGGCTGCCGCTGCAGGTGACGGCGATGGCCGACCGGGTCGTGTGGGTGCCCCTCAACTCGGCCGGCGGGGGAGTCGCCTCGGACACCGGTGCCCTGCCGGGCCAGGTCGTCCGGATCGCCCCGGCCGCCGTGGACGCCGCTGCCGCACCGGAGGTGACCCCGTGACGGGACTGACGACGCTCGCCGCCGAGGACCTGTCCCTGTTCGGACGGGACCCGTGGTGGCTGATCGCCATCAAGGCGGTCTTCTGCTTCGCGTTCCTGATGGTGACCGTGCTCTTCTCCATCGTGTGGGAGCGCAAGGTCGTCGCGTGGATGCAGCTGCGCATCGGCCCCAACCGGCACGGCCCCTGGGGCATGCTCCAGTCGCTCGCCGACGGCATCAAGCTGATGCTCAAGGAAGACCTGATCGTCAAGAAGGCCGACAAGGTCGTCTACGTGCTGGCCCCGATCGTGGCGGCCATCCCGGCCTTCATGGCGGTCGCGGTGATCCCGTTCGGCCCGGCGGGCAACGAGATCTCCATCTTCGGCCACCGCACGCCGATGCAGCTCACCGACCTGCCGATCGGCGTCCTCTACATCCTGGCCACCGCATCGGTCGGCATCTACGGCATCGTGCTGGCCGGCTGGTCCTCCGGCTCGACCTACCCGCTGCTCGGCGGACTGCGCTCCTGCGCGCAGATGATCTCGTACGAGATCGCGATGGGCGTCGCCTTCGCGTCGGTCTTCCTCTACTCCGGCTCGATGTCGACCTCGCAGATCGTCGCCCAGCAGGAGGACCGCTGGTACGTGCTGCTGCTGCCGGTGTCCTTCATCATCTACATCGGCACCATGGTCGGCGAGACCAACCGGGCGCCGTTCGACATGCCCGAGTCCGAGGGCGACCTGGTCGGCGGCTTCAACACCGAGTACTCCTCGATCAAGTTCGCGCTCTTCATGCTCGCCGAGTACGTGAACATGGTGACCGTCTCGGCCGTGGCCACCACGCTCTTCCTGGGCGGCTGGCGGGCCCCGTGGCCCATCAGCACCTTCTGGGAGGGCGCCAACCACGGCTGGTGGCCGCTGCTCTGGTTCGTGATCAAGGTGCAGCTGCTGCTCTTCTTCTTCATCTGGCTGCGCGGCACGCTGCCCCGCGTGCGCTACGACCAGCTGATGAAGCTGGGCTGGAAGGTCCTGATCCCGGTCTCGATGGTCTGGCTGATGCTGGTCGCCACCGTCCGGGCGCTGCGCAACGAGAACTACGACTTCCAGTCGATCGTGCTCTACGTCGGCGGCGGCGTGGTCCTGCTGCTCCTGGTCTCGCTGGTCTTCGACGTCTTCCGCGACCGCGGGGACAAGGCCAGGGAGGCGGCCGGGGAGGCCGGTCCGCAGGAGCCGTTCGACCCCATGGCGGGCGGGTTCCCCGTACCGCCGCTGCCCGGCCAGGAGCTGCCGCCCGTCCCGCGGCGGCCGTCCCGTGCGGAGCGTCAACTCGTAGGCAAGGAGGCCGACGATGCCTGAGTTCCTGGGCCCGGTAGCCGGCTTCGGCGTGACCTTCAAGGCCATGTTCAAGAAGCGGCTGACCGAGCAGTACCCCGAGGAGAAGAAGCCGACCGCGCCGCGGTTCCACGGCCGCCACCAGCTCAACCGGCATCCGGACGGGCTGGAGAAGTGCGTGGGCTGCGAGCTGTGCGCCTGGGCCTGCCCGGCGGACGCGATCTACGTCGAGGGCGCCGACAACACCGACGAGGAGCGCTACTCGCCGGGTGAGCGCTACGGCCGCGTCTACCAGATCAACTACGCCCGCTGCATCCTGTGCGGGCTCTGTATCGAGGCCTGCCCGACGCGCGCCCTGACCATGACCAACGAGTACGAGCTGGCCGACAGCAGCCGCGAGTCGCTGATCTTCACCAAGGAGCAGCTGCTCGCCGGCCTGGAGGAGGGCATGGTCGACAGCCCGCACGCGATCTTCCCGGGCATGGACGAGGGCGACTACTACCGCGGCGCGGTGACCCACGCGGCACCGGGCACCGAGCGCCAGGTCGCGGTCTCCAAGGGCGAGAAGCCGGACGAGACGGTGCCGGACGACCGGCGCGAGCAGGACGGTGCGGGCACGACGGTCCCCGCGACGGGCGGCACCGCCCCGGCCGGGACGGGAGGCGAGGCATGAACGGCCTGACCACGCTGACCACTGCGGCCGCGTACACCACCTCCACCGGGGAGGCGGTCCAGTTCTGGGTGCTGGGCACCGTCGCGGTGCTCGGCGCGCTCGCGACCGTGCTGATGAAGAAGGCGGTGCACAGCGCACTGTCGCTCGCCGGGACGATGATCGTCCTGGCGGTCTTCTACCTGGCCCAGGGCGCGTACTTCCTCGGCGTCGTCCAGATCGTCGTCTACACCGGCGCGATCATGATGCTCTTCCTCTTCGTCGTCATGCTGGTCGGCATCACCGCCGCCGACTCGCTCAAGGAGACGCTGAAGGGGCAGCGCTGGCTGGCCGCCGGAGCCGGCCTCGGCTTCGGGGCGCTGCTGGTCGCCGGCATCGCCAACGCCTCGCTCAAGAACTTCGAGGGGCTGGGCCGGGCCAACGCCGGAGGCAACGTCGAGGGACTCGCCTCGCTGATCTTCACCAAGTACGTGTGGGCCTTCGAGGTCACCGGCGCGCTGCTCATCACCGCCGCGATCGGCGCGATGGTCCTCACCCACCGCGAGCGCACCCAGGCCCGCGCCACCCAGCGCGAACTGGCCGAGCAGCGGGTGCGCGAGGGCAAGCAGGTCACCCCGCTCCCCGCGCCCGGCGTCTACGCCCGCAACAACGCGGTCGACGTCCCCGGCCTGCTGCCGGACGGCACGGTCTCGGAGCTCAGCGTCAGCCCGACGCTGCGCGGCCGCGGCCAGTACCGGGACGTGTCGGCGGAGTCGGTCGCCAAGGTCGCCGAGCTGGAACAGCGCTCCGAGGAGGCGTCGAAGTGAATCCGGTCAACTACCTGTACCTGTCGGCGCTGCTGTTCACCATCGGCGCGGCCGGGGTGCTGATCCGGCGCAACGCGATCATCGTCTTCATGTGCGTCGAGCTGATGCTGAACGCCGCCAACCTGGCGTTCGTCACCTTCTCCCGCATGCACGGCAACCTCGACGGCCAGATCATCGCCTTCTTCACGATGGTCGTGGCCGCCGCGGAGGTCGTCGTGGGCCTGGCGATCATCGTGACGATCTTCCGCTCCCGCCACTCGGCCTCGGTCGACGACGCCAGCCTGATGAAGCTCTAAGGGGTAGCCACAGTGGACTACTTGATCGGATGGCTCGTCCTCCTGCCGCTGCTGGGCGCCGGTGTGCTGCTCACCGGCGGCCGGAGGCTGGACCGTACGGGCCACTGGATCGGCACCGTGCTCGCGGGGTCGTCCTTCGCCGTCGCGGCGGTGCTCTTCTTCGACATGCTCGGTCGCGGCGGCGAGGACCGCGCGCTGCACTCGACCGCCTTCACCTGGATCTCGGTCGGGAGCTTCAAGGCGGACGTGGCCTTCCAGCTCGACCAGCTGTCGATGACCTTCGCCCTGCTGATCACCGGTGTGGGCACGCTCATCCACATCTACTCGATCGGCTACATGGAGCACGACGAGCGGCGCCGCCGCTTCTTCGGCTACCTCAACCTGTTCCTCGCGGCGATGCTCCTGCTGGTCCTCGCCGACAACTACCTGCTGCTGTACGTCGGCTGGGAGGGCGTGGGCCTCGCCTCGTACCTGCTCATCGGCTTCTGGCAGCACAAGCCCAGCGCGGCGACGGCGGCCAAGAAGGCCTTCATCGTCAACCGCGTCGGTGACGTCGGCCTGTCCATCGCGATCATGCTGATGTTCACCACCTTCGGCACCTTCTCCTTCGGGCCGGTCCTCGGCGCGGTGGACGGGGCGGGCGAGGGCGTCCTGACCGGCATCGGCCTGATGCTGCTGCTGGCCGCCTGCGGCAAGTCGGCCCAGGTCCCGCTGCAGTCCTGGCTCGGCGACGCGATGGAGGGCCCGACCCCGGTCTCGGCCCTGATCCACGCGGCGACGATGGTGACCGCGGGCGTCTACCTGATCACCCGCTCCGGCGCGATCTTCGACGCCGCGCCCACCGCCCAGGTGGCCGTGGTGACGGTCGGCGCGGTCACGCTGCTCTTCGGTGCGATCGTCGGTTGCGCCAAGGACGACATCAAGAAGGCGCTGGCCGGTTCGACGATGTCGCAGATCGGCTACATGGTGATGGCCGCGGGCCTCGGCCCGATCGGCTACGTCTTCGCGATCATGCACCTGGTCACCCACGGCTTCTTCAAGGCGGGGCTCTTCCTCGGCGCCGGATCGGTCATGCACGGCATGAACGACGAGGTGGACATGCGCAAGTACGGGGCCCTGCGGAAGTACATGCCGGTCACCTTCGTCACGTTCGGCCTCGGCTACCTGGCGATCATCGGCTTCCCGGGCCTGTCCGGCTTCTTCTCCAAGGACAAGATCATCGAGGCCGCCTTCGCCAAGGGCGGCACCGAGGGCTGGATCCTCGGCGGCGCGGCCCTGCTGGGCGCGGCGATCACCGCGTTCTACATGACCCGCGTGATGCTGATGACCTTCTTCGGCGAGAAGCGCTGGCAGCCCGACGCGGACGGCCACGAGCCGCACCCGCACGAGTCGCCGAAGTCGATGACGATCCCCATGGTCGTCCTGGCCTTCGGCTCGGTCTTCGCCGGCTTCCTGTTCAGCTGGAACGAGGCCTTCGTGAAGTGGCTGGAGCCGGTCACCGGTCACGAGGAGGGCCACCCGCCGATCGGCGCGGGCGCGGTCACCGGCGCCACCATGGTGGTCATGGTGCTCGGCGTGGCCCTGGCCTGGGCCGTCTACGGACGCCGTCCGGTCCCGGCCGTCGCCCCGCGCGGCTCCTGGCTCACCCGCGCCGCCCGGCGCGACCTGCTCCAGGACGACTTCAACCACGTCGCCCTGGTGCTGCCCGGCGAGTACCTCACCCGCGGTCTGGTCTACGTGGACCACAAGGGTGTGGACGGCGTCGTCAACGGCACCGCTGCCGCCGTCGGCGGCCTCTCCGGCCGGATGCGGCGTCTCCAGAACGGTTATGTGCGCAGCTACGCCGTGTCGATGCTGGCGGGCACCGCGGTGCTGGTCGCCGCGACGCTGCTGATGAGGGGTGTTGCCTGATGTCGTTCCCCTTGCTCACCCTGACCGCCGGCCTGCCGGCGCTCGGCGCGATCGTGACCGCCGCCGTGCCGGCCGCGCGGCGCGGGGCCGCCAAGTGGCTCGCGCTGCTCGTCTCGCTGGCGACGCTCGTGCTGGCCGCCGTCGTCTTCGTGCGCTTCGACCCCGGCGGGGCCCGGTACCAGCTCACCGAGTCCCACGCCTGGATCGCCGACTTCGGCGTCCGCTACGAACTCGGCGTCGACGGCATCGGCGTCGCGCTGATCGCGCTGACCGCGCTGCTCGTCCCGTTCGTCATCGCCGCGGGCTGGCACGACGCCGACCCCCTGGAGGAGAAGAACCCCAACCGCCGCTGGCGGCCCACCCAGGGCTTCTTCGCGCTGATCCTGCTGGTCGAGGCGATGGTGATCATCTCCTTCGAGGCCACGGACGTCTTCCTCTTCTACATCTTCTTCGAGGCCATGCTCATCCCGATGTACTTCCTCATCGGAGGCTTCGGGGACCGTGCGCACGAGCACGGGGAGGAGGAGGCGGCCCGTCAGCGTTCCTACGCGGCGGTGAAGTTCCTGCTCTACAACCTGGCCGGCGGGCTCATCATGCTGGCCGCGGTCATCGGGCTCTACGCCGTCACCGCCGACCAGCTCGGGCAGGGCACCTTCTCCCTCCAGGAGATCCTGCAGGCCCGGGCGTCCGGCAAGCTCGACATGTCCACCACCGCCGAACGCGCCCTGTTCCTGGGCTTCTTCTTCGCGTTCGCGGTCAAGGCCCCGCTGTTCCCGCTGCACACCTGGCTGCCCAACGCCATGGGCGAGGCCACGGCGCCGGTCGCGGTCCTCATCACCGCGGTCGTCGACAAGGTCGGCACCTTCGCGATGCTCCGCTTCTGCCTCCAGCTCTTCCCGGAGGCCAGCAAGTGGGCGACGCCGGTGATCCTGGTGCTGGCGCTGATCAGCATCATCTACGGCGCCCTGCTCGCCGTCGGCCAGCGCGACATCAAGCGGCTGGTCGCCTACGCGTCGATCTCGCACTTCGGCTTCATCATCCTGGGCATCTTCGCGATGACCTCCCAGGGCCAGAGCGGCGCGACGCTGTACATGGTCAACCACGGCATCTCCACCGCCGCGCTGATGCTGGTCGCGGGCTTCCTGATCTCCCGCCGCGGCTCCCGGCTCATCGCCTCCTACGGCGGGGTGCAGAAGGTGGCCCCGGTGCTGGCCGGCACCTTCCTGATCGGCGGACTGGCCACCCTGTCGCTGCCGGGGCTCGCGCCCTTCGTCAGCGAGTTCCTCGTCCTCGTCGGGACGTTCAGCCGCTACCCGGCCATCGGGATCGTCGCCACCGCCGGCATCGTCCTCGCCGCGCTGTACGTCCTCGTCCTCTACCAGCGGACGATGACCGGCCCGGTGAAGGCCGGGGTCGAGGGCATGCCCGACCTGAAGGTCCGGGAACTCGCCGTCGTGGCGCCGCTGATCGCGCTGCTGCTCCTGCTCGGCGTCTACCCGAAGCCGCTGACCGACGTCGTCAACCCGGCGGTCGGGCAGACGCTCTCCGACGTGCACAAGACCGACCCCAAGCCGGCGCTGGAGGCATCCAAGTGAGCAGCACAGTTGCTGTCCACAGCCTGTGGACAACGGCGGCACCGCTCGCCGCCGACAAGATCACCGCGCCGAAGATCGAGTACGCCCAGCTCGCCCCGGTCCTGATCGTCTTCGGGGTGGCCGTCCTCGGCATCCTCCTCGAGGCGTTCGCGCCGCGGCGCTTCCGCTACACCGGGCAGGTCGGCCTCGCGGTCGTCGGCCTGGCCGCCGCCTTCGCCGCGGTCGTGGCGCTCGCGGCGGGCGGCTACGCCACGACGAAGGCCCACATCGCCGCCATGGGCGCGGTCGCCGTCGACGGCCCGGCCCTCTTCCTGCAGGGCACGATCCTGCTGGTGGGCCTGGTCGGGGTGTTCACCTTCGCCGAGCGCCGGCTCGACCCGAAGGCGCACGGCCGGCACGTCGACTCCTTCGCCGCGCAGGGCTCCGCGGTGCCCGGCAGCGACCAGGAGAAGGAGGCCGTCCGGGCCGGCTTCACCACCACCGAGGTCTTCCCGCTGCTGATGTTCGCCATCGGCGGCATGCTGATCTTCCCCGCGGCCAACGACCTGCTGACCCTCTTCGTGGCCCTGGAGGTCTTCTCCCTCCCGCTCTACCTGCTCTGCGCCCTCGCCCGGCGGCGCCGCCTGATGTCGCAGGAGGCGGCCGTCAAGTACTTCCTGCTGGGCGCCTTCTCCTCCGCCTTCCTGCTCTTCGGCATCGCCCTGCTGTACGGCTACGCGGGCACCGTCTCCTACTCCGGCATCGCGTCGGTGGTCGACGGCACCGCCAAGCTCACCCCGGCGCTCGCCGACTCGGCGGGCAACGACGCGCTGCTGCTGATCGGCGCCGCGCTGGTCGGCATGGGGCTGCTGTTCAAGGTGGGCGCCGTGCCCTTCCACATGTGGACGCCCGACGTCTACGAGGGCGCCCCGACCCCGGTCACCGGCTTCATGGCCGCGGCCACCAAGGTCGCCGCCTTCGGCGCGCTGCTGCGGCTGCTCTACGTGGTCCTGCCGGAGCTGCGCTGGGACTGGCGGCCGGTGCTGTGGGGCGTCGCGATCCTCACGATGCTGGTCGGCGCGATCGTGGCGGTCACCCAGACCGACGTGAAGCGCCTGCTCGCGTACTCCTCGATCGCGCACGCCGGGTTCATCCTGGCCGGTGTCATCGCGACCACGCCGGAGGGCGTCTCCTCGGTGCTCTTCTACCTGGCGGCGTACTCCTTCGTGACGCTCGGCGCCTTCGCGGTCGTCACGCTGGTGCGCGACGCCGGCGGGGAGGCCACGCACCTGTCGCGCTGGGCGGGTCTGGGGCGGCGCTCCCCGCTGGTGGCGGCGGTCTTCGCGGTCTTCCTGCTCGCCTTCGCCGGCATCCCGCTCACCTCGGGCTTCGCCGGGAAGTTCGCGGTCTTCAGCGCCGCCGCGCAGGGTGGCGCGATGCCGCTGGTGATCGTGGGTGTGATCTCGTCCGCGATCGCCGCGTTCTTCTACATCCGGGTCATCGTGCTGATGTTCTTCAGCGAGCCCAAGGCCGACGGCCCCACGGTCGCGGTGCCCTCGCCGCTGACCTCCACGGCCATCGCGGTGGGTGTGGCCGTCACCCTGGTGCTGGGCGTCGCGCCCCAGTACTTCCTGGACCTCGCGAACCAGGCGGGCGTCTTCGTCCGCTGACCCCCTCGCACGGCCCGAGCGCCCCGCGACCGGCTCCCCGGTCGCGGGGCGTCGTGCTGCCGTGACCCGCGCGCCGGGGCGCACTCCGGGCCGCCCATTGAGCCGCACAACGGGCCGCGCATCCGGCCTGTCACGCCCTCATCGCGCCAATTCCCTTCCGGTGCCGACTTCCTGACCTGCGCGCGCTCCCGACACCCCGATGAATTCGGCCACTTCGTGCCCCGGTGAACAGCGATTCTCGATTGTCTAAAGAGTTCGCAATGTCCGGAAAAGTCTTGCAGTGGTGGTCAATTCGGGCTTAGCTTCCTTTAAGGTCACGGTCGGGAGGGGCCGATCAATACCGTGATCATTGGGGGGATTACGTGGTGAAGTCCGCGTTCGCGGTCGACCCTGCCGTGCCGGGGCTGATCGTGAAGATCGGGAACTATCCGCTGCACCACGGTGGCGTGGGGGCCATCCGCAGCCTGGGGAGGCTCGGGGTCCCCATGTACGCCGTCACCGAGGACCGGCGCACGCCCGCCGCGGCCTCCCGCTACCTGCGCGGGCGGTTCGTCTGGCCGACCACCGGACTGGAACCGGCGGAGCGCCTGGTCGAGGGACTGCGCCGGATCGGCCGCCGGATCGGGCACCCCACGGTGCTCGTCCCGACCGACGAGGAGGCGGCCGTGCTCATCGCCGAGCACGCCGCGGAACTGGACGACCTCTTCCTCTTCCCGCGCGCCGACGACCCGGGGCTGTCCCGGCGCCTGGCCAGCAAGCAGGGTCTGCACGAGCTGTGCGTCCGGCACGGGGTGCCGACGCCCCGGGCGGCCTTCCCCGACTCGCCGGAGGAGGTCGAGAAGTTCGCGGCGGACGCCCGCTTCCCGGTCGTCGCCAAGAACCGGGAGGCCTTCGAGCGGCGCCGGGCACCCGCCGTACCCGGCACCACCCGGATCGACGACGCGGAGGAGCTGCTGGCGCTGGCCCGCGGCTGGGGACCCAAGCCCGGCGTGATCCTCCAGGAGTACCTGCCGCGCGAGGAGGCCGAGGACTGGATCGTGCACGCCTACTTCGGGGACGGCGCGACGGAGCCGGTGCTGTTCACCGGGGTCAAGGTGCGTTCCTGGCCGCCGCACGCCGGAATGACGGCCTGCGCCTACGTCGTGGCCAACGAGGAACTCGCCGCGACGGCCCGCCGGTTCTGCGCGGCCATCGGATTCCGGGGCATCGCCGACCTCGACTGGCGCTACGACCGCCGCGACGGGCGCTACAAACTGCTCGACTTCAACCCCCGCATGGGCGCCCAGTTCCGGCTCTTCGAATCCGCGGCCGGGATCGACGTCGTCCGCGCGCAGCACCTGGACCTGACCGGCCGGGAGATCCCCCGGGCCGGGCAACTGGAGGGCCGGCGCTTCGTCGTCGAGAACATCGACCTGCCCGCCCTCCTGGCCTACCGCCGCAGCGGCTACACGACGCCCCACGCCCCCGCCCGCGCCACCGGCACCGAACTGGCCTGGCTGGCCGCCGACGACCCGCGGCCGTTCGTCACGATGCTCGCCCGCTTCGTGCGACCGGGCGCCCGGCACCTGATGCAGATGTACCGGTCACGACGTCGAACCGCGATGCGAAGGGAACACCCATGACGACGCCCGTTGCCGTGATCGGCGCCGGTCCGTACGGTCTGTCCACCACCGCACACCTGCGCGAACGGGGCGTTCCCGTACGCACCTTCGGCAACCCGATGGTCAGCTGGCGCGAGAACATGCCCTCCGCCATGGTGCTGAAGTCCACCCCCGCCGCCTCCGACATCTCCACCGCCCGGCCGGGCCACACCCTGCGCGACTTCTGCCTGGACGCCGGGGAGAAGCCGCTGGTCACCGACTGGGACCTGATCCCCGCCGAGACCTTCGTCCGCTACGGCCACTGGTTCCAGGAGCGGCTCGTCCCCGACCTGGAGCAGGTCGACGTGGTGTCCGTGGACCGGGCCGCGAGCGGCGGCTTCGAGCTCAAGCTGGACTCCGGCGAGCAGTTCCGGGCCCGGGCGGTCGTCGTCGCCAGCGGGCTGCACGGCCTGGCGCACACGCCCGACGTGCTGCGCCGCGTCACCCCCGACGGGCCGTCCGCGGCCGGGCCCGTCTCGCACAGCTCCCAGCACACCGACCCGGGCCGGCTCGCCGGACGCGAGGTGGTCGTCGTCGGCGCCGGGCAGTCCGCCCTGGAGAGCGCGGCGCTGCTCGCCGAGGCGGGCGCCACCGTACGGCTGCTGGCCCGCGGACGGCGCGCCGTGGGCTTCGGCGACCCCCCGGACCGGCAGCCGCGCCTGCGGCCCCCGTCGCCCTTCGGCCGGGCCTGGTCGCTGTACGCCTTCACCTACCACGCCCAGTACTTCCGCGGCCTGCCCGCGCCGCTGCGGCTCTACCTCGTGCGGCGCGTGCTGGGGCCGCTGGGGGCCTGGTGGCTGCGGGAGCGCTTCGAGGGCAAGGTCGCCGTCAGCGAGGGCCACACGCTGCGCAGCGCCCGCCTGGACGAGGACGGCGGGGTCGTGCTGTCCACCGCCGCTCCCGGCGGGCGGGCGGCCGAGTTCCGCGCCGACCACGTCATGGCCGCCACCGGCTACCGCGTCGACCTGGAGGCGCTGGACTTCCTCGGCCCGGAACTGCGCGCCGAACTGGCCCGTACCGGCGGTTCGCCCCGGCTGGGCGCCGACTTCGGCTCCTCCGTCCCGGGGCTGTACTTCACCGGTCTGCCCGCCGCGGCCACCTTCGGGCCGGTGCTGCGCTTCGTGTGCGGCACGGAGTGGGCCTCGCCGCGCCTGGCGGCGGCGGTGGCGAAGGCGTACGGGCGCTAGGCGGCAGGGTCCGGGCCGGCCCGGACCGGTTCCGCTCGGAGAGGGCCCGCGCGGCCATCAACGGCGCGGCTCCCCGCACTTGGCGGGGGGCCGCGCCGTTCGCCGTGCGCGCCGGGGGACGTACCGGGGCGGCGCACGGCGGGGGCACGGCGGACGCATGGCGGGCGGTCCGCGGGGAAGGCGGGACAGCGGGGAAGTCCCCGCGCGGGGCCCGTTCCGGGCGCCCCGTCAGGGGTGGTCCGAGGCGGCGGTGCGACGGCGGCCGGCCGGCGGAGCGGGGCCGAGGCGGCGCGAGGGGCCGGGACGGGCCGGTGGCACAGGCGGGCAAAACCGGGCGTAGTGGCCCGAGGGGGCCATGCCCTCGCAGTGATCGAGAGGCGACCGGTTACTCTGCCGGTGTAGTAAAGCGCCACGCCGCAAGCCGCAGAAGCGATCTCAGCGACAGGAGAATCCCAGGTGACGACCGTCGTCGGGCCCTTCGGGCTGAGCGTCATGGACGAGGACCTCGAGTCCGGGGTCCGGGCCGGGCTGTCCGCCGTCGAGGAAGGCCTCATGGAGGCCACCAAGAGCGATGTGCCCTTCATCACAGAGGCGGCCCGCCACCTCGTGCACGCGGGCGGGAAGCGGTTCCGTCCCCTGCTGGCCCTGCTGGCCGCCCAGTTCGGCGACCCGCACGCGCCCGGCATCGTGCCGTCGGCCGTCGTGGTGGAACTGACGCACCTGGCCACGCTGTACCACGACGACGTCATGGACGAGGCCGACGTGCGCCGCGGGGTGCCGAGCGCCAACGCCCGCTGGGACAACTCGGTGGCCGTGCTGACCGGTGACTTCCTGTTCTCCAAGGCCTCGCACATACTGGCCGACCTCGGGCCGGAGGCCGTACGCATCCAGGCCGAGGCCTTCGAGCGGCTGGTCACCGGGCAGATCCTGGAGACCGTCGGCCCGCGCGACGGACGTGACCCGATCGACCACTACCTGGAAGTCATCGCCGGCAAGACGAGCTCCCTGATCGCCGTCTCGTGCCGCTTCGGCGCGATGATGTCCGGCGCCGACGAGGGCGTCGTCGACATCGTCACCCAGTACGGGGAGCGCGTCGGCACGGCCTTCCAGCTCGCCGACGACGTGCTGGACATCGCCAGCGACTCGCACGAGTCGGGCAAGACCCCGGGCACCGACCTCCGCGAGGGTGTGCCGACCCTGCCGGTGCTGCACCTGCGTGCGGCCGTGGCCAAGGCCGGCGACTTCGCCTCGGCGGACGACCGGCGGCTGTGCGAACTGCTGGACGGCGATCTGACGGACGACCGACGGCACGCCGAGGCACTGGCGCTGCTGCGCGCCCACCCGGCGCTCGAGCAGGCCCGTCGGGACACCGTGCGCTACGCGGACGAGGCGCGGGCCCTGCTGGCCCCGCTGCCCGACTGTGCCGCCAAGCGGGCCCTGGAGGGCCTCTGCGACGCCGTGGTGCACCGCGCGGGCTAGTCCCGCCCGGCCGGCCCGCGACGGGCCGTCCCCGGCGTCCACGCGGCCCCCGCGGCCACGGGGGCGGGGGTGCCGGATGCCCTGAGCCGTTGTCAGGGGACGTCATCCCAGAGGTGTACGCGGAGTTGATCCCGGCGGGCGATGCGCCCGGGTGGCGGGATTGATGGGATAAGAGGCACCACCACACGGCGGATCGGGTGACAATGGCCCGAGGTGGACGAGTGCGACGCTGACGGGAACCCGCCGTTGACAACGGAGGTAGGGACGTAATGGCACCCATCCAGCCCATGGACGACGACCGGGAGCCCCGGCGCCGGGCCAAGGCGATACGTTACGCGGTCCCGGTGGCGGCGGCGGGAGTCGCCGCGGCCACCATCGGGCTCGTACCGGCGCTCGCGAACGCGGGCAGCCCGGATCTGCCCAGGATCACGGCCGAGGAGCTGATCGCCAAGGTCGCGGCCTCGGACACCGAGACGATCTCCGGATCGGTCCGCATCAGCACGGACTTCGGCCTGCCGGCCGTGCTGACCGGCGCCACGGGCGCCGCGGGGCCGTTCGGCGGAGGCGGAGGCGGCGGCCGTGGGGACTCCTCGGCCGACCCTCAGGAGCAGCTGCCCCAGCTGCTGGCCGGCTCCCACACCCTGCGCGTGGCGGCCGACGGCCCGCAGCGGCAGAAGGTGTCGATCGTCCAGAACGCCGCCGAGTACAGCCTCATCCACAACGGTGACGAGGTCTGGGCCTACGACAGCGGCAGCAACCAGGCCTACCACCTCACCGGCCTCCCGCAGGAGACGCAGGGTGAGGACCGGGCCAAGGGCGGGCACGAGCTGCCCGAGGGCTGGCCGGCCACCCCGCAGGAGGCCGCCAAGAAGATCCTCGACGCGGCGGGCGACACCTCCACCGTCAGCGTGGACGGCACCGCGCGCATCGCCGGGCGCGACGCCTACCAGCTGGTGGTCACGCCCAAGGCGACCGACTCCACGGTCGGGGCGATCCGGATCGGCGTCGACGCCGGCACCGGTGTGCCGCTGAAGTTCACCCTCGCCCCGCGGGGCGGCGGCAAGGCCATCGTCGACGTGGCCTTCACCAAGGTCGACTTCTCCCGGCCCGCCGCCTCCACCTTCGACTTCACCCCGCCCAAGGGCGCCGAGGTGACGACGGAGAAGGCCGGCGAGAAGGCGGCGGAGAAGCCCGGGCAGCAGGGCCGCGGGGCGCACGAGGAGTTCGGTGGCCTCGGCGGCGGCCTGGAGGGTCTGCAGGGCCTGGACGTCCTCGGCAAGGGCTGGGACTCCATCGCCGAGCTGCGGCTGCCGCAGGAGGCGCTCAACGCCGAACCCTCCAAGGGCGGCGAAGGCGCCCCGGGCCTCGGCGGGCAGGGGCTGCTCGGCACCTTCGGCAAGGAGGTCAAGGGCGACTTCGGCACCGGCACGGTGGTCAGCACCCGCCTGGTGAACGCCCTGATCACCGACAGCGGCAAGGTCTACGTGGGCACCGTGACCCAGGACGCCCTGATCAAGGCCGCGGACGCGGCCGCGAAGTAGGGCGCGGAGCAGGGCACCGTCACAGAGCGAAGGAGCGCCGATGGGGGAGCCGTCCGCCCAGACCGGTGAGCACGCGATCTCCACGAGCGGGCTCTCCAAGAGGTACCGCGGCGGACAGCTCGCCGTCGACGGCCTCGACCTGGCCGTCCCCCGCGGCAGCGTCTTCGGCTTCCTGGGGCCCAACGGCTCCGGGAAGACGACGACGATCCGCATGCTGATGGGGCTCATCGCCCCGACCTCCGGCACGGCGCGGGTGCTCGGCGAGCCCATGCCGCGCGCGGTGCGCAGCGTCCTGCCGCGCGTGGGCGCGCTGATCGAGGGCCCCGCCCTCTACGGCTTCCTCTCCGGCCGGGACAACCTGCTGCGCTTCGACGCCGCCGATCCGACCGCCGGACCCCGCACCCGCCGGGCGCGGGTCGACACCGCCCTGGAGCGGGTGGGCCTGGCCGCCGCGGCGGGCAAGAAGGCGCGGGCCTACTCGCTGGGCATGAAGCAGCGGCTCGGCCTGGCGGCCGCGCTGCTGCGGCCCCGGGAGCTGCTGGTGCTGGACGAGCCCACCAACGGCCTGGACCCGCAGGGCATGCGGGAGATCCGCTCGCTCGTCAGGGAACTGGCCGCGGACGGCACCACGGTCTTCCTCTCCTCCCACCTCCTCGACGAGATCGAACAGGTCTGCACGCACGCCGCCGTGATGTCCCGCGGCCGGCTGATCACCCAGGGCCCGGTGGAGGCGCTGTCCTCCGCCGGGCGTCTGGTGGTCAGCACCCCCGACCCCGCCGAGGCGGTGCGCGTCCTGAAGGAGCAGGGGGTCACCGGCCTGGCCGCCGACGGCGACCGGGTCACCGGCGAACTGCCGCAGGACCCGGCGGCGCTCCCCGAACTCGCCGATCTCAACGCCGCACTCGTCGCCGCCGGAGTCCGCGTCCGCGGCTTCGGCGTCGAACGGGCGTCGCTGGAGGACGCGTTCGTCGCGCTGACCGGAGAGGGCTTCGATGTCGCAGGCTGACACCCTGACCAGGTCGGTGTGGCCGATCCGCTCGCTCGGGCTGTTCCGCAGCGAACTGGTGACCGTGCTCCGCCGCTGGCGCACCCTCGCCCTGCTGGCCGTCCTGGCCGGGGTCCCGGTGCTCATCGGCATCGCGGTGCGGATCGAGACCGGGGACGGCGGCTCGGCCGGCGGTGGTGGCGGGGACGGCCCGGCCTTCGTCGCGCTGATCACCAACAACGGTCTCTTCCTGGTCTTCGCCTCACTCGCGGCGACCCTGCCCTTCTTCCTCCCCATGGCGATCGGTGTCGTGGCGGGCGACGCCATCGCCGGCGAGGCCAAAGCGGGCACCCTGCGCTACCTGCTGGTGGCCCCGGCCGGGCGCACCCGTCTGCTGGTCTCCAAATACGCCTCCGTCCTGGCCTTCTGCCTGATCGGCACGCTCGTCGTGGCCGTCTCGGCACTGGTCACCGGCGCGCTGCTCTTCCCCCTCGGCGACGTCACCCTGCTGTCGGGCACGACCGTCCCCTTCTCCGAGGGGCTGCTGCGCGCGCTGCTGGTCGCCCTGGTCGTGGCCGCCTCGCTCACCGGCATCGCCGCGTTGGGCCTGTTCATCTCCACGCTCACCACCAGCGGTATCGCCGCCATGGCGACCACCGTGGGCCTGCTGATCACCGTGCAGATCGTCGACACCATCCCCCAACTGCACGCCGTGCAGCCCTACCTCTTCCCGCACTACTGGCTGAGCTTCGCCGACCTGGTCCGCGACCCCGTCTACTGGGACGAGATGCGCAGCAACTTCCAGCTCCAGGCCCTCTACGTCGCCGTGTTCGGATCCGCGGCCTGGGCCCGCTTCACCACCCGCGACGTCACGGCCTGAGGCCGCCGACCGCCGGCCGCCGGTCAGCTGAAGAAGTTCTTCGCCCGGCCCAGCGCCGCCGTGTCCCGCAGGATGTCGCCCGGCCTGCTGCCGTAGCCCAGCAAGGCCCCGCCCCAGCGCATCCCGGCGTAGTCCGCCGTGTGGCGCAGGGTGCCCACCAGCGGGGCCGCCGTCGCCGGGTTCCGGCCGCCGTGCACGGTCACCGACCACAGGGTCTTGCCGCGCATCCGCTCCAGGAAGTCCAGCCCCGGCACCCGCATCCACCCCGACCAGTGGTCCAGGTAGAGCTTGGTGGAGGTCGAGACGCTGTACCAGTACAGCGGGGAGACCACCACGATGTCGGTGGCCGCCAAGGTGGCCTCCAGGAGCGTCGCGGCATGCCCGGACGGCGCGGGATAGCGGCCCTCGTCCTCGTGCCGGACGTCCTCGAAGAGCGGCAGCGGCAGGTCCTTGAGCCGCAGCCAGCGCCGGTCCGCCGTGGGCGGAAGCTGCTCGGCCGCCTGCCGCGCCAGCGTCTCGGTGTTGCCGTCGGCGCGGCTGCTTCCCACCAGGAAGAGGAACGACCGCTCTGAGTCCGACACCCCGTCATCTCCTTGCGTGTGCATTAGTTGCGTACGCATGGAGATGTTTTCACCGGTCCGCCTCCGCCGTCAAGCGAGCGCACGAGGGCTATGCGACGTCGAACTCGTTGCCCTCCGGGTCGGCCATGACGACCCAGGTGCCGGAGGGCTCGGCTATCCGCCGCAGCACCTTCGCGCCGAGCGCTTCCAGCCGGGCCACCTCCTCCTCCCGTCGTCCCTCGCCGGGGTGGAGGTCGATGTGCAGCCGGTTCTTCGCCGTCTTGGCCTCGGGCACCCGCTGGAAGAGGATGCGCCGCCCGAGGCCGCTGCCCTTCTCCTCGTCGTACGGGTCGTCCGGATGCCGCACGGCGGCCAGGTCCCGCCAGGCCGCACGGCCGGCGGCCTCCGTCAGGAGCTCCTCCGTGACGGCGCCGAAGCCCCGCAGCTTCCCGATCAGCACGCTGTGGTCCTCGAGCGTGTACTCCAGGGCCTCCGCCCAGAAGGCGGCCTGCTGGTGCGGATCCGCCGCGTCGATCACGAGCTTCCAGTGAACTGCCATGACGAGCCCCCTCGTTCGCGTCCCCGCCGGCCGTGGCCGACGCTCGTAACCAGTTATATTGGTTACATGACGGAGCCCGCAATCGGTCTGGTCCTCCATTCATCCGAAGGAGTTGCCTACCGCTTCGACCCGGGCGCTCTCGGCCTGGAACTGCTGCCCACCGGCGGCCCCGGTGCCCACGCCCGCCACGAGGTCCTCCACGGCCCCGCCGACCTGGCCCGCTGGGCGGCGGCGTCCCGGCTGCGCCCCGACCCCGGCGCCCTCACCGTCTCCCCGGACGACGTCGCCGTGGCCCGCTACCTGCGCGACGCGCTCTGGCGCATCGCCGTCGCCCGCGTCCACGGGGAGCCGCTCCCCGCCCCCGACCTCGTCGTCCTCAACGAGGCGGCCGCCTGGCGTCCCCCCGCGCTGCGCCTGGCCCCCGACGGGGGCCGCAGCTGGCGCACCCCGGTCACCGGGAACCAGGTCCTGGCGGCCGTCGCGCGGGACGCGGTGGAGCTCTTCTCCGGCCCGTACGCCGAGCGCGTACGGGAATGCTCCGCCCGCGACTGCCGGCTGGTCTTCGTGGACACCTCGCGCCCGGGCAGGCGTCGCTGGTGCTCCATGGAGCACTGCGGAAACCGCCACAAGGTCCGTGCCCACCGCTCCCGCCGGGAGGCGCCGCAGCCGCGGACGCCGCCGCTCAGCCCGTGACGGCCCCGCGCGGCGCCGCCTCGTCCGGCACCACGGCGGCGTCGCGCACCGCGATCCGGCCGCGCCGGGCGGCGCGCAGCGCGTCCCAGGTCAGCAGGGCCAGGGCGAGCCAGACGAGGCTGAAGCCGGCCCAGCGCTCGGCCGGCATCTCCTCGTGGAACCAGAGGAGTCCGAGCCCGAACTGGAAGACCGGGGCCAGGTACTGCAGCAGCCCCAGCATGCTCAGCGGGATGCGGATGGCCGCCGCGCCGAAGCAGATCAGCGGCACCGCGGTGACGACGCCGCAGGCGGCCAGCAGGGAGGCGTGCCCGGCTCCGTGCGAGGCGAAGGTGGTCTCCCCCCGGGTGCCGAGGAAGACGAGGTAGCCGAGGGCCGGCAGGAACTGGATCGCCGTCTCCGCCGCCAGCGACTCCAGGCCGCCCATGCCGACCTTCTTCTTGATGAAGCCGTACGTGGCGAAGGAGCAGGCCAGCGTCAGCGCGATCCAGGGCAGCCGCCCGTACCCCAGGGTCAGCACCAGGACGGCGGCGGCGCCGACGCCCACGGCCGCCCACTGCGCGGGCCGCAGCCGCTCGTGCAGCACGAGGACGCCGAGGGCGATGGTGACCAGCGGGTTGATGAAGTAGCCCAGCGAGGTCTCGACGACGTGGCCGCTGTTGACGCCCCAGATGTACAGGCCCCAGTTCACGGATATGACGGCCGCGGCCACGGCGAGCATCGCGAGCCGCCGCGGCTGCCGCAGGAGTTCGGGGACCCACGCCCAGCGGCGCATCGCCAGCAGCACGACGGAGACGACGACCAGCGACCAGACCATGCGGTGCGCGAGGATCTCGCCCGCGCCGGACGGTTCGAGGAGCGGCCAGTAGAGGGGGAAGAGCCCCCAGAGCCCGTAGGCAACGAATCCGTACAGCAGACCGGCACGCTGCTCGCTCACTCGTTCCTCCCGGGACGCTCGCCGACTGCTCGAAGGTAGCGTGCGGGGCCTCCTCCCGTCATCTGCGTATCGCATGACGGTCATGACACCTTCGCCGCAGGTCGGGAACGCGCCGGGAGGGGCCGCGGGCGGGCCGCGGGCGGGCCCCGCGAGTGGAGCGCCGCCCGCCGCCCGGGCGCCCGGGGTCAGCCCTTGAGCGCCGCCGCGATGGTGTCCGCGAGCGGGGTGGTGGGACGTCCGATCAGCCGGGCGAGGTCGCCGCTGCCGCCCTGGAGGAGGCCGCGGGAGATGCCGGCGACGTCCACGTCGACGTAGACCGCGGCCATCTGCCCGGGCAGCCCGGCGCCGGTCAGGACCGCCAGGAAGGCGTCGGCGGGCAGGTCCGCGTAGGCCACCGGGCGGCCCGACTGGCGGGCCAGTTCGGCGGCGTACTCGGCCATCGTCCAGGCCTCGTCCCCGCTGAGCTCGTACACGGCGTTCTCGTGCCCCTCGCCGGTCAGCACGGCCGCGGCGGCGTCCGCGTAGTCCCGGCGGGCGGCGGAGCCGACGCGGCCCTCGCCCGCGCTGCCCGCGACGCCGTGCTCCAGCTGGGTGGGGATCTGCGCCGTGTAGTTCTCGGTGTACCAGCCGTTGCGCAGCATGGTGTAGGTCAGGCCGGAGTCCAGCAGGGCCTGCTCGGTGGCGTGGTGCTCGGCGGCGAGCAGGTAGTCGGCGGCCGGTCCGCCGAGGATGCCGGTGTACGCGAGCCGCGCGACCCCCGCCTCCTTGGCGGCCTCGATCACGGCGGTGTGCTGGGCGACGCGCTGCCCGACCTCGCTGCCCGAGATCAGCAGCACCACGTCGCCCGCCCGGAAGGCGCCCTTGAGGGTCCCGGGCGCGTTGTAGTCGGCCACCCGGAGCTCGACGCCCCGGGCGGCCAGGTCCGCGGCCTTGTCGGCGTCGCGCACGACGGCCACGACCTGCTCGGCCGGTACCTCGGCCAGCAGCCGGTCCACGACGAGGCGGCCCAGCTGTCCGGTGGCTCCGGTGACGACGATGCTCATGAGGGGTTCACTCCAGTTCCCGTAGTCCCCGTCGGTGATGACTGGACTAACCCTAGGGCTGGTACTAACTTCCAGAAAGTACCCACTTCAAAGTAAGCTAGTGGCATGGACGTAAGGGAAGAGCTGAGCGAGGTGCTGCAGGCGCCCCCCGACGTGAACGCGCGCAACTGCCCCTCGCGCGTGATCCTCGAGCACGTCACCAGCCGCTGGGGCGTGCTGGTGCTGGCGGCGCTGACCGACGGCACCCTGCGCTTCAGCGAGCTGCGCCGCACGGTCGGCGGGGTCAGCGAGAAGATGCTCGCCCAGACCCTGCAGACGCTGGAGCGCGACGGCTTCGTGCACCGCGAGGCGCACCCCGTCATCCCGCCGCGCGTCGAGTACTCCCTCACCCCGCTCGGCAAGGAGGCCGCCGACCAGGTCTGGGCGCTCGCCCGCTGGACCGAGCGGCGCACCGAGCAGGTCATGGCGGCCCGCCGGACGTACGACGGGGCCCGGGCCTGATCGTCAGGCCCGGGCCCCGTACGGCGGCCCCGGTGGGCGCCGTGGGCGGGTGGGCTCAGCCCACGACCGTCCAGGTGTCGGTGCCGGCCAGCATGGCGGCGAGGTCGCCCTTGCCGTGCTGCTCGACGGCCTGCTCCAGCTGCTCGGACATCAGGGCGTCGTAGACCGGCCGTTCGACGCTGCGGAACACGCCGATCGGCGTGTGGTGCAGCGTGTCGGGGTCGGCGAGTCTGGACAGGGCGAAGGCGGTCGTGGGCGTCGCGGCGTGCGCGTCGTGGACCAGCACCTCGTCCTCGTTCGACGCGTCGACGTCGACGACCCTCAGGTCGCCGGTCGCCCGGTCGCGCACGACGCCCTTGGCGGCGTCCGCGCCGAAGCGGATCTGCTCCCCGTGCTCCAGCCGGATCACCGCGTTCTCGGCGGAGGTCCGGTCCTTCAGCACCTCGAAGGCGCCGTCGTTGAAGATGTTGCAGTTCTGGTAGATCTCCACGAAGGCCGTGCCCGGGTGCGCGGCCGCCGCCCGCAGCACGCTCGTGAGGTGCTTGCGGTCGGAGTCGACGGTGCGGGCCACGAAGGAGGCCTCCGCGCCCAGCGCCAGCGAGACCGGGTTGAAGGGCGCGTCCAGCGAACCCATCGGCGTCGACTTGGTGATCTTGCCGAGCTCGGAGGTCGGGCTGTACTGCCCCTTGGTCAGGCCGTAGATCCGGTTGTTGAACAGCAGGATCTTGAGGTTCACGTTGCGCCGCAGCGAGTGGATCAGGTGGTTGCCGCCGATGGACAGCGCGTCGCCGTCACCGGTGACGACCCACACCGACAGGTCGCGCCGCGAGGCGGCCAGCCCGGTCGCGATGGCCGGGGCGCGGCCGTGGATGGAGTGCATCCCGTAGGTGTTCATGTAGTACGGGAAGCGGGAGGAGCAGCCGATCCCCGAGACGAAGACGATGTTCTCCCGGGCCAGGCCCAGTTCGGGCATGAAGCCCTGCACCGCGGCGAGGATCGCGTAGTCACCGCAGCCGGGGCACCAGCGCACTTCCTGGTCCGACTTGAAGTCCTTCATGGACTGCTTGGCCTCGGCCTTGGGGACCAGGGACAGCGCCGGCAGCCCCGGCGTGCGGTGTTCGACGGCAGGAGCCTCAGACATCTGCGCTCTCCTCCTGGATGGCGGCAGCGAGTTGCTCGGCCTTGAAGGGCAGGCCGGTGACCTGGGTGTGCGAGCGTGCGTCGACCAGGTACCTCGCCCGCAGCAGGTGGGCGAGCTGGCCGAGGTTCATCTCCGGGACCACTACCTTCTGGTAACGCCCGAGGACCTCCCCGAGATTCCGCGGGAAGGGGTTCAGATGGCGCAGATGGACCTGCGCGACCGCGCCCCCTGCGCCCCTGATGCGCCGTACGGCCGCCGTGATCGGCCCGTACGTCGAGCCCCAGCCGACGACCAGCGTGCGAGCCTCGCCGTCCGGGTCGTCGACGACCACGTCGGGCACCTCGATGCCGTCGATCTTGGCCTGCCGGGTGCGCACCATCAGGTCGTGGTTGGCCGGGTCGTACGAGATGTGCCCGGTGCCGTCCTGCTTCTCGATGCCGCCGATCCGGTGCTCCAGGCCCGGGGTGCCCGGTACCGCCCAGGGGCGGGCCAGGGTCTCCGGGTCGCGCAGGTACGGCCAGAACTCCTCGGTGCCGTCCTCCGCGACGTGGTTGGGCGACGTCGCGAACTGCACCCGCAGGTCGGGCAGCTCGTCCAGTTCGGGGACCCGCCACGGCTCGGAGCCGTTGGCCAGGTAGCCGTCGGAGAGCAGCAGGACCGGGGTGCGGTAGGTCAGCGCGATGCGGGCCGCCTCCAGCGCCGCGCCGAAGCAGTCGCCGGGGGTGCACGGCGCCACGATCGGGACCGGCGCCTCGCCGTTGCGCCCGTACATCGCCTGCAGCAGGTCGGCCTGCTCGGTCTTGGTCGGCAGACCCGTCGACGGGCCGCCGCGCTGGATGTCGACGACCAGCAGCGGCAGCTCCAGCGACACCGCGAGGCCGATGGTCTCCGACTTCAGCGCCACGCCCGGACCGGAGGTCGTGGTGACCGCCAGCGAGCCGCCGAAGGCCGCGCCGAGCGCCGCGCCGATGCCGGCGATCTCGTCCTCGGCCTGGAAGGTGCGCACGCCGAAGTTCTTGTGCTTGCTCAGCTCGTGCAGGATGTCCGAGGCCGGGGTGATCGGGTACGAGCCCAGGAAGAGTGGCAGGTCCGCCTGCCGGCTCGCGGTGACCAGGCCGTACGACAGGGCCAGGTTCCCCGAGATGTTGCGGTAGGTGCCCGCCGGGAACGCCGCCTCGGCCGGGGCCACCTCGTAGCTGACCGCGAAGTCCTCGGTCGTCTCGCCGAAGTTCCAGCCCGCCCGGAAGGCCGCGACGTTCGCCTCGGCCAGCTCGGGCTTCTTCGCGAACTTCTTGCGCAGGAAGTCCTCGGTGCCCTCGGTGGGACGGTGGTACATCCACGACAGCAGCCCGAGCGCGAACATGTTCTTGCTGCGCTCGGCCTCCTTGCGGGTCAGCGGGAATTCCTTGAGCGCCTCGACCGTCAGGGTGGTCAGCGGCACAGGGTGCACCGCGTAGCCCGACAGCGAGCCGTCCTCCAGCGGCGAGGCCGCGTAGCCGACCTTGCCCATCGCGCGGGAGGTGAACTCGTCCGTGTTGACGATGACCTCCGCGCCGCGCGGCAGGTCGCCGATGTTCGCCTTCAGTGCCGCCGGGTTCATCGCGACCAGGACGTTCGGGGCGTCGCCCGGGGTGAGGATGTCGTGGTCGGCGAAGTGCAGCTGGAAGCTGGAGACGCCCGGCAGGGTGCCTGCCGGTGCCCGGATCTCGGCCGGGAAGTTCGGCAGGGTCGACAGATCGTTGCCGAACGACGCCGTTTCCGAGGTGAACCGGTCTCCCGTGAGCTGCATGCCGTCGCCGGAGTCCCCGGCGAAGCGGATCACCACCCGATCGAGCTTCCTGGTCTCCTTGGCCGGTTTCCGCTGCTCTCCCAGAACGGGACGATCGGGGGTTGTCGGGCTGCTGACCTGGCTGGTCACTGAATCGGACCTCCTTCGAGGCGGCGGCTCACGACCGGGGCCGTGACCTTGTGTCCCACGCGCCATCGTACGTGGGTAAGGGTCGCCTTCCCGGGCCTACCCGCAACGTGAGCGCCGCGCTGAGCTCCCTTTGTGCCCTGATGGGTCACGGTCACCGCCCCCCGGAGCCCGTGCTGCCTGTTTCCTCCATATGGGACGCCTCCTGGCGCCGCTCCGGTTCTCGCCTCCGCGGGTGCCTCTGACGATACGTCAGAGGATCAGGAATTCAGGTACGTGAGCACGGCCAGGACACGCCGGTGGTCGCCGTCGCTGGGGGCCAGCCCGAGCTTCAGGAAGATGTTGCTGACGTGCTTCTCCACGGCTCCGTCGCTCACCACCAGCTGCTTGGCGATCGCCGAGTTCGTCCGGCCCTCGGCCATCAGTCCCAGCACCTCGCGCTCCCGCGGGGTGAGACCGGCCAGCACGTCCTGCTTGCGGCTGCGCCCCAGGAGCTGTGCCACCACCTCCGGGTCCAGGGCGGTACCGCCGGAGGCCACCCGTACGACCGCGTCGACGAACTCCCGAACGTCGGCTACCCGGTCCTTGAGCAGATACCCGACCCCGCGGGAACTGCCGGCCAGCAGCTCGGTGGCGTACTGCTCCTCCACGTACTGCGACAGCACCAGTACCCCGAGCTGCGGGTGGTCGCGGCGCAGCCGCACCGCGGCGCGCACGCCCTCGTCGGTGTGGGTCGGCGGCATCCGCACGTCGGCCACGACCACGTCGGGCACCGCCTCCTCGGCGGCGAGCTCCCCGATCACCTTCAGCAGGGCCTCGGCGTCGCCGACCCCGGCGACGACCTCGTGCCCGCGGTCGGTCAGCAGGCGGGTCAGTCCCTCCCTCAGCAGCACCGAGTCCTCGGCGATGACCACCCGCACCCTGTCCTCCACCGCTACCGGCTCCCCCATGTCGACGTCGACGTGTCCCTCCCCAGCATTCCAGCTTCCGGCGGCCGGCACACGGCCTTGCCACCGGGGCGGAGTGCGGGGGAGGGACGGAGGGGGGCGCGGTGAGCGTCCTCTCGGTTCTTCTTCGGTTACTTCGGGTTATTCGGCTTCTTCGGCTTCTGCGGTCTTCGGGTCTTCCGGTCCTCACCGGTCCTGGGGTACCGCGGTTCCCCGCGGGGTCAGGTCCGCCAGGGCAGCTCGGCCGCGACGGTGGTCGGGCCGCCGGCGGGGGAGTCGACCGCGAGGACGCCGTCCACCGCCCCCAGCCGCTCGGCGAGCCCCGCCAGACCCGAGCCCCGCCCCGTGGAGGCGCCGCCGCTACCGTTGTCGACGACGTGGATCATCAGCCGGTCCCCCGAGCGCCACAGGTCGACCGCGGCGCGCGAGGCGCCGCTGTGCTTGCTGATGTTCTGCAGCAGCTCGGAGACGGTGAAGTACGCGATGCCCTCGATCGCGGGCACCGGGCGCCCCGGCAGGTCCACGCTCACCTCCACCGGCACGGTGCAGCGCGCCGCGAGGGAGGACAGGGCGGCGTCGAGGCCGCGGTCGGTGAGGACGGCCGGGTGGATGCCGCGGGCCAGGTCGCGCAGCTCCTGGAGGGCCAGCTTCACCTCGCCGTGCGCCTCCTCGACCATGGTGGCGGCCGCCTTCGGGTCCTCCTGCAGCTTCTCCTTGGCCAGGCCGAGGTCCATGGCGAGCGCCACGAGCCGGGCCTGCGCCCCGTCGTGCAGGTCGCGCTCGATGCGGCGCAGGTCGGCGGCGGCGGTGTCCACCACGGTGCCCCGGTCCGACTCCAGCTCCGTGACGCGGCTGGCCAGCCGTGACGGCCCCAGCAGCCCGGCGACCAGGCCGCGGTCCACGTACGCCATGCCGCGGATCAGCCAGGGGGTGGCCAGGACCAGCAGCAGTCCGAGCACGGAGGTCATGGCCACCTCGAACGGCGTGTCCAGCCACCAGCCGTTGCCGTTCCCGTCCCCGTACAGCTGGAGCCCGGGCTGGTCGGTGTAGGCCGGGAAGACCCACTGCCACAGTGGGTACGTGAGGAGCCCCCAGCCGTAGGTGACGAAGGAGACGGCCACCGAGAAGGTGAACACGCCCCACGGGAAGTGCACGAAGAAGTACAGGATGTGCCGCCAGGAGGCGCCGCTGGTCAGCTGGCCGCCGAGCCAGGACATGAAGCCCTGGCCGGGGCGCCGGCGCAGCGGCTCGGGCGCGGCCACGTCGATGCGCAGGCACTGGCGGGCCCGCTCGCGCTCCACGACGCCGAGCCCCCGGCAGCCGGCCAGCATGACGGCGAGGACGGGCAGCCCGAGGAAGGTGACCAGCAGGCCCGCGCCGAGCGACAGCATCGTCACCGTGAAGACGAAGCCGATGACGCCCATCGGCAGGTTCAGCAGCAGATAGAGGAGCTCGCGCCAGGTGCGGGCCTCGAACGGCGCGCGCAGCGCCGCGGGCAGCCGGTGCTGGCGCGGCTCCGGGAATCCGTATGCCATGGTCACGTCCGTCCTCTTCGTCGTACCGGCCTTGTCTCCGCCTGTGGTGCCTTCAGCCTCCTCCTCCGGGGACCTCGCGCCCATGGTGCGGATCGGCGTCTGGGACCTGGGGAAAACCCCACCCCCGGGCTGCGGCGGCCCGCACCGGGACGGGGTCAGCGGGGCAGCCGCAGCGCCAGCCCGTCCAGGACGACGTCGAGGCCGTAGGCGAACTTGGCCTCGCGCAGCGCGACCGGGTCCCCGACGGCTTCCGCGGGGTCGGCGTAGGAGGCGGACAGGTGGTCGTGGGGGGCCGCGGCGGCCTGCGCGGCGGGCATGAGGCGGGCGATGAAGTCGGCCTCGCTCTCGCCGGAGCGGGCCACCGTGGTGAGCCAGGCCGCCTCCGTGGTGCTCATGCCGATCACGTAGCTCAGCAGGGTGTCGATCGCCCGGCCCGGCTCGGGGAAGCCGGCGCCGGCCAACAGGGCGGCCAGCCGCTCGGAGTACGACATGAGGTTGGGGCCCAGGTAGGCGAGGCCCGCCTGGCCCAGGACCGAGGACAGCCACGGGTGGCGCAGCGCCGTCGCGCGGAAGGACCCGGCGGCCTCCGTGACCGCCGCGCGCCAGTCGGCGCCGCCGGCGGCGGGGACCGCGATCTCGGCGGCGACCTCGTCGACGGCCAGCTCCATCAGCTCGTCCTTGGTCGCGACGTGCCGGTAGAGCGAGGTCGCGCCCGCGTTCAGCCGGGCCCCGAGCTTGCGCATGCTGAGGGCCTCGATCCCCTCGGCGTCCAGCACGGCGACCGCCTCGCGGACGATCGCGTCGCGGCTGAGCGCGGGCTGGTCGGCCTCGCGCTGCCGGCGGGCCCACACGGAGGGGATCGGGTTCGGCTTCGTCCTGGCGGCCATGGCACTCCTTCGGGGACCTGCGGGCGGTGGCCGAGGTGTCGGGGGCGGGGACTGCTGCGTACAGCGTTCGCATCAGCGTACAGGAATGGGTGTTGCGCACACTGTTCCGCCGTGCGTACAGTGTGCGCATCGAAGGAACGGTGTACGCACGAACCGAGGTCCCGGGAAGGACGCCCCATGGAAACCCGCAACCCACGCCGCTGGTGGATCCTGATCGTGCTGTGCCTCAGTTCGCTGGTCCTGGTGGTCGACAGCATGGCGCTGACCGTGGCGGTGCCCGCGATGACCGGCGACATCGGCGCGAGCGCCCAGGACACGCAGTGGATCCTCGACTCCTACATCCTGGTCTTCGCCGGTCTGCTGCTGACCTCGGGAAGCCTCGGCGACCGGTTCGGACGCCGGAAGGTGATGATCGTCGGCCTGCTGTTCTTCGGGGCCGCCTCGCTGGCCGCCACCTTCTGCACCAGCCCGGGCGAGGTCATCGCCGTACGGGTCGCGATGGGCCTCGGCGGCGCGCTGATCATGCCCTCGACGCTCTCGATCCTCATCACCGTCTTCGACGAGGAGGAGCGCGGCAAGGCGATGGCGGCGTGGAGCTCGGTGTCGATGCTGGGCCTGGTCGGCAGCCCGGTGCTCGGCGGCGTGCTGATCGACCACTTCTCCTGGCACGCGATCTTCCTGATCAACGTCCCCGTCGTCGCGCTCGCCGTCCTCGCCGGCCTCACCCTCATGCCGGAGTCCAAGGGCCCCTGGAGCAAGCCCGACCCGCTCGGCGCCGTGCTGTCCGCGGCCGGCATGACCGCCCTGGTCTGGTGGATCATCGAGCTGCCGCAGCACGGCGCCGTCGGCGGCCGCTCCGGGATCACCCTGGCCGTCGCGGTCGTCGCCCTCGGCGCCTTCGTGGTCTGGGAGAACGTCACCGCCGCGCCCATGGTGCCGCTGGTCCTGTTCCGGCACCGCAACTTCAGCGGCGGCTCGCTCTCGCTGACCCTGGTCCAGATCGGCAACGGCGGCCTGCTGCTGGTGCTCACCCAGTACCTGCAGTTCGTGCTCGGCTACTCGCCGGTCAAGGCGGGCGCCGCCTTCGTGCCGCTGGCCGTCGCCGCGCTGGCCGGCAACGTCCTGGGCGCCAGGATCGCCGCGCGGACCGGGAACCGCCCGCTGATCCTCGGCGGCATGCTCGTCATGGCCTCCTCCTTCGCGCTGCTGGCCACCGTCACCGGGGGCAGCGGCTTCACCGTCCCCGCGGTCGCCCTCGGCCTGCTCGGCCTCGGTGCCGGCCTGGCGATGCCCGCCGCGGTCGGCGCCCTGATGAGCACCATCCCCGCGGAGAAGGCGGGCGTCGGCTCCGCCCTGAACGACACCATCCAGCAGGCCGGTACCGCGCTCGGCATCGCGATCCTCGGCTCGCTGCTGGCGAGCGGCTTCTCCCGCGGGATGCCCGCCGGCACCCCCGAGGAGGCGAGGCACTCCATCGCCGGAGCGCTGGCCGCCGCCCACGGCGACGGCGCCATGGTCCGCGCGGCCCGGGAGGCGTTCACCGCCTCGATGTCGACCACCTTCACCATCGGCGCGGTCGGCGTCCTGGCCGCCGCCCTGCTGGCCGCCCTGGTCATGCGCGACAGCCGGCCCGAGCCCGCCGCCACCCCGGCGACGGAGGCCGGACTCGCCGCCTGACGGCAACAGGAGAAGGCCGGCGCCCTCCCCACGGGCGCCGGCCTTCTGCGTGCGCGGCTCAGGCGCGGTCCCGCCAGGGCAGTTCGGCCGTCACCGTCGTCGGGCCGCCCGCCGGGGAGTCGACGACCAGCAGACCGTCCACCGAGTCCAGCCGTTCGGCCAGCCCGCCCAGACCGCTGCCGCCCGACGTGGTCGCCCCGCCCCGGCCGTCGTCACGCACCTGGATCATCAGCCGGCCGTCCGAGCGCCACAGTTCGACGACGGCCCGGCGGGCCCCGCTGTGCTTGCTGATGTTCTGCAGCAGCTCGGAGACGGTGAAGTACGCGATGCCCTCGATCGCCGGCGCCGGGCGGCTCGCCAGGTCCACCTGGACCTGCACCGGCACCGTGCAACGGGCGGCCACCGAGGACAGGGCGGCGTCCAGGCCGCGGTCGGTGAGGACGGCCGGGTGGATGCCGCGGGCCAGGTCGCGCAGCTCCTGCAGGGCCAGCTTCACCTCGCCGTGGGCGTCGTCGACCATCCTCGCCGCCGCCTCCGGGTCCTCCTGCAGCTTCTCCTTGGCCAGGCCCAGGTCCATGGCGAGCGCCACGAGCCGGGCCTGCGCCCCGTCGTGCAGGTCGCGCTCGATGCGGCGCAGGTCGGCGGCTGCGGTGTCCACCACGGTGCCGCGGTCCGACTCCAGCTCCGCGATCCGCCGCTCCAGCTCGTCGGAGGGCGACAGCAGGCCGCGGACCATCGCGCGGTCGGCGTTGGCCAGCCCCCTGGCGATGAACGGCAGCACCGGCCATGCCACGAAGAGCGAGGTCAGGGCGATGGTGAAGGTGGCGATCCCCCACGGCAGCCGGATGAAGAAGTACAGCGCGTGCCGCCACCCCACCGGGTCCTTCAACGAGGTCCACAGCCAGGGGAAGAAGCCCATCCGCCCGGGACGCAGCTGCCGGGGCTCCTCCACGGCCACCCCGAGCATGCCGCGCGCCCGTATCCGCTCCAGCCGCCCCAGCAGCCGGCAGCCGGCCAGCCCCAGCGCCAGCAGCGGCAGACCGATCACGGTCACCGACAGCCCGACGCCGAGGTAGAGCACGACGACCACGAAGACGAAGCCCACGAGGTCCACGGGCAGGTTCGCCAGGAGATACGCGATCTCCTTCCACGTCACGGCGTCGAAGGCGAAGCGCGCCGGCGGCAGCGGGGCGGCTTCCCCGCGCTGGGAGTTGATGGTCATGACGCCAAGCCTGCCGGGGACGGGGCGGCCACCGCCATGGGGTGCGCCTGCCAGGACAAGGTGGGGTTATCCGTACCACCGGTCAGGACGGGTGGTTCGGCTCCGGGGGGCAGGGCCTAGACTCCGTTCGTACAGATCGTCTAAAGATCCACCGGGATCGCTGGACAACGCGCTTACGACGAGAAACGAGGGGCGGACGGACGTGGACTACTTCCACGGCTACTCGGTCGTCGGGCTGGTCGCGGTGCTCGGGGTGCTCTTCGTGACCGTGGCCTTCGGAGCCGGTCGCCTGCTGCGGCCCGTCGTGCCGACGCAGGAGAAGATGCTCACGTACGAGTGCGGCGTCGACCCCGTCGGCGAGGGCTGGGCGCACACCCAGGTCCGCTACTACGTCTACTCCTTCCTCTACGTCATCTTCGCGGTCGACGCGATCTTCCTCTTCCCCTGGGCGACGGTGTTCGCCGCCGAGGGGTACGGCGGCACGACGCTGGTCGAGATGTTCGTCTTCCTCGGCTTCCTCGCCGTCGGTCTGCTCTACGCCTGGAAGAAGGGCGTCCTGGAATGGACGTGACCGAAGTGACCGATGTGAGCACTCCCGAGTACCTGCCGGAGCCGCGCCGCCTCGGAACGCTGGCGCGCCTGGCGCCGGAACCGATGAAGGTGGTCCTGAACTGGGGCCGCCGCTACAGCCTGTGGGTCTTCAACTTCGGGCTCGCCTGCTGCGCCATCGAGTTCATCGCCGCGTCCATGGCCCGGCACGACTTCATCCGGCTCGGCGTGATCCCCTTCGCGCCCGGCCCGCGCCAGGCCGACCTCATGGTCGTCTCCGGCACCGTCACCGACAAGATGGCCCCGGCCGTCAAGCGGCTGTACGAGCAGATGCCCGAGCCGAAGTACGTCATCTCCTTCGGCGCCTGCTCCAACTGCGGCGGGCCCTACTGGGACTCGTACTCGGTGACCAAGGGCGTCGACCAGATCATCCCCGTCGACGTCTACGTGCCCGGCTGCCCGCCGCGACCCGAGGCGCTGCTGCAGGGCATCCTCAAGCTCCAGGAGAAGATCGCCCGCGAATCGCTCGGCGAGCGCTACGGCGACGGCGGCACCCCGCACGCGTCCACCGCGGCGCTGCGCAGCGGCCTCGTCCAGGCCCCGCCGCCGCCCGGGGAGGCCGCGAAGTGACCACGCCCTTCGACCGGCTCCCCGAACCGGACGCCGTCGCCGAGGTCTTCGGCGCCGGGGCCACGGCGGAGGAGGCGTACGGTCTGCTCACCGTCGACGTCCCCGCCGCGTCGTGGACGGACGCCCTGCGGGCCGCCCGGGACACCCTCGGCTGCACCTTCTTCGACTGGCTCAGCGCCGTCGACGAACCCGGCACCGGCTTCCGGGTCTGCGCCCACGTCGTGGCCCCCGCGGTCGGCTCCGTGCGGCGGCTGATGATCCGTACGACCGTCCCGCACGAGGCACCGGCCCTGGCGACGGCCACCGGCGTCTACGCGGGCGCCGCCTGGCACGAGCGCGAGACGCACGAGATGTTCGGCGTCGGCTTCACCGGCCACCCGCACCTGGTGCCGCTGCTGCTGCCCGACGGTTTCGAGGGGCACCCGCTGCGCAAGGACTTCGTGCTGGCGGCGCGCGTCGCCAAGGCCTGGCCGGGCGCGAAGGAGCCGGGCGAGTCCGAGCACGGCGGGCCCAAGCGCCGCCAGATGCTGCCACCGGGCGTGCCCGACCCCAACGAGTGGGGCCCGCTGAAGGGGCAGTTGCCGCCCGCCCCGGCACGACCCGCCCGCACCCCGCGCGCGGCCGGTGCCGCGGGTGCCGGTGCGGCGGGCGCCGCCGAGCGCCCCGCACGGCGTACCCGCAGCGTCACCGAGGGCTCCGCGAGCCAGGGCGACGCGGCCCCGGCCGCCGCCCCTGCCGCGACCCCGCGCCGAACCCGCTCGGCCGGCGACGGCTCCGTCAGCCAGACCGCCCCCGCAGGGACCCCTGCGGCGCCGGCCACGGAGACCCCCGCGGCCCCCGCGACGCCCCGCAAGCGCACCCCGGACGCCCCCTGGGACGTCCCCCGGGACACGCCCGCCCCCGAGGCGGCACCCGCCGAGCCCGCCCCCGCCCCCGCCGAGCCCTCCGCGGGTTCGCCGGCCGCGGACGGGCGGCCCGACGCGGCCGACGGCGACCGGCCTCCCGCAGGGGAAGCCACAGCGGCCGGCGGCGCGGAGGACGAACCCGCGCGGCCCGCACCGGGCGGCGAAGCCGCCGGCAGCTCCGACCCCGACGACGCAGAAGGAGGCAGCACACCGTGAGCGACGCCCTCGAAGTGATCCTCCGGCTGCTCGCCGTGCTCGTCGCCTTCCTCGTCCTGCCCCTGGTCGTCGGCCAGACCGAGCACAAGGTCATGGCCCACATGCAGGGCCGCCTCGGGCCCATGTACGCCGGCGGCTTCCACGGCTGGGCCCAGCTCGTCGCCGACGGCGTGAAGTTCGCGCAGAAGGAGGACGTGGTCCCGGCCGACGCGGACCGGAAGATCTTCCAACTCGCGCCCGCCGTCGCGCTGCTGCCCTACCTCCTCGTGCTCGTCGCGATCCCGGTCGGCCCCGACGGGCTCGTCGGTCAGGACATCGACGCGGGCCTGTTCTTCGTCCTCGCCGTCATGGGCGTCGGCGTGCTCGGCTCGCTGATGGCCGGCTGGGCCTCCGCCAACAAGTTCTCCCTCCTCGGCGGTCTGCGCACCGCCGCGCAGCTGATGTCGTACGAGCTGCCGATGCTGCTCGCCGCCGCGTCCGTCGCCATGGCGGCCGGGACGCTCTCGCTGCCCGGCATCGTCGACGCGTACGCCTGGTGGTGGACGCCGTGGCAGCTGATCGGCGCCGTCGTGTTCTTCACCGCCGGCCTCGCCGAACTCCAGCGCCCGCCGTTCGACATGCCCGTCGCGGACTCGGAGATCATCTTCGGTGCGTACACCGAGTACACGGGGATGCGCTTCGCCCTGTTCCTGCTCGCCGAGTATGCCGGCATCGTCGTGCTGTGCGGTCTGACCACCGTCCTGTTCCTCGGCGGCTGGCACGGCCCCTGGTCCGGCAGCGTCGGCTGGCTGTGGACGCTGCTCAAGACCGCGGCCCTGGCCTTCGTCGTCATCTGGCTGCGGGTCACCTACCCCCGGCTGCGCGAGGACCAGTTGCAGCGGCTCGCCTGGACCGTCCTCATCCCGCTCGCCCTGGCCCAGATCGCGCTCACCGGCGTGGTGAAGGTGGTGATCTCCTGATGGGCGTCCCCGGTTCCGGCCTGGCCAAGGGCCTCGCCGTCACCCTGCGCACGATGACCCGCCGCTCGCACACCGCGCAGTACCCCGAGGTGCAGCCCGACCTGCCGCCCCGCAGCCGTGGTGTGATCGCGCTGTTCGAGGAGAACTGCACGGTCTGCATGCTGTGCGCCCGCGAGTGCCCCGACTGGTGCATCTACATCGACTCCCACAAGGAGACGGTGCCCGCCGCCACCCCCGGCGGCCGCGAACGCAGCCGCAACGTGCTCGACCGCTTCGCCATCGACTTCTCGCTCTGCATGTACTGCGGCATCTGCATCGAGGTGTGCCCCTTCGACGCCCTCTTCTGGTCGCCGGAGTTCGAGTACGCGGAGACCGACATCCTCGAACTCACCCACGAACGCGACAAGCTGCGCGAGTGGATGTGGACGGTGCCGGCCCCGCCGCCGCTCGACCCCGCCGCCGAGGAGCCCAAGGAGATCGGCGCCGCCCGCAAGACCGCGGAGAAGGCCGCCGCCGCGGCAGCCGCCGCAGAGGCCGAGGCCCAGGCGGCCACCCAGACCCAGGCCGAGGAGCCGGGGGGCGACGCGTGAACCTCTCCGCCGCCCACCCCGGTTTCCTGTCCCCGACCGGCGTCGAGATCGTCTTCGTCCTCGTCGGCGTCGCGACCCTGGCCGCCGCAGTCGTCAGCGTCACCACGAAGCAACTGGTGCACGCCGCCCTGTGGCTGGTCGTCGCGCTCGGTGGCGTGGCCGTCGAATACCTCCTCCTCACCGCCGAGTTCATCGCCTGGGTGCAGGTGCTGATCTACGTCGGGTCCGTCGTCGTGCTCGTGCTGTTCGGGCTGATGCTCACCAAGGCGCCCATCGGCCGTTCCCCGGACGCCGATTCGGGCAACCGGATCGCGGCGCTGGCCGTGGCCGTCGCCGCCGCGGGCACGCTCGTGTGGGTCGTGGTCGACGCCTTCCGGGCCACCTGGATCGACGTGGACGGCGCCGCGCAGGGATCCACCAAGGTCACCGGACAGATCCTCTTCCGGCACTGGGTGCTGCCGTTCGAGGCGCTGTCCGTGCTCCTGCTCGCCGCGCTCGTCGGTGCGATCGTCCTGTCCCGCAAGCAGTCCCGTCAGCAGCCGGGAGAGCGCTGATGCATCTCGCCTACCCCGCCGTCCTCGCCGCCCTCCTGTTCTCCGTCGGCCTGTACGGCGTCCTCGCCCGGCGCAACGCGATCCTCGTCCTGATGTCGGTCGAGCTGATGCTGAACGCGGTCAACCTCAACCTGGTCGCCTTCGACGTCTGGCTCCGCGACACCCTCCACGCCGGGCAGGCGCTGACGCTGTTCGTCATCGTCATCGCCGCCGCCGAGATCGGCATCGGCCTCGCCGTCGTCCTGCTCGTGTACCGCAACCGGGGCAGCTCGGACGTCGACCGCCTCACCGACCTCGCCGAGCACGGACCGCACGACCCGCACGACCCGCAGGGCGAAGGGGACGGGCCCTCCGCACCCGAAGAGAAGGCCGAGGCCGCAGCGTGACCCTGACGACCCTCGCCGTCCTCGTCCCCCTCCTGCCCTTCCTCGGCGCCGTCGGCGGCCTGCTGCTCGGCCGCACCGCCCCCGGCTTCGTCCGGCCGCTGGCCGTGCTGCCCACCGCGACCGCCTTCGTGCTGGCCGTCGTCGTCGCCGTACGGCAGGGCAGCGGCCCGGCCACCGACGCCGCGACCCGGCTCACCCCGACCGGCTCCGTGCCCGTCGACCTCGCCCTGCACCTCGACGGCTTCGCGGTGCTGATCGCCGTCCTCGTCGGCCTGGTCGCCACCTGCGTGCAGCTGTACTCCACGGCCTACCTGCGCCACGACCCGCGCTACGCCTCCTACTCCGCCCTCGTCTCCCTCTTCACCGCCGCCATGTTCCTGGTCGTCTACACCGGCGACCTGATGGTGCTGCTGGTCGGCTGGGAGGTCATGGGCATCTGCTCGTACTTCCTGGTCGGCCACTACTGGGAGACCGAGGTCGCCCGGGCCGCCTCCCTCAAGGCCTTCCTCGTCACCAAGCTCGGTGACGTCCCCTTCCTGATCGGTGTGTTCGCGCTCGCCGCCGACGCCGGCACCTTCCGGATCAACGGCATCCTGACCGCCGCCACCCACGGCCAGATCGCGCACCCGACCGTCGTCGGCCTGCTGCTCCTCGCCGGGGTCGCCGGCAAGTCGGCGCAGTTCCCGCTGCACACCTGGCTGCCCGACGCGATGGCCGGCCCCACCCCGGTGTCCGCGCTGATCCACGCCGCCACGATGGTCGCGGCCGGCATCTACCTCGTCGCCCGGCTGCTGCCGGTCTTCGAGGCCTCCACCGTCACCCTGGCGGTGCTGGGCGTGCTCGCCGCCGTCACCATGATCGGCTCGGGACTGGCCGCGCTCGCGCAGGACGACATCAAACGCGTGCTCGCCTACTCGACGATCGGCCAGCTCGGCTACATGGCCGCCGCACTCGCCGTCGGCGACCGCAGCGCCGCCGTGTTCCACCTCGTCTCGCACGGTGCCTTCAAGGCCCTCCTCTTCCTCGCCGCCGGCGTCGTCATCCACGCCGCAGGCACCAACTCGCTGGCCGCGATGTCCCGCATGGGCGACCTCGGCAAGCGCGTCCCCGACGCCATGTGGACCATGGCCATCGCGCTGGCCGCCCTGGCCGCCGTCCCGCCCTTCTCCGGCTTCTTCTCCAAGGAGTCGGTGCTGCGGGCGGCCGAGCACGCCGCCTCCGGCCACGCCGAGGCCGTGCCCTCGGCCGTCGGCTGGCTCGTCCTGGTCGCCGCGCTGATCACCGCCGTGCTCACCGCGGGCTACGCGACCCGCCTGTTCCTCCTCGCCTTCCGCGGCCACGGCGCCACGGCCCCCGAGGCCCACGGCAGGGAACCGGCCGTCATGGCCCTCGTCCTGTGGGTGCTGGCCGTTCCGACCCTCGCCTTCGGCGCCGTCGCCCTCGTGCCCTCGCTCCTCGACCTCCCCTCCTGGCTGGACGGCAACGCCCTCGCCCCGACCCTGGTCACCTCGATCCTCGGCGTCGGCCTCGCCGTCGTCGGCATCCTCGCGACCTACGGCGCCTGGCAGGCGACCGCGTCCCGCCGCGGCACCCCGCTCGGCGCGGTCGTCACCGCCGAGGCCGCCGAGGAGGAGCCGGCGCTCACCGAGGCCGCGGCCCTGCAGACCCACGAGCAGGTCTACGGGGACGTCGCCGCCGCCCAGGACCCCGCCGACCCCGGACGCCTGCTGCTCGGCCCGCTCTTCGGGCCCGCCTCCCACGGCTTCCGTCTCGACGCCCTCTACGCGGCGCTCTTCGTCCGCCCCGTGCTTGCCGCCTCCGGCCTCGTCCGCTTCCTCGACCGTGAGGTCGTCGAGACGTACGTCCGCGGCGCGGGCGGACTGCCCCGGCTGCTCGGCGCCCTCGTACGCCGCACCCAGACGGGCAACGTGCAGACCTATATCAGCGTGCTGCTGGCCGGCTCCGTGATCCTCGCCGTCCTCGTCGCCGTCGGAGCGTGAGCCGTGAACGACACCGTCCTCCAGTACGTCCTCGCGGCCGCCGTCCTCCTGCCGCTGCTCGGCGCCGCCGCGGCCCTGCTGCCGCCCCCGCCCGGTCTGAAGGGGAGGAACCCCGACCAGGCGGTGCTCCGCCACGGCGTCACCGTCACCGGGCTCGTCCTCGTCCTGAGCATCGTCCTGGCCGCGGGCTTCGACCACGACCACCCCGCGACGATGCAGGCGAACACCGACATCAGCTGGATCCCGGCGCTCGGCGTCCGCATCCACCTCGGCATCGACGGCATCAGCCTCCCCCTCCTCGTCCTGACCGCGCTGCTGACCTTCCTCTGCGCGCTCTACAGCTACTTCAAGATGCCCGCGGGTCCTTCCCCGAAGGCCTTCGTGGCGCTCCTGCTCCTCCTGGAGACGGGCACGCTCGCCACCTTCGCCGTGCTCGACCTGGTGCTCTTCTTCCTCGCCTTCGAGACCGTCCTCATCCCGATGTACTTCCTCATCGCCCGCTGGGGCGGCGAGAAGCGGGAGAAGTCCGCCCTCCGCTTCATCCTCTACACACTGCTCGGTTCCGTGATCATGCTGCTCGGCCTGCTCCTCATCGGGCTGAAGGCGGGCACATTCGACATGGTGGCACTCGCCACTGACAACGGGTCACCGCTCGGTCACTCCACGCAGCTGATCGCCGTCCTCGCCATCGGCCTCGGCCTCGCCGTCAAGGCCCCGATGTGGCCGCTGCACAGCTGGCTCCCCGACGCCCACACCGCCGCCCCCACGGTCGGCTCGGTGCTCCTGGCCGGCGTCCTGCTCAAGATGGGCACGTACGGGTTCGTACGGATCCTGCTGCCGGTCGCCCCCGAGGGCATGCAGACCTTCGCGCCCTACCTGGCCGCCTTCGCGGTCGTCGGCATCGTCTACGGGTCGCTGGCCTGCCTGGCCCTCGCCCGGCGCGGCGGGGGCGGCGACCTCAAGCGCCTCATCGCCTACAGCTCCGTCGGCCACATGGGCTTCGTGCTGCTGGGCATCGCCACCCTGACCCCCACCGGCGTCAACGGCGCGCTCTTCGCCAACGTCGCCCACGGGCTGATCACCGGCCTGCTCTTCTTCCTGGTCGGCGCCCTCAAGGACCGCTACGGCTCCACCGACCTGGACACCCTCGCCGGGCAGACCGGCGCCGCGCTGTACGGCAAGGCACCCCGCATGGGCGGCCTGCTCGCCTTCGCGGCCGTCGCCTCCCTGGGCCTGCCGGGCCTGGCCGGCTTCTGGGGCGAGATGCTGGCGATGTTCGGCTCCTTCAAGCCCGCCCCGGGCCTGGACCGCGGCGCCTACCTGGTCTTCACCGCGGTCGCCGCCTTCGGCACCCTGCTCACCGCCGCGTACCTGCTCGTCGTCGTACGCCGCGTGTGCATGGGCGAACGCGACACCGTCCACGCCGCGCCGGAGCTCGCGGACGTCCGGGGCTACGAGTTCGCGGCCTGGACCCCGCTCGTCGTCCTGACCGTCCTCGCCGGCCTGTGGCCCGCCGCCCTGCTCGGCCTCACCGACCCGGCCGTTCGCACCCTGCTCGGAGGCAGCTGATGAGCGCCCTCGCCACCTCCGTCGTCCAGTCGGTCGACTGGGCCGCGATCGCCCCGCCCGGCATCGTGGCGGTGGCCGCGATCGTCGTGCTGGTCGCCGACCTCTTCCTGCCCGAGGGCCGCAAGCGGCCCCTGGTGGCGATCACCCTCGCCGGACTCGTGCTGGCCGGGCTCAGCCTGCTGCCGCTGCTCGACGGCGACCGCACCACCTTCTGCCTCGTCGGCAGCCCCGCCGACTGCTCCTACGTCGCCGACCGCTTCACGCTCGTCGTGCAGCTGCTGGTGCTGGCCGGAGCGCTCGTCGCCGCCCTGCTGTCGGTGCACACCCTCGACGAGCTGCCCGCCGGCGAGTTCTGGTTCCTGCTGCTCTCCTCCGCCTCCGGCGCCGCGCTGCTGCCCGCCTCCCGCGACCTGGCGACCCTCGTGATCGCCCTGGAGGTCACCACGCTCCCCTCGTTCGCCCTGGTCGGCCTGCGCCGCGGCGACCGGCTGTCGAGCGAGGCGGCCCTGAAGTTCTTCCTCTCCTCGGTCGCCGCGACCGCCGTCACCCTGCTGGGCGTCAGCTTCGTCTACGCCGCCACCGGCACCCTCCACCTGGAGGCCATGGCCAAGGGACTGCAGAACGTCGACCCCCGCCTGGACACGCTCGCCGCCGCGGGCGCCGCCCTCACCGTCGTCGGCTTCGCCTTCAAGCTCGCCGTCGCCCCCTTCCACTTCTGGGTGCCCGACACCTACACCGGTGCCCCGCTCCCCGTCGCCGGCTACCTGTCGGTCGTCGGCAAGGCCGCCGGGTTCGCCGGCCTCATCCTCGTCACCGTCGTCGCCTTCCGGCCGTACGCGCACGTCTGGGGCCCCGCCGTCGCCGTCCTGGCCGCCCTCACGATGACCGTCGGCAACGTCGCCGCGCTGGTGCAGCGCCCCGACCGCCCGCGCAGCGCCGTCCGCCTGCTGGCCTGGTCGTCCATCGGCCAGGCGGGCTACCTGCTGGTCCCGATCGCCGCCGCCGCGTACACCGACCCCGACCGCCAGGTCGGCACCACCCTCGCCTACGCGCTGATGTACGCCGCCGTGAACCTCGGCGCCTTCGGCGTCGCCGCGCTCGTCGGCCGCTCCGCCCCGCAGAACCGGCTCACCGACTACCGGGGCCTGCACGGCCGCCACCCCCTCGCCGCGCTCGCCATGGCCTTCTTCCTGCTCTGCCTGGCCGGCCTGCCGCCCGGCGTCATCGGCCTGTTCGCCAAGGTCGCCGTCTTCTCCTCGGCCGTCGACGCGGGCCTCGGCTGGCTGGCCGCGGTCATGGCCGTCAACGTCGTGATCGCCCTCGTGTACTACCTCCGCTGGACGTTCCTGCTCTTCGCGAAGCCCGGCACGGAGCCGGCCGCAGCGGTCCGCCCTGCGGGTCCCTCGCGCCCGCTCGGCGCCGCCATCGCGATCACCGCCGTCGTCGGCGTCGTGCTGTCCGGAGCGCCCCAGCTCGTCCTCCGCTTCGCCTCCGCGACCCTGCTCTGAGCACCCGGCAGGAAGGTGCACAAGGGAACTAACGCCCCTCCGGTGGCGTTGGCCCCTACGGGAGGTTCTCCTTGGACGAGGAGAGAAGGTCCTCCCGATGCACAACTTGGAGGGTGTACCGTGCACCGCCGGCACAACGGCCTGAAGACCGCCGCGCTCCTGGGCGGAATGTCGGCTCTCATCCTGGTCATCGGCAGCTTCTTCGGCCGTACCGGACTGATCGTCGCACTCGTCGTAGCCCTCGGGACCAACGCCTACGCGTACTGGAACAGCGACAAGATCGCGCTGCGCTCCATGCGTGCCCGCCCGGTCAGCGAGTTCGAGGCGCCGGCGCTCTACCGCATGGTGCGCGAACTCTCCACCTCCGCCCGGCAGCCCATGCCGCGGCTCTACATCTCCCCGACCGAGGCCCCCAACGCCTTCGCGACCGGCCGCAACCCGCGCAACGCCGCCGTGTGCTGCACCGAGGGCATCCTGCGCCTCCTCGACGAGCGCGAACTGCGCGGCGTCATCGGCCACGAACTGAGCCACGTCTACAACCGCGACATCCTCATCTCCTCCGTCGCGGGCGCCCTGGCCTCCGTGGTCGTGTTCCTGGTCAACTTCGCCTGGCTGATCCCCGTCGGCCGCTCCGACGACGACGAGGGCCCCGGCCTGTTCGGCCTGCTGCTGATGATGATCCTCGGCCCCGTCGCCGCCTCCCTCATCCAGCTCGCCGTCAGCCGCTCCCGGGAGTACGAGGCCGACGCCTCCGGCGCCCGCCTCACCGGCGACCCGCTCGCCCTCGCCTCCGCGCTGCGCAAGCTGGAGACGGGCACCAAGCGCGCCCCGTTGCCGCCCGAGCCCCGGCTGGAGACCACCAGCCACCTCATGATCGCCAACCCGTTCCGCCCCGGCGACGTCTCCAAGCTCTTCTCCACCCACCCCCCGATGGGCGAGCGCATCGCCCGCCTCGAGGAGATGGCCGGCCACCGCCGCTGACACCGGCGTGCGGTCCGGCCCGTACGCGGGTACGGGCCCTGTGGGGGACGCCTGACGGAGCGGCGGCTCCCGCGCCCCCCTGACGGGCGGGGCCACCGGACGCATGGGAGGCTTGGGCCATGAAGGCGGTCAACATCGTCCTGAACGTCGTGTGGCTGGTGATCTGGGGCCTGTGGATGGCGATCGGCTACGCCCTGCTGGGCCTGCTGATGTTCATCTTCATCGTCACCATCCCCTGGGGGATCGCGTCCCTGAGGATCGCCAACTACGTGCTGTGGCCCTTCGGCCGCACCACGGTGGAACGCCGCGACGCGGGGGTCGGGTCGCTGCTCGGGAACATCATCTGGCTGGTCTTCGCGGGGATCTGGCTCGCCATCGGCCACGTGATCGCGGGCATCGGCTTCTGCCTGACGATCATCGGCATCCCGTTCGGCATCGCCAACTTCAAGATGGTGCCGATCTCCCTGGTGCCGCTCGGCCGCGAGATCGTCCCCGTGGACGCCCCGTACGCCACCCGCTGAACCCGGCGCCCGGAACGCCCCGGCAGGGCCTCAGCCCGGCTCGATGTTGTGGTTGAGCCGGAACACGTTCTCCGGGTCGTACTCGGTCTTCACCCGGCCCAGCCGCCCCAGGTTGTGCGCGCCGAGACCGGCGATCACCCGGCCCTCGCCCTCGTTGCCGATGAAGTTCAGGTAGACCGCGCCCGAGGACCACTGCCGCAGGTCGGCGCGGACGTCGTGCGCCCACTTCCGGGCCCGCTCGTCGTCCGCCGGATCCGCCCACAGGCCGAAGGGGTGCGCGACCCACGGCGCCCGGCGCCAGGGCAGCGGGTAGTCGGCCGGAGGGCGCGCCACGGCGCCGCCCACGGGGAACAGCACGTGCTGGGAGGGGGAGGGGACCACCATGTCCCGGGCACGCGCGCAGAAGCGCTCCACGGCCGCGTCCGGGAAGTCGTCCAGGTACTCCGCCGACCAGTGGTTCCGGTAGCCCGGCGGGTCGTCGAGCGCCGACTGCAGGTCCGCGTAGGGCATCTCCGCCACCATGCGGCCGTGCGGGGCGAGCGCGAGCAGCGGTTCCAGCACCTCGCGCGCCGCGTCCTCGGTGCCCGCGTACGTGAACACCACGGCGCAGGCCAGCGTGCCCACCAGGTGCTCGGGCACGAACTCCTCCGGCGGCCCGGTCAGGAAGAGCATGCCCCCGCCCACCTCGTCCGGCGCCGACGCCAGCAGGGTGCGGTAGGCGCGCAGCACCTCGGGACCGGCCTCCGGCGGCCACAGCAGCACGGCCAGGGTGGCGGCGGGCAGCGGGTGCAGCCGCAGTGTGAGCGAGGTGGCGACACCGAAGTTGCCGCCGCCCCCGTGCAGCGCCCAGAACAGCTCCGGGTTCTCGTCCTCGGCGGCCCGCACCATGGTGCCGTCCGCCGTCATCAGCTCGGCCTCCGCCAGGTTGTCGCAGGCCAGCCCGAACTTCCGCTCCAGCCAGCCCGATCCGCCGCCGAGGGTGAAACCGCCCACCCCGGTCGTGGACACCCGGCCCCCCGTGGTGGCCAGGCCGAACGGCTGCGTCGCCCGGTCCAGATGGCTCATCGTGGCGCCCCCGCCCACCCGCGCCGTGCGCGCCGCCGGGTCGACCACCACCGCGTGCATGCGCCGCAGGTCGACGACGATGCCGCTGTCGGTCAGCGCGTTGCCGGAGACACTGTGGCCGCCCCCGCGGACGGAGACCTCCAGCCCGCGCTCGCGGCCGAAGCGGATGGCCGCGGCGACGTCGTCCACCGTCTCGCACAGGGCGATCACGGACGGACGGCGATCGATCATCGCGTTGAACAGGGTGCGGCTCTCGTCGTACGACGCGTCCCTCGGTGCGACGACGTCGCCGGCGAAGCCGTCGCGCAGGGCGTCCAGGGCCGCGTCGTCCAGGACACGGGGTGCCATAGGTGCTGCCCCCTTCCCTCCACCTCCACGGTAGGACGGGGGCATGGGCCCGGCACGTCGGCACCGGGCCCGTGCGGTCACTCCGCCAGGCCGGCGGCCAGCGTCGCGCCCAGTTCCCAGCAGGCCCGCAGATCGGCCTTGGACGGCTCCCCGGTGACCGTCACCTCCGCCGCCGCCTGCTCCCAGCCCAGGCCCGTGGTGATCGACCGGATCCCGCGCACCGTCCCCGTGACGTCGTTGCCGCCGTGCACGTAGAAGCCGAACGGGCGGCCGCGCGTGCTGTCCAGGCAGGGGTAGTAGACCTGGTCGAAGAAGTGCTTGAGCGCCCCCGACATGTAGCCGAGGTTCGCCGTCGTGCCCAGCAGGTAGCCGTCCGCCGCGAGCACGTCGGAGGCGGTCGCCGCGAGGGCGGCCCGCCGCACCACGCCCACGCCCTCGATCTCGTCGGTGGTCGCGCCCGCGACCACCGCCTCGAACATCGCCTGCAGGTTGGGCGACGGCGTGTGATGCACGATCAGCAGGCCCGGCACTCAGCTCACTCCGGCGGGCGCCGACGCCGGGAGGCTGTCCATGAACGAGCTCACCGAGAACACCGCGTTGCCGGGACCGGCCGGGCCGTACCCGGGCGGCGAGCTCAGCCCGTACTCCTCCAGCGTCGAGCGGTACACGTCCAGCAGGCGGATGTGGTACTCCAGCGGCGCGCCCTCGGGGTTCGCCTTGCCCAGCGGGGTCGTCGGCTCCGGGCACCAGGTCGTGAAACGCGGCGTGATGCCCCGCGACATGAAGAAGCGCAGGCCCTCCGCCGTGGAGTCGATCGCCTCCCCGACACTGGTGAAGCCGAACGGCTCCGCCATCTCCACGCCCGCCACGAAGTTGGGGATCACGTTGCGCGGGCCGAAGATCTCCGCCGAGTCCAGGATGCGCCGGTGCCACTCGTCCCGGCCGACGTAACGCTCCTTGCCGGGGCAGTACAGCTCGAACAGACGGCGGTCCCACACCTCGTAGTTGGGGTGGTAGATCTGCACGCCGTAGTCCTTGAAGCGCTGCACGTCCTCCTTGGGCAGCGCCTGCGCGACGACCTTGCCGATCCAGCGGCCGGGGAAGCGCTCCTCGATGGCCTTCGCGTAGTGGCCGTAGAAGTCCGCCTCGTCGCGCCCGGCGACCTTGGAGGTGATCGCCCCGCCGGTCAGGGTGTAGGCGGTGGAGGACTTCGTCTCGTCGTACTTGTCGATGATCTCCAGCGCCTCCAGCACCTCCTCGACCGGCTTCACGCCCGTGTAGGGGCGGCCGGCCGCCTTGTGCTGGCGCCAGTTGTGGTTGATGTCGCAGTACTGGCACTCCTCCTTGGCGCCGAAGTACTGGCACACGCGGAAGACCGTCAGGTAGATCAGGTAGCCCCACTGGATCGTCGGCGCGACCTCCATCACCGACTTACCGTTCTCCAGGGTGTGCCGGTAGTACGCCGGCATCGGCGGCAGGCCGACGTCCGCGATGCGCACCCCGTCGAGGTAGAGCCCGAGCACCCCGCGTCCGCCCGCCCGCACGCGGTACGGCGAGGCCGGGTTCACCCGCACCGACACCACCGTGCGGCGCAGGTCGTACGGCCCGCCGGTGAGCACGATCTCCTCCGGCGGCCGCTTCAGCGCGGCGGCGCCCAACTCGGGGAGGGTGCGGTGGTCGAAGGAGAAGATGAAGTACGACTTCGGTTTGACGTCGCCGTCCTCGTTGCCGCTGAGCGCCGACTCGTCGAACGCGATCCCGCCGCGCAGCAGGTCCTCCTTGATGACCGCCTCGCGGGGGACGTGCGGGAAGCGGCTCATCAGGTCCTCGACCAAAGCGGTGCGGCTGTGCATGCCCGGCTCCATCCTCGAGACGCTGCCCCGGGTCCGCCGTCGACGGGCGGGGCGGTCCTGGGGAGACCTAACAGGAAGACACTACGCACCTGCGGCGGCTTCCCGGGCGGCACCCTCCGAATGCGCCCCGTCGTGCGCGTGGCGAAGGCCCCGGCCGCCTCCTCCCGGCCGGGGCCTCGGCAGGGCCTCGCTCAGCGGTAGTTCACGAACTGCAGCGCGAAGTCGAGGTCCTTGCCCTTCAGCAGTGCGATGACGGCCTGCAGGTCGTCCCGGCTCTTGGACGTCACGCGCAGCTCCTCGCCCTGGACCTGCGCCTTGATGCCCTTGGGCCCCTCATCGCGGATGATCTTGGCGACCTTCTTGGCGTTCTCCTGCGAGATGCCTTCCTCGATGGTCGCGAAGATCTTGTACTCCTTGCCGGACAGCTGGGGCTCGCCCGCGTCCAGCGACTTCAGCGAGATCCCCCGCTTGACCAGCTTGGTCTCGAAGACGTCCAGGATGGCCTTGACCCGCTCCTCGGAGTTGGCCTGCATCAGGATCTTGTCCCCGGACCACGAGATCGACGCGCCGACGTTCTTGAAGTCGTAGCGCTGCGAGATCTCCTTGGCGGCCTGGTTGAGGGCGTTGTCGACCTCCTGCCGCTCGACCTTCGAGACGATGTCGAAACTGGAGTCGGCCATCTTCAGTTGGCTCCTTGGCTCTGATCCGTCGGGTCCGCGACCCGCCTCCGGGCCGCCCCCGCAAGCCTAGCCACCGGACCCGCCCGAAGCGCTGATCAATAGGGTGGCGGAGCACCCCCGCGCATCGGGTATTGTTTACGACGTCGCCACGGGGACCGCACACAAGCGGCCCGCGGAGACACTTCCCAGGCGGTGTGCCCGAGTGGCCAATGGGAGCGGACTGTAAATCCGTCGGCTTAGCCTACCCAGGTTCGAATCCTGGCGCCGCCACAGGAGCGAAAAGCCCCTCTGACCAGTGGAAACGCTGATCAGAGGGGCTTTTTTCGTGCCCGTTCCAGCACTACCGAACAAGAACCGAAAACAGTGGCTTTGTCTCACCCTGTCTCGGATGAGTAGCAGCCCTGATCAGGGCGTGTCCCCCAGGTGTCCCCGGGGGACGGAGGCTCCGGCGTGTGCCACTCCCTGAGCGCCGCGTCGATGCGCTCGTTGGCCCGCTCCCGTGTGTGCGCGAGCACCTTGGCGTAGACCCGCAGAAGGACGGCGAGGCTGTGGCCGGCCCTCCGTGCGCACTCCATCGGGTCCACTCCCGAGCTGAGCCAGAACGACACCCCGGCATGGCGAAGGTCATACGGACGCCGGGCGAGGGGAGACGCCACTTCCGAGGACACCCTGACCCGGCAACGCCATGTCCTGGGCGACGACCACCCCGACGCCCTGCTCACCGCCCACAACCTCGCGATCTGGCTGGCCGCGCTCGGCGTAACCGAACAGGCCCGCGCCCTGGCCGAGGACACCGTGGCCCGACGTCGCCGCGTCCTGGGCGAGGACCACCCCAACACCCTGACCACCGCCTCCAACCTCGCGATCTGGCTGGCCGCGCTCGGCGTAACCGAACAGGCCCGCGCCCTGGCCGAGGACACCCTGACCCGACGTCGCCGCGTCCTGGGCGAAGATCACCCCGACACCCTGAGCACCGCCCGTGTGCTGGATGGCCTCGGATAGCGAAACGTCGGGTTCCAATTCTTCGATGACTCCGAGGTCGCAGCGTCACCCGTGATCGGGCCGATACGGTGACCGCGAGGGGCGAATCCTTCAGGTCACGGAAGCCGGGCGAAGGAGCGGATGATGGTGCGGGCGCCGAAGAGCGTAGAGGTGAAGCTGAACCTGCGGGTGCTGGAGATTGCCGGCACCTGGGAACCCAACGACACGGAACGGCGCGCGGCCTGGGAGCTGTACGTCGAGCTGGTCACCCGCGTCTCGGTGGTGCCGCTTCGTGAGGACGAGGGCTTGCTGCGGGAAGCACTGAGCAGCCTGTATTCGCTGTTTAATACCACCCGCGAGGTGCTGCGTAAGTACGGCCCCGACGTTGCCGAGCCCAAGAAGAACGGCCAGTACAACTTCGGCTATCTGGCCGTGGCCATGCTCAACTACGGTCTCCGCCCGCTGCTGGCTTCCTGGCACCCCGCCCTGGAGGACTGGGAGACACGCCGCCCCGCAGACGGCTCCCGGCGCGACCATGAGCAGGCCTGGCCCAAGGCCGGAGAGCTCCGCACCGCGCTGCGTGACGCCCGCACCACCCTGACCGCCTACGCGGACCTCCTGGCCACCGCCTGCGGCGTTCCCAACCTCCTCGAAGCAGTCCCCGAACACTGACAGCAATGAGAGCTCCGCTCGCTCACCCAAGGGCTCCTGAGCGCCCAGACCGAAACGCCCCACGGACAGGGTGAGGATCCCCGACCTCGTTGCCGGCACACGGCTTTCAATAGCCTCCGCGACCGCTGGTCCTGGGCTCGGCGTTCCGGGAAACGGCTTGGGGTGTTGTGTGGCGAAGTGGGGGCGGGGTGGGTGGTGGTGGTTCTAGCCTCAGTGGTGGGACGTGGTGAGGTCGGGGGTGCGGTGTGGACGGCGGGGGTTCTGTTCTCGTGGGTGGCGGGCGGTTGTTCGTCAGTTATGCGTCGCCGGATCGGGCGTGGGCGGAGTGGGTGGCCTGGCACCTGACGGACGCCGGCTATGACGTTGAGTTGGACGCCTGGCACTGGGGAGCGGGGGAGAACTTCATCCTGCGGATGAACCAGGCGCTGGAGCAGGGCAACCGGATGGTCGCGTTGTATTCCGCCGCCTACTTCGACTCCGACCGGTTCACCACAGATGAGTGGACAGCGGTGCTGACTGGTAAGGACAAGCTGGTTCCGCTGCGCATCGAGAAGGTGACCGCCCCGCCCCTTCTGAAGCCGCTCCTGTACCGGGATCTGTTCGACCTGGAGGAGGGCACCGCTCGGGAGGTGCTGTTGGGGGCGGTGAGTGGCCCGGACGGCGTCCCGACGACACCTCCGGGGTTTCCGGGGCAGCGGGGCACGGCGGGCAGGTTGCAGCGGGTGGGGGCGACCGGGCCGCGGCTTCCCGGCAGTGGTCTGCCGCGGGTGTGGAACATCCCCGGGCGGAATGCGGGTTTCACCGGCCGGGACGACGCCCTCATTCGAACCCGGGAGCGGCTGACCGGTGCCGGGACGGTGACGGTGCTGGCGTTGAACGGGCGGGGCGGGGTCGGCAAGACCCAACTGGCCATCGAATACGCCCACCGCTTCAGCAACGAATACGAACTGGCTTGGTGGATCAACGCCGAAGATCCCGCCCTCATCCCCGACCAGCTTGCCGCCCTCGCGGTGGAGACCGGCGCCGCCCAAGCCGACACCCCCGTGGACGAAGCGCTGATCGATTTGAAGAGGGAATTGCGGGGGCGGTCGCGGTGGCTGCTGGTCTTCGACAACGCCGAAGATCCCGCCGCGTTGCGGCCGTATCGCCCGGACGGGACGGGGCATGTGCTGATCACCTCCCGCAACCCCCGCTGGCACAGCCTCGCCGCCCCCATCGACGTCGACACCCTGCCCAGACCGGAAGCCGTCGCCCTGCTGCGCAGCCGCACACCCAGTCTGGGCGATGTGGACGCTGACCGGATTGCGCAGGCATTGGACGACTTGCCGCTGGCGCTGGCGCAAGCTGGCGAAGCCTTGACCGCCTTCATCCCCGACCAGTACCTGGACCAGCTCGCCCGCAATGCCGCCGAGGCCACCGACAGCGACGCCCCGCTGGGCTACCCGTACTCCCTGGCCGGCCAGATCCGGCTCAGCACCCAACGCCTGGCAGGGCAGGACCCCGACGCCGCCGCCCTGCTCAACGCCTGCGCCCTCCTGGCCCCCGACCCCTTCCCCCTCCACGCCTGCAAATCGTCCGACAACCCCAACGACAACGCCGTGGCTCGCATCCTGGCTGGACCACGAACGGTGCAACGGGTACTAAGCGCCCTGGACCGGCACGGCCTGGCCCGCGTTAGCGGCGGCAGCGTCCAGCTGCACCGCCTCACCCAAGCCGTCCTCCGTGACCAGCTCACCCCCCCGCAGCACGCCCACGCCGCCGACAACGCCAGCTGGGTCATCGAAGCCGCATACCCCGGCGACGCCGCCGACCCGGCCACCTGGCCACGCTGGCCCGACCTGCTGCCCCACCTGCTCGCCATCAACCCGGGCGCCCTCACAACCAACGTCGCACGCTACGCAGCCTGCGACGCGTGCTGGTACCTGATGGAGCGCGGTCAGCCCCGCACCGCCCTGGATCGTCTCCAACACCTGCTTCACGCATGGACCGACACCCTGGGCCCCGACCACTACGACACCCTGGTGGCCGCCACCTTCCTGACCCGCGCCCACGCCGACATCGGCAACCACGACGCCGCCCGCACCCTCGGCGAGGACACCCTGACGCGGCAACGCCGTGTCCTGGGCGAGGACCACCCCGACACCCTCGGCGCTGCCTCCAACCTCGCCAACTGGCTGGCCGCGCTGGGCGAGAGGGAGCAGGCTCGTACCCTCGCCGAGGACACTCTGACGCGGCAACGCCGCGTTCTGGGCGACGACCACACCCACACCCTGAGCACCGCCTCCAACCTTGCCATCCATCTGGCCGAGCTCGGCGAGAGGGAGCAGGCTCGTACCCTCGCCGAGGACACTCTGACGCGGCAACGCCGCGTTCTGGGCGACGACCACACCCACACCCTGAGCACCGCC